>NZ_CP082322.1:2726610-3053220 GCF_019884725.1 Leucobacter tenebrionis | reverse complement strand
TACTCCGGAGCGAGCACCCTCACTCCGTTCTTCATCACGACCGGCAGCGCGCGTTTCGTACGCGAACCGCACAATCCCCTTCCGTCGGGAGCGTTCGCACCGCCGATCGCGACCACGTGCAGACGGGTGTCGGTCTCGAGCTCTCTCGGCAGGGGCAGCCCGTGCAGCCGCGCCGCGGTGGCTCCACCGATGGCCCAGTTCTCGGGCTTGCCCGTCAGCAGCAGGCGGCAGCGATCCGACAGCCCCCGCAGTTCAGAGCGAGGTGCTCGCACGCCGTGGAACTCCCGCTGCAGGTCTCCGCATCGCAGCCGATGGGGCGGCACCCCTGACGCGAGCGCAGCGCTCACCGTGAACGGCGCACCGGCGAGGTGCGGAGGGAGGGGTGAGGGATCGCGAGGCATGCCCAGCATCCTGCCCCGGCGTCGGCGCCTGGAACGGGTTATCCACCGCATCCCGGGTCGATTCGAATCATCCGGTCGATCTCGGCCAGATGTGAGCGAAGTACCGCACGCTCGATCCGCCCCAACCCCTCAATCGCGGAGTGTCAATCTGCGGCTTACCCCGCCCTCGACCCCGCAATTTGAGACTCCGCGATCCATGGGGAGGGTCGGCGGGCGTCCACCCCTACGCGGCAGGGGGCGCAGGTGACGCAGGGGGCGCAGGGGACTCCCAGACCCCGTCTGCCCGCACCTCGCGGTCGAGCCAGAGCTCCGCGGTGGCCTCGCGGATCCGCTGCGCGCCCACGCGATCGAGCAGCGAGATCGCGCCGAGGTTGTCGTCGAGCTGCCGCACGCTCGAGGCCCCGAAGAGCACGTTCGCGGTCGCGGGGTTCGCGAGGCAGAACGCGATGCCGAGCTGCGCGGGCGTCGCGTCGAACGATGCGGCGATCTCGGCGACGCGCGGGTAGGCCGCGACGATGCGCTCGCGGATCCCCCCGACGTCGGCGCCGATCTTGCGGGCGGGGCTGAGCTTGCCGACCAGGATCCCGCCCTCGAAGGCGTCCGATGCCTGCAGCGCGAGCGTGCCGTTCTCGAACCAGCGCCCGTAGAACTCCCCCTCGGCCATGCTGCGGCGCACGAGCCCGTACTTGAGCTGGGCGAAGCTCGGCGGGGTCAGCCCCTCGGCGGTCGCCGTGTCGAGCGCGAGCTGCAGCGACTCGGCCGGCCAGTTGTTGACCCCCCAGCTGGCGAAGCTGCCGCGGTCGATCTCCGCCTGCACGTCGCGCACCACCTGGGCGATATCGATGTCGCCCATGAAGTCGCCCACGACGACCGTGTCGAAGCTCTCGGGTCCGCCGGCCCCGGCGCCGATGCGCTCGAGCGAGACATCCATCTGGCTCGCGAAGCCGGTATCGGGGTACTCCCACAGCCAGAGCTTGCCGCAGAGCTGATAGTCGGAGCGCGCAAGGCCGAGATCCCGAATCGTCTCACCGAAGAGCAGGTCGGTGCGCGAGGCCTCGGCATGCGGCCCCATGTTGTAGTAGGCCACGTCGAAGAACGCCGATCCCGCCTCGACGGCCCGGCTCATCAGCGCACGGCGATCCGCCGCCTCCATGCGGTCCCAGATATTCCAGGAGCCGAGCGCGAAGACCGGCACCTCCGGCCCGCCGGGCCCGAGCTTCCGAGTGGGAACCTTGCCGTTGAACTCCACAACCGCCTCCTCGCAGTTCGAGACTTCGGCTCCGCCGAGCCGTTGCCGTTTATTTTCTACGATCGTATAATATAAATCGCGAACGATCCACTCTCGCATCCGACCGACGAAGGAGTCACCGTGACCTCATCCGCGCCCACCCCCACCCCCAGCCCGGGCAGCGCTGAACCCCGCACCGTCCTCATCACCGGCGGCGCCGGCGGGATCGGGCAGAGCATCGCCCGGGCCTTCATCGCCGCCGGGGACCGCGCGATCCTCGCCGATCGCGATGCCGCAGCGGTGACCGCGGCGGCACCGGAACTCGGCGCCGAGGCCCTCGCGCTCGACATCACCGACGCCGCAGCCGTCGCCGCCGCGCTGAACGACCTCGCCGAGCGGGGCGGCGTCGACGTGCTCGTCAACAACGCCGGGATCCTGTCGGTGCACGGAGCTGTGACCGAGCTCGAACCCGACGCCTACCGCTCGATCCTCGAAGTGAACGTGATCGGTACCTTCAACATGATCCAGGCGTTCGCAAGGCACCGTATCGCGGCCGGCGGCGGTGGCGCGATCGTCAACATCTCATCGATCGGCGGACGCCAGCCGACCCCGGGCATGGGCGCCTACGAGTCGAGCAAGGCAGCGGTCGACTCCGTGACCCGCTGGGCGGCGATCGAGCTGGCCGCCCACGGCATCCGCGTCAACGCGGTCGCCCCAGGGCCCGTGCTCACGCCGATGCTCGAGATGGGGATGCCCGAGGGATCGGCGGCACGCGAGGCCTGGTCGAGCCGGATCCCGCTCGGCGACCTCGCGAAGACCACCGACATCGCACCCTCGGTGGTGTTCCTGGCGAGCACCGACGCCGGGCACATCACCGGAGTGAGTCTCGCTGTGGACGGCGGCCAGCTGCTCACCTGAGCCTGGGCACCCGGTGTCCGCGCCTGCACCCGGCACCTGCACCGGCACCCGAACCGGCACCGACACCGGCACGAAAACGCGGAGTCCCGAACTGCTGCTTCCACCCGAGGAATATCAGCAGGATGGGACTCCGCGTCGGCGTCGGCATCGGCGTCGGAGTCCGCGTCGGCGTCGGCGCACACGAGAGCGCGCCGCCTACCGCTCGAACACGACCCGCCCGTCGAGCACCGTGAGATCGACGGGCACCTCGGGCAGCGCCGCGGCGCCGACCTCGAAGGGGTCGCGCGCCAGTACGACGAGGTCGGCGACCTTGCCCGTCTCGATCGTGCCCTTCCACGCGGCGGCGCGGTCCTGCGCGGCGGGCACCGCGGTGTAGGCGCGCAGCAGCCGATGCAGGCGGTCCCGCGCCGCTTCCGGCATAGCTGATCCGCCCATCGCGACGATGCGGGCGTCGGCGTCGGCGATCCACCGCCGCCAGTCGAATCCGAGGATCGGCGAGTCCGACGAGAGCACGAGCACACCCGCGTCGAGCGCGGCGCCGAGCTGCCAGGCGCTGTCGGCCACGGCGTCGCCCATCATGCTCGCGAGCCAGTCGCGAGTGATGGCGGCGATGCCGGGCTGGGTATTGAGCCAGACGCCCAGCTCGGCCATGCGCCGCACCTGGGCCTCGGTCGCGAGGTCGCCGTGGATCATGACGTGGCCGAGCTCGTGCGACGAGGGGGCGCCGGGCACGGCCGCGGCCTCGGCGATCGCGTCGAGCGCGACCTGGATCGTGCGGTCGCCGGTGGCGTGGAGGCCGATCTGCAGGCCCGCCGCGTGGGCCGCGCGGATCATCTCGGCGAGCCGCTCGGCCTTCTGCTCGACGGTGTCGCCGTGCACGAGCAGGTCGCCGTGGGTGCCGTCGTCGTAGGGGTGCGAGGTCCACGCCTGGCGCGAGAGCGGGATGAGATCACCGAAGATCTTCACGCCGGGGACGTTGAGCCACGCGGGATCGGGTTCGGGATCAGCTGCCGCCCGCTCGCGGATGCCGGCGAGCACGGTGTCGACGTCGCACGGGCCGTCGAGCACTCCGTAGAGGGCCAGCATGGTGACCCGCTGGCGCAGTTCGCCGGCCGCGGCGAGCTCGCGGTAGACGTCGAGCACCTCGCTGTGGAAGCACCCGGTCTCGCCGTCGTCCTCCCCCGGGCCGATGCCGGGCTCGGTGTAGCTGGTGATGCCGAGTTCGGAGAGCATGCGGCCGGCAGCGAGGATCGCGGCGCGGCGCGAGGCCCGATCCGGCGCGAGCATCCCGCTCACCTTCGCGGCGGTTTCGGGATCCGGAGCGCCGAAGAACGTGTGCGGCCAGCGCGCGCCGAGCCAGGTGGCGTGCAGGTGGGAGTCGTTGATGCCCGGCAGCAGCGCGCGGCCCGCGAGCTCGACGACCCGGGTGCCGGGGCCGATCAGCGGCTCGATCTCGGCGTCGGATCCGACGGCCGCGATGCGCCCGCCGACGACCGCGACGGCCTCGGCGCGGTCGCCCGCGCCTGCCCCTGCGCCGCCGCTCCCCTCGGTCATGGTCAGCACGGTTCCGCCGCGCAGCACGAGGTCGGCCCGACCGGCCGCGACGGAGGGGGCGACCTCGCCCGGCTCGCACGCCCCGCCCGAGGATGTGTCACTGCACTGCGCCATGGATGCACTCCGTCTCGATGAATTCTCTCGCGACCTCGCGATTTCGCGACTCTCGGTTCGGCGCCTGCATCGCATCGGCGAATCGGGCTTCCCGTTTGGGTCAACGTATGTAGAATAAAACCACATCCTCGGCAGTCGGGCAACGACGCCATGCCGACACCCACGGAATGGAGCATTCGATGACGATCCCCACGTCCACCCGCGCCGCGGTGCTCACCGAGCACGGGCGCCCCCTCGAGATGCAGGACCTGCCTCTGCCGGAGCGCATCGAACCCGGCGCGGCGCTCGTGCGCATCACCTGCACTACCCTCTGCGGCACCGACATCGAGATCTGGGCGGGCAAGATGAGCTTCCCCGGCATGCTGCCGATGGTGCTCGGGCACGAGATGGTCGGCGAGGTCGTCGCGGTCGGCGAGGGCACGACCGACGCCCTCGGCGAGCCCATCGCGGTCGGGGACCGCCTCGGCTGGTCGGAGTCGGTGTGCGGCGAGTGCTTCGGTTGCACCGTGCTGCGCCAGCCGAACGCCTGCTCCAAGCGCGGCTACGGCTTCCTGCAGCGCAGCGACGTGCCGCCCTACGCCACCGCCGGGCTCTCCGACTACGCCTACGTCACCCCCGGCGCCCAGAAGCTGCGGCTGCCGGCCGAGGTGAAGGACACGTGGGCCTCGGCGGCCGGCTGCGCGGCGAAGACCGTGCTGCGGGCCTTCGATCGGGCGGGCGGCGTGCGCGCCGGATCGCGCGTGGTCGTGCAGGGCTCGGGCGCACTGGGCCTGTTCGCCACGGCCGTCGCGAGCATCTCGGGGGCCGGCACCGTCGTCACGGTCGGGGCGCCCGCCGCGCGGCTCGAGCTGGCGAAGCGCTTCGGCGCGACCCACACGGTCGACATCGGCGCCCCCGGGGCTGACGGCAAGCCCGGCGGATCGGAGGCGACGATCGCGCGGGTCATGGAGATCACCGACGGGCAGGGCGCGGATCTCGTGCTCGACTTCGCGGGCGCCCCGAGTATCGGACCCGAGGCCGTGGCCATGGCGGCGCAGCGCGCCACCGTGGCGATCGTCGGCTCGACCGGCCCCGCGGGCGACCCGTTCCCGCTCTCGACCGTCATGGGCAAGGAGCTCACCGTCGTGGGGTCGCTCAACGGCGACGTCTCCGACTACTACCGCTCGATCGAGTTCTTCCGCACCTTCGCCGACCGCTTCCCCTGGGACGAGCTGTTCTCCGCGCCCTGCGGCCTGTCCGAGGCCTCGGACAGGATCGCGAACATGCACCGTCTGGGCGAGGTCAAGGCCGTGATCGATCCGCGGATCGACGCCGCCTGATCCGCGACTCCACTGAAAGGACCTGACATGAACACCCCGATCCCCCGCCGCCGCATCGGACTGAGCGACCTCGAGACCTCGATCTTCGCGCTCGGCTCCTGGCACATCTACGACCGCATGCACTTCGAGGATGCCGTCGCGATGGTGCGCACCGCGATCGACCGCGGCGTCAACCTGTTCGACGTGGGCGTCTACGGCGCCCCCGGCATGCCGCCGGCGTTCACCGACGTGCTGTTCTCTGCGATCATCCGCGCCGCGGGTGTGCGCCGCGACGACTACCTGCTCTCGGAGAAGCTGTGGCTCGAGGGGTGGGACGCGGATCGCGGATTCCGCCCGCAGCTCGAGAACGCCCTCTTCCGCGTCGGCGACGACCACGCCGACCTCGTGATCCTCGGCGATCTGCGTCGCGACGACGTGGAGCTGCGCGATATCGCCCTGAGCCTTGATGAGCTGCGCCGGGACGGCCTGATCCGCGCGTGGGGCGTCAACAACTGGTCGGCGGCGAACGTGCAGGCCCTGCTCGACATCGCCGAGGCCGAGGGTGTCGCCCGCCCCGAGATCGCGCAGCTCAAGTACAGCGTCTCGCGCCGCTCGATCCCCGACGGCGAACCGTTCGCGCGGCTGTGGCAGCAGGGGCTCTCGATGCAGGCCTCCGACGTGATGGAGGGCGGCTACCTCGCGGGCAAGGTCGAGACGGACCGCATGGTGGGTCGGGATCCGGGCGGGATCCGCCAGCGCATCATCGACGACGTGCCGGCCTTCGTGGAGCTCGCCGAGGAGCTGGGCGGCACCCCCGCGCAGCTCGCGATCGCGTTCACGCTCACGCACCCGGCGACGGCGACGACGCTCTTCGGCACCTCGAGCGAGGCGCAGCTGGAGGCGAACCTCGGCAGTCTGGAACTGCTCGAGCGCGTGGGCGCCGAGGAGATCCGCGCCCGCGTCGAACCGTTCTGGGCCGATCGCGGCCTCGTCGATCCGGAAGGGCCGTGAGCGCGATGAGCACCCCGAACCGTCCGATCGCACACGGCGCCCCGAGCGTCGCCCCTGTCCCGTTCGATCCCGAGCTGCTGCCCGCGCTCGAGGCGCTCGCGGCATCGCCCCAGCCGGGCCTGAGCCGCGCCACGCTCGCCGCGATGCGGGAGCCCGGCGCCGGGCCGGCCTTCTCGAGCGGCGCCGAGCTGGTCGCGGGGCGCCCCGTCACCGCCGAAGAACTGCTGATCCCCGGGCCGGAGGGCGCACCCGATCTCGAGATCACGGTGTTCGCTCCCGCGGATCGCGGGCCGAGCCCGCTACCGGTGCTCGTGAACTTCCACGGCGGCGGCATGATCGTCGGGCATCGCTCCTGGGAGCACGGCCGGGTGGTGGATCTCGTCGAACGCCACGGTGTGGTCGGCGTCAACGTCGAGTACCGGCTCGCCCCCGAGCATCCGTATCCCGCCGGGGCCGAGGACAACTACGCGGCGACCCGCTGGGTCTCGGAGCACGCGGCCGAACTGGGCGCCGATCCGGATCGCCTCATCGTGATGGGCGGCAGCGCGGGCGGCGGCTTCGCGGCGGCGGTGTCGCTCATGGCGCGGGATCGCGGCGGCCCCGCGATCGCGGGCCAGCTGCTGCTGTGCCCCATGCTCGACAACACCAACTCGACCGTGTCGAGCCTGCAGTACGACGGCATCGGCACCTGGGCGCGCGATGCGAACCTGCTCGCGTGGGAGTGCGTGCTCGGCGAGGAGCTCGCCTACTCGCCCGAGGCTCCGGCCTACGCGGCTCCGGCGCGGGCGGCCGACCTCTCGGGACTGCCGCCGGCATTCATCGAGGTGGGCGCGGCCGAGATGTTCCGCGACGAGGACGTCGACTACGCGCGGCGCATCTGGGAGACCGGCGGACAGGCCGAGCTGCACGTCTGGTCCGGCGGATGCCACGGCTTCGACATGTACATGCCCGACACCGAGATCAGTCGGGCCGCGCTCGCGTCGCGCGACTCATGGATCTCCCGCGTGCTGAGCGGAGGCGGCGATGCCTGAGACCGGTTCCCTCTACCGGGCGCCCGAGCCCGCGAGCCGCCCCGCTCCCGTGCCCTACGATCCCGAACTCGAGAGCGGGCTCGCCTTCTTCCTCGATCTCGTCGAGCGGATCCCGCTGCGGGCCCACACGATCCTCGAGAACCGCGCGCACTTCGAGACCGTCATCCCGCCGATCGAGGCGCAGGCCGACGGCAGGGCGGTCGAGTGGGAGCACCGCACGATCCCCGGCCCCGCGGGCGCGCCCGACGTCGAGGTGACGATCGTGCGTCCCAGCGATTCCTCGCGCAGATTGACAGAGACCCGCCCGGGCGTGCTCGGCATCCACGGCGGGGGCTACGTGCTCGGCACGCGCTTCTTCGGCACCGGCGAGCTGATCGATCTCGCCGAGCGCTACGGCACCGTCGGCGTCGCGGTCGAGTACCGTCTCGCCCCCGAGCACCCCGCTCCCGCCGCCGCGGAGGACTGCTACGCAGCGCTCGCCTGGATGGCGCGGCACGCCGCGGAGCTCGGCGTCGATCCCGATCGCATCGTCGTCTCGGGAGCCTCGGCCGGAGGCGGCCTCACCGCCGCGGTGGCGCTCATGGCGCGGGATCGCGGCGGCCCCGCGCTCGCCGGACAGCTCGTGGGCTGCCCCATGATCGACGACCGCAACGCCACGGTCTCGGCATGGCAGTACGACGGCATCGGCGCCTGGGACCGCAACAATAACGACACCGGCTGGGACGCCGCGCTCGGGGCCGACCGCGGCGGCGAGCGCGTGCACCCGTACCAGGCTCCCGCGCGGGCGACCGACCTCTCGGGTCTGCCCCCGGCGTTCATCGAGGTCGGTTCAGCGGAGGTCTTCCGCGACGAGTCCGTCGACTACGCGAGCCGCATCTGGGCCGCGGGCGGAGAGGCCGAACTGCACGTCTGGTCCGGCGGGTACCACGGCTTCACGGGCTTCTCACCCGACGCCGCGGTGTCGCGCGCCGCGAACGACGCCCGCGACAGTTGGTGGCGCCGGATCCTCGCCCGATGAGCGCGCGGAGGCGACGGAGCGCGCGATCCTCCCCCACCCGGCCGATGGGGCTGCTGCGGATCACCCTCGTGCTGGGTCTGCTCGAGGCCTTCGGCCCGCTCTCGATGGATCTCTACCTGCCGCAGCTGCCGCAGCTCGCGCAATCACTCGGCACCTCCGATGCGCTTGCGCAGGCGACCATGTCGGTGTGCATGATCGGGCTCGGGATCGGGCAGCTCGTCGCCGGCCCGCTCTCCGATCGCTTCGGCCGCAAGCGACCGCTGGTCGTCGGGGTGATCCTCTTCTCGGTGCTCTCGGCGGTGTGCGCGATCGCGCCGACGATCGAGGTGCTGCTCGCGGCGCGGCTCCTGCAGGGGCTCGCCGGATCGGCCGGCGTGGTGATCAGCATGGCCGTGGCGCGGGATCTGTTCCACGGCGTCGAGCTCTCGCGCATGCTGTCCCTGCTCGCGCTCGTGACCTCGCTCACCCCGATCATCGCGCCCGTGATCGGGGGTCAGCTCGCCCGGGTGATGGACTGGCGCGGCATCTTCTTCGTGCTGGCGGGGATCGGCGCCGCGCTCGTGTTCGTCGCGGTATTCGGGTTGCGGGAATCGCTGCCCGAGGCGGGGCGGCACGCCGGCGGGGTGCTCGGCACCACGGTGTCGCACGCCTCGGTGGTGCTGCGCGATCCGCTGTTCGTCGCACTCATGCTGGCGGCGTGCCTGAGCGGCGCGGCCTTCTTCTCCTACCTCTCGATGTCGAGCTTCGTGCTGCAGGGGCAGTTCGGGCTCACCCCGCAGCTCTTCAGCCTGGTGTTCGCGATGAACGCGCTGTCGCAGCTCGGCGGGGCGCAGGTCAGTCGGGTGTTCGTGCGGCGGCTGGGCACGGCCCGCATGTACCTCACCGGGCAGCTCGCCGGGGCGACCGCGGCCTTCGCGCTGCTCATCGCGACGCTCCTCGGCGCGCCGGCGCCCGTGTTCATCGCGCTGCTCGCGCTCTACCTGGGGGCGGCGGGGCTCGGCGGACCCAACGGCACCGCGCTCGCGCTCGGCGGGCACGGGTCGCGAGCCGGCACCGCGTCGGCGCTGCTGGGAATGGCCATGTTCACGGCCGGCGCCGTCGCGGCACCGGTGGTATCGGCGCTCGCCGGCAGCTCGGCCGCAACCATGACGACGAGCATCGCGGCGGGCGCCGCGGCGGCGGCGCTCATCGGCTGGCTCGCCGTCCGACGACTCGCCCGTGAAGCGCCGGGGACCGATCCTGCCCCCTCCCCGGCGACTGTTCCCTCAGAGACAACGGGGGCACCGCACGAGTCAAGCCCCGATGAGGCGGGGAAGCTACGCTGAGAACACCTAGCGGTATTCGACCTGGAGGATCCATGGAAACCTACGAAAGCCTGCTCGCGGCGGTCGTCGCCACCGACGGCGAGACGCGCGACTCGGTCAACCCGGCCACTGACGAGGTCATCGGCAAGGTGCAGAAGCAGTCGATCGAGGATCTCGAGGCCGCGATCGACAAGGCCGAGGCTGCGCAGCCCGCGTGGGCCGCGCTCTCCGACGAGGAGCGCAGCGCGTACCTGCACCGTGCCGCTGACAAGATCGAGGCGTCGTCGGAGGCGCTCGCCGAGCTGCTCTCGCGCGAGCAGGGCAAGCCGCTCAACGGCCCGAACGCCCGCTTCGAGGTCGGCGGCTGCGTGGCCTGGACCCGCACCGCGGCCGACACCCCGCTGCCCGTCGAGGTCCTCGTCGACGACGAGTCCGGGTACGCCGAGATGCACTACCGCCCCATCGGCGTCGTCGGCGCGATCTCGCCCTGGAACTGGCCGATGATGATCTCGATCTGGCAGATCGCGCCCTCGCTGCGCATGGGCAACACCGTCGTCATCAAGCCGGCCGACACCACCGCGCTGTCGGTGCGCGCGCTCGTCGCCGTCATGAACCAGGTGCTGCCCGAGGGCGTGCTGAACATCGTGACCGGCCCTGGCCGCACCGTGGGCGATGCGCTCACCCGCAGCCCGAAGATCGGCAAGATCATGTTCACCGGCTCCACCCCGGTCGGCCAGCAGATCATCGAGGCGTCGGCGAACAACGTCACCCGTCTCACGCTCGAGCTCGGCGGCAACGACGCCGGCATCGTGCTCCCCGACGTCGATCCCGCCGCGATCGCCGAGGAGCTCTTCTGGGGCGCATTCATCAACACCGGCCAGACCTGCGCCGCGCTCAAGCGCCTCTACGTGCACGACTCGGTCTACGACGCCGTCGTCGACGAGCTCGCGAAGTTCGCCGCGAACGTGCCGATGGGCGTCGGGCTCGACGAGAACAACGTGCTCGGCCCGCTGCAGAACCGCAACCAGTTCGACACCGTCGACCGACTCGTCGAGGCAGCCAAGGCCTCCGGCGCCCGCGTGGTGCTCGGCGGTGAGCCCGACCGCGAGGCCCCGGGCAACTTCTACCCGACCACCATCGTCGCCGACATCGACCCCCACAACGATCTCGTCGTCGAGGAGCAGTTCGGGCCGGCGCTGCCCATCATCCGCTACACCGACCTCGACGAGGCGATCCGCCTCGCGAACGAGCTCGAGTTCGGCCTCGGCTCCTCGGTCTGGACGCAGGATCGCGCCAAGGCGCTCGAGGTCGCGGGCCGCCTGCAGGCCGGCACCACCTGGATCAACTCGCACGGCGGGCTCCACCCCATGGTGCCCTTCGGCGGTGCAAAGAAGTCCGGCTACGGCCGCGAGTTCGGTGTCGAGGGCCTCAAGGCCGTCGCCGAGCCCCAGGTGATCAGCGGACGCTGACCCGAGGCTCGAGAAAGGGCGCGGTGCTCGCTCGAGTACCGCGCCCGCCGTCGTCTCGTCGCCGTGCGAGACCTCCCCTCGTCTTCCCGTTATGAGCAGGAGAACAGTATGAGTGAAGCAGCAGCGGTCGAGGCCGCAGTGCAGAAGTACGTCGACGGGTGCAAGGCAGCCGATCCCGCGGTCGTGCGCGACGCCTTCGATCCGAACGCGATCATGTGGGGCTACCTCGGGCCCGACTACGCCACGATGAGCGGAGCGGAGTTCGCCGACAACGTCGTGGCGACCGCCGCGCCCGCGGGACCGGAGTACTCCTCCGAGATCCACAGCGTGACCGTCACCGGTGACATCGCCCACGCCGTACTCGACGAGCGGGGCTTCCTCGGCGCCGACTTCCGCAACCACTTCGGGCTCATCAAGCGCGACGGGGTGTGGCGCATCACCAGCAAGGTCTTCACCACGGTCTGAGCGGCGAGCCGCGCCGGGACTCTTCTCCCATTCCTCACCCCGCCCGAAGGAGCACAGTGACCGTCGAAAGCGCCCCCTCGGCGAGCGACCCCGCTGCTGCTTCTGCGGGCGGCCCCGCCCCGCCCTCCGCGCCCGGTTCCGTGCCACCCTCGCCGGGCAGCCCCGCCCCGCCCTCCGCGGGCCTCGACTTCCTCTACCTCGACGAACCGGCCATGATCGCCGCCGGCGTGACCGACATGGCCGCGTGCGTCGACACCATGACCGACGTGCTCGAGCTGTTCGCCCGGGGCGACTACCGCTTGGCCGGCGCCGACAGCCTCTCGCACGGAGCGATGCTGTCGTTCCCGGCCGATCCGGAGTTCCCGGGCATGCCCGCCGACGGCCCCGACCGCCGCTTCATGGCGATGCCCGCCTATCTCGGGGGCGACTACCGCGCGACGGGGTGCAAGTGGTACGGATCGAACGTCGAGAACCGCCAGAGGGGTCTGCCCCGCTCGATCCTCATGTACACCCTCAACGACACCGACACCGGGGCGCCGCTCGCGATCATGTCGGCGAACCTGCTGAGCGCCTACCGCACCGGCGCGATCCCCGGAGTGGGGGCGCGATACCTCGCACGCGAGGACACCCGCACGGTGGGCGTCGTCGGACCGGGACCGATCAACCGCGCCTCGTTCGAGGCCTTCATGGCGGTGCGGCCCGGCATCGACGAGGTGAAGGTCTACGGCATCGTGCAGGCCGACGTCGACGGGTTCATCCGCTGGACGCGAGAGCAGTTCCCCGCGGTCGCCTCGGTGGTGGCGGTCGACAGCATGGAGGCCGCGGTAAGGGGCTCCGATATCGTCAGCATCGCGGTGCCCAGCCCCTCGGGGTCCGAGCACTATCCCTTCGTCGTCAACGAGTGGGTGAAGCCCGGCGCGTTCATCTTCTGCCCCGCGCACCTCGCCCTCGACGAGGCACTGGTCGAGCGGGCTCGGCACGTCGTCGACGCCCGGCGCATCTACGAGGTGTGGGCCGACGAGGTGCCCGCTCCCGCATACGAGACGGTGGGGCTCTGGGGCGTGCACCTCGTCGAGCGCGTGCGTGCCGGGAGCCTGCCGGCCGAGCGGTTCGAGGACCTCGGCGAGATCATCCCCGGCCTCACCCGGGGACGCGAGCACGACGACGAGGTATTCGTGTTCGGCACGGGCGGCATTCCGGTGCAGGATGTCGCGTGGGCGACCAAGGTCTACCGCAACGCGATCGAGCGCGGCATCGGCACGAGGCTGCGGCTCTGGGATTCGCCGGCGCTCTCGTAGGGTGGGCCGGCGCGGGTCCGGGGGCTGGCGGGCGTTCGAGGGCTGGCGCGGGGCCGGGGTTGCGCCGCGGGGCCGCGCGCATCCGCTGCGCTCCGGCAGCACGCTCCGCCTCCAGCCCCTCTGGTCTCCCCTGCCCCTGGCTTACCCAACCGAGGGCGGGTTTTGCACGGAATCTCGGGGTTCAGCGTGCAAAATCCGCCTTTCGGCGTACATGAAGCGCACGGGGGCCGAGGCCGGGGCCGAAAGCCCGCTGACTAAGCCGGGGTCCGCCCGAACGCCCGTAGAAACGCTCGGGGCCGGACGCGATGCGTCCGGCCCCGAGCGTGCAGTCAGTAAGACCCGCGTCTACCAGCGAGGCTTGCGCTTACCGTCGGCGCGGTTGCCGCCGCGGTCGCGCTGACCGCCATCGCGCTGACCGCCGTCACGGCGGTCGTTGCGATCCCAGCGGTCTCCCCCGCCCCGGCGGTCGTCGCCGCGGTCCCAACCGCGGTTGCCGCGATCGCCACGATCGTACCCGCGATCGCCACGATCGTACCCGCGATCGCCACGATCGTTGCGGCTGCGGTCGTAGCCGCCCCGGTCGTAACCACCGCGATCGTCGCGCGAGCCGCGATCATAGCCGCCTCGGTTGCGATCGTAGCCGCCTCGATCGTCGCGGTCGCGGCGCTGGTATCCGCCCGAACGGTCTCCGCGATCCCCGCGGTCGTACCGATCATTGCGACCCCCGCGGTCGTAACGATCGCCGCGATCACCGCGATCGCCCCGGTCGCGACCGCTCGAGCCGCCCTTGTCGAGCGACATGTCGATGAGCTTGCCGCTGATGCGGGTCTGCGCCAGCTTGTCGAGCGAGTCGGCGGGCAGCTGCTTGGGCAGCTCGACGAGGGTGAACTCGTCGCGGATCTGGATGCGCCCGAAGTCGTCGCGCGACAGCCCGCCCTCGTTCGCGAGCGCGCCCACGATCTGGCCGGGCTTCACCTTCTGGCGATGCCCGATCTCGAGGCGGTACATCGCGAGGTCATCGCGGCGCGCACGCGGGCCGCGATCCTCGCGCTCCCGACGGTCGCCCCGGTCGCCGCGATCGTTCCGGTCGCGTCCCCGCGAGCCGTCCTCGAGGAAGCGCGCGGCCTGAGCGCGATCGCGCTCGAACTTGCGGTCATCGGCCTCGGTGAGCAGCAGCGGGGTGTCGCCCTGGGCGACGACGGCGAGCGCCGCGGCCACGTCGGCCTCGGGAACGTCGTGGTGCCGCACGTAGTGGTCGATGATGTCACGGAAGGCCTCGATGCGCTTGGTCTCGTCGAGCGCCGCCGTGATGGCGTCGTCGAAGCGCGACAGGCGGGTGGCGTTGACCTCCTCGACGCGCGGCAGCGGCATCTGGGTGAGCGGCTGCTTGGTGGCCTTCTCGATCGCCTTGAGCAGGCGCTGCTCGCGCGGGGTGACGAAGCTGATCGCGTCACCGCTGCGGCCGGCACGGCCGGTGCGACCGATGCGGTGCACGTAGCTCTCGGTGTCGATCGGCAGATCGTAGTTGATGACATGGCTGATGCGCTCGACGTCGAGGCCGCGCGCGGCGACATCGGTCGCGACGAGGATGTCGAGCTTGCCATCCTTGAGCGCCTGCACGGTGCGCTCGCGCTGCGCCTGCTGGATGTCGCCGTTGATGGCCGCCGCCGAGTAGCCGCGGGCGCGCAGCTTCTCGGCCACCTGCTCGGAGTCGCCGCGCGTGCGGGTGAAGACGATGAGCCCGTCGAACTCCTCGACCTCGAGAATGCGCGTGAGCGCGTCGAGCTTCTGGGTGTACGAGACCACGGTGTAGCGCTGCGTGATGCTCGAGCTCGTCTGCGTCTTGCCCGCGATCTTGATCTCCTGCGGGTCGTTGAGGTGCTGCTGCGAGATGCGCCGGATCTGCGCGGGCATCGTCGCGGAGAACAGCGCGACCTGCTTCTCGGCGGGGGTGTCGGCGAGGATCGTCTCGACGTCCTCGGCGAAGCCCATCTTCAGCATCTCGTCGGCCTCGTCGAGCACGAGGTACTTGATCTGCGAGAGGTCGAGCGAACCGCGGTTCAGGTGATCCATCACGCGCCCCGGCGTGCCGACGACGATATCGACGCCGCGGCGCAGCGCGCTCAGCTGCTGGCCGTAGGCCTGGCCGCCGTAGACGGGCAGCAGGCGCACCTCGGGCAGGTGCGAGGCGTACGATTCGAAGGCCTCGCAGACCTGCAGCGCGAGTTCTCGGGTGGGTGCGAGCACGATGGCCTGCGGCACGCCGAGGCCCGGCTGGATGCGGGAGAGGATCGGCAGCGCGAACGCGGCCGTCTTGCCGGTACCGGTCTGCGCGAGGCCGACCACGTCGCGGCCGCTGAGCAGCACCGGGATCGTCGCGGCCTGGATGGCCGAGGGGTTCTCGTAGCCGACATCGGTGATGGCGCGCAGCACGTCGGGCTGGAGCCCGAGGTCGGCGAAGGTGGTGCGGGGCTTCTCGGCGGCAGCTTCGGCCTGCTTCGAGGACGCCTCGGCGGGCTTCTCGGCGGGCGAGTCCGCGGCCTCGGTCTGCTCGGCGGAATCGGTGGAAGCCTCGGGCGCGGAATCGGCGGAAGCCTCGGCGGTGGAATCGGTCTCGGGAGCGGGGCTGGCCGGGGTATCGGCCTCCGCGGGAACTTCGGGCTGGGTCTCAGCCGGCACAGCAGCCTCGGTGGAGGCGACGTCGGTGGCGGTCTCGATGGGCTCGCCTGCGTCGACGTTTTCAGAATTGGTCATCATACAAGCTTACCGCGGATTCTTCGACGCCGCGCCGACGGGCTCAACTCCCGGCTGTGAGTCCGCCCTCCGCGATCCACGACTCCGCCCAGCGCACCGCCTTCGCGGGGTCGTCGGTGACGCGGGAGGGGCCGCCCCAGAACCTCATGCCCTTGCGGATCGCCTTGGCATTCGCGGCCTGCGATTCCGCCGACAGCACCACGGCCAGCCCGAGGCAGTTCTGCTGCAGCAGCGGCTTCATCCGCTTCGCGATGCGCACGAGCTCTGCGGCGCTGCCCAGCAGCCGCAGTTTGCTCACGACCGAGGGCAGCTCGATCACCGCGGCGAAACGGCCGTCCTCCGCCGCCCGCTCCAGCTCTTCGGCGAGTTCGCGCGCACCCTCGATCGGAGTGCGGTCGCTGACGTCGAAGCGCAGCAGCCGTGCGTCGGATGCAGATGTCGGGCCGGTTCCGGTCAAAGCGGTTCTCCTCGTGCTGTACGTCATAACGGTCGCATGGGCGTTCGCCCACGGCGACGGGCTTCCGATCGAGGCTACACCGGGCGGGCCGCGCCGGTCGAGCTCGCACTCACTCGCGCACCCGCAGACGCGGAGTCCCGAATTGCGGCCTCGGGCCGGGTCGAAACCGCAATTCGGCACTCCGCGTTCTCGGGCCGGGATGAGCGCAGATCGCACCTACGCCGTCGGAGACTCGCGCAGCGCGAGCCACTCCGCCCGGCGCTCCGCCTGCCGCGCCGGATCCGCGACCGGGGAGGCCGCGAGCAGGCGCCGGCTGTAGGGGTGCTGCGGATCCCGCGTCACCTGCTCCCCCTCCCCGATCTCGACCAGATTGCCGCGGTACATCACGGCGACGCGGTGGCAGATGCGCCGCACCACGCCCAGGTCGTGCGAGACGAAGAGGTACGAGACGCCGATGTCGCGCTGCAGTTCGATGAGCAGATCGAGCACGGTCGCCTGGGTCGTGAGGTCGAGTGCGCTCACCGGTTCGTCGCAGATGATGAGGCGCGGTTTGCGCACCAGCGCGCGGGCGATCGCGATGCGCTGCCGCTGACCGCCCGAGAACTCGCTCGGGTAGCGGTCGATCACACTCGCGGGCAGGTTGACGCGCTCGAGCATCTCGCCCACGATGGTTCGCGCCTCGGAACGCGGGGTGCCCGCGGTGGAGAGGGGTTCGGAGAGGATCTCCCCGATCGTCATCATGGGGTTCAGCGATCCGTAGGGATCCTGGAAGACGACCTGGATGTCCGAGGCGAGCTCGCGTCGCTCGCGACCCTTGAGGTGGGTGATGTCGCGTCCGTCGAAGGTGATGCGGCCCCCGGCGACGGGCACGAGGCCGAGGATCGCCTTCCCCAGTGTCGACTTGCCCGATCCCGACTCCCCGACCAGGCCCACGCACTCCCCGGCGCCGATCTCGAGGGAGACCTCGTGCAGCACCCGGTTGGGCTTGCGCCGCGACCCGTACTCGACGACGACGTTCTCGGCGCGCAGCAGCGGTTCTGCCGCAGGCGCGCCGGCCGCGCTCGTTTCGTTCGCGCTCATGCCTGCTTCTCCTTCGCTGTGTCGAGCTCCGCTCGGCTCTCCGCGCCGTCGAGCGAGGCCGCGATGAGCTCTCGGGTGTAGTCGCTCTCGGGATTCTCGAAGATGGGGCCGACGTCGTCGATCTCGACGATGGATCCCGACCTCATCACGACGACGCGGTCGCAGAGGTCGGCGACGACGCCGAAGTTATGGGTGACGATCACGAGGGCCATGTCGTACTCCTGCTGCAGTTCGCGCAGCAGCTCGAGCACCTCCGCCTGCACCGTCACGTCGAGCGCGGTCGTCGGCTCGTCGGCGACGAGCACCGAGGGCTTGCCCGCGATGGCCCCCGCGATGAGCACGCGCTGGGCCATGCCGCCCGAGAGCTCGTGCGGATACGACCGCATCACGCGCTCGGGGTCGACGATGCCCACGCGGTCGAGCATGGCGAGCGCCCGCTCCCGCGCTTCGGCCTTGCTCATGCCGTGCACCGCGCGCAGGGGCTCGGTCAGTTGGAACGCGATCGTGTACGAGGGGTCGAGGTTCGACATCGGCTCCTGCGGGATGTACCCGATCTCGTGGCCGAGCAGCTGCGCCCGATCTCGCTTCGACAGCGTCGTCACGTCTTCGCCGCCGATCCAGATGGCGTCGGCGGTGTAGTAACCCGACTTGGGCAGCAGGTCGAGCATCGAGAACACGGTCTGCGATTTGCCCGAGCCAGACTCGCCGACGATGCCGAGCACCTCTCCGGGCGCCACGTCGAGCGTGATGCCGTGCACGACCTCGACCTCGCCGTCGGGGGTCTCGTAGTTGACGCGCAGGTTCTCGAGCCGCACGGCCGAGTCGACCGCGGCGACCGAGATCGATCCGGTGGTCGTGGTGGTGGCGCCGAGCGGCTTCTTCTCGGCGTTGAGGCGGGCGATGCGCTTGCGCTCGCGCCGTGACAGGGTGGGGGTCTTGACGCTGATCACGTCGGCGAGGGTGGATCCCATGATCGCGAGCACGGCGATCGTGATGCCGAGTGCGAGCGAGGGCCAGAGCAGGAGGAGCGGATCGGTGCGCATCACGCGGAAGCCCTCGTTCATCGCGGCACCCCACCCCGGGGTCGTGCCGCCGCCGATGCCGAGGAACTGCAGGCCGGCCTGCATGCCCATCGCCATGCCCGCGGTGAGGGCGGACTGGATCACGATGGGCGCGACGACCGCGCGGATCACGTGGCGTCCCATGATGCGCAGGTCGGAGAGGCCGGCGACCTTGGCCGCGTCGACGTAGGCCTCGCCGCGCACCGCCATGACGGTGGAGCGGGTGAGGCGGAAGTAGCCGGGCGCCATGAACACGCCGACCGTGATCATGAGCACGGTGAAGTCGTTGCGGAAGGCGGTCGCCACGATCAGCAGGATGATCATGCCGGGGATCGCCTGGAGCCCGTCGCTGATCCAGGTGCCGATGCGGTCGACCGCGCCGCCGTAGTACCCGGCCGCGAGCCCCGACGGCACGCCGAGCACGAGCGAGGAGAGGATCGCGACGAGCGCTCCCCACAGCGTGATCTGGGTGCCCCAGATGATGCGGCTGAGCACGTCGCGACCCGTCGTGTCGACGCCGAGCGGGTGCTCCGCGCTCGGCAGAGAGCGCGCGAGACCGAGGTCGACGGCGTTGGGGTCGTAGGGCGAGAGCCACGGCGCGAGCACCGCGACGAGCACGATGAGCAGCAGGATCGCGGTGGTGACGGCGCCGGCCGGGCGGCGCAGGAAGCGGACGAGGGTCGTACCGCGGTTGCCGCCGCGCGAGTCGACCGAGTCGGCGACGGTGTCGGTGATCGGTGCGGTCATTTCACACGGGCCTTCGGGTTGATCCAGCCGAGCAGGACGTCGAGCAGGAAGTTGACGATGACGACGAAGACCACGGTGATCACCGTGATCCCGAGCAGCATCGGGATGTCGCCGTTCTGAGAGGCGCCCTGGGTCATGGCTCCGATGCCGGGCAGGGCGAAGATCTGTTCGACGACGATGGCGCCCGAGAGCAGGCCGACGAACATGAGTGCGAGGATCGTGAGCGACGCGGGCGCCGCATTGCGCAGCAGGTGGATGACGACGCGCCACTGCGGCAGGCCCCGGCTGCGCAGCGTGCGCACGTAGTCCTGCCGGTCCGCCTGCATGATGGCGTTGCGCAGCTGCTCGGCGATCATCACGATCGCCCCGAGGGCGAGCGCGACCGCCGGCAGCGTGATCGACAGCGCCCAGCCGCCCACGGACTGCGAGGGCTGGGTGTAGCCGACGGCGGGGAACCACTTGAGCTGCACCGCGAAGATCATCACCAGCACGAGCGCGACCCAGAAGCCGGGGAGGGCGAAGAGGATCACCGATCCGGCCTTCACGGCGCGGTCGATCCAGGTGTTGGGGCGCAGGCCGGCGATGACGCCGAGCACGCCGCCCAGGATCGCGGAGAGCAGGATCGAGACGCTCACGACCGACAGCGTCACGGGCAGCTTGAGCGCGATCTGCTTGCCGATGGGCTGGAAGTTCTTCCAGGACTCCCCGAAGTCGCCCCGCAGCATGCCGCCGACCCAGTCGCCGAACTGCACGAGCAGCGGTCGGTCCGTGCCGATCTTCTGCGCGAGCGCCGCCTGCGCCTCGGGTGTAGCGGCACTGCCGAGCAGGCCGAGCGTGGGATCGGGGATGGCGGCGTGCGCGAGGAAGAAGGTGCCTGTCGCGACCGCGAGCAGCAGGATCACCCCCGAGAGCAGCCTCTTGAGCGTGAATGAGAGCATCGGATCTCCTGGGTCGTGGGTACTCGGGAACGGGGGATCGGGGAGGGCGCGCGGTGCGCGCCCTCCCCGATCGCCGTCAGCCCTCGAGGTTGATGTGGCGGAGGGTCGGGAACATCATGCCGATGACCGGCGTGACGGTGAACTCCGACGTCGAGATGTAGGCGTTGTTCGCCTGGTACCAGACCGAGTAGAAGGCCTCCTCGGTGACCATCTCGTTCAGCTTCTCGATCTCTGCGGTCTGAGCATCGCCGGGCTCGGCCGCGAACACCTTGTCGGCCTGGGCCTTGATCTCGGGGAAGTCATCCATGCCGGTGTTCGGGTTGTACCACTGCGGGTTGACGATCTGACGCTCGACCGTGGCGACCGCGTTGCCGTCCATCGAGATCACGCCGATGAACATGGGGTAGGTGGGCGCGTTGCCCATGTAGTCCATGAACTGGTACTCGTCCCACGTCACCTTGATGCCGAGCTCGCCGAACACCTGCTCCACCGAGGCCTGGTAGGGCTGGAACGGAGGCGCCATGGGCATCTTCACCTCGAAGCCGTCGGCGTAGCCCGCGTCGGCGAGCAGCTCCTTGGCCTTGTCGAGGTCGTACTCGTAGAGCCCGTTGAGGTCGGGCACGTTGCCCGCGGTGCCGTCGGGGAAGACCTGGTTGGTGGCGGCCCCCTCGCCCTGCGCCAGGGCGTCGAGCATCTCGGGTCCGTTGAAGGCGTAGTTGAGCGCCTGGCGCACGCGCACGTCGCCGAGCGGCTTGCCCATCTCGGTCGAGCCGGCGCGGTCGGTGAACTGGAGGCCGACCCAGGTGGCGACGCCCGAGCTCACGTTCCAGCCGTGATCCTTCGCGAGATCGATCGCGGTGCGGTCGCCGTAGATGACGTTGAACTGGCCGCCCTCCATGCCGTTGAGCATGGCGGTCGGATCGCTGAGCGGCGAGATCACGAGCGGATCGAACGGGAAGTCGTCGGCGGCCCAGTGGTCGGCGACCTTGTCGAAGTGGTACTCGGAGCCGGCGACGCTCGCGTCGGAGAGCGTGTAGGGCCCAGACCCGACGGGCGCCGTCGCGAGGCTGCCGTCGTCGATGGCGGAGGGCGCCATCATGTAGCTGCGACCGAGACCCATGAAGTAGAGGATCGTATCGTCGCGCTGGGTGAGGTGGATCGCGATGGTGTCCTCGTCGACGGCCTCGAAACTCTCGACCTTCGTGTAGGCCTCCTGCGAGCGCACGCCCTCCTTGAGGTACTCGAGGCTCTTGACCGCGGCGTCGGCATTGAACTCCTCGCCGTTCGAGAACACGGCGTCGGTGCGGAGATCCATGGTGATGGTCTTGAAGTCGTCGGAAACCTCCCACTTCGTCGCGAGTGCAGGCTCGGGCTCGCCCTTGCCGTTGTCCACGACGAGCGGATCATAGACCGCGGAGAGATACGGGCCGTCGAAGCCGATGTCGGCGAGCGCGGGATCCCACGAGGTCACATCGAGGAAGTTGCCGATGTTGAGCGGCACGACGGCAGCGGCTTCATCGCCGCCCCCGCTTCCTTCGCCGGAGCCGCCGGCCGAGCAGGAGGTCAGCGCGAGCGACACTGCGGCTACGGCAGCGAGGCCCGCGAGGGTTTTCTTCATCATGTCTACTTCTCTCGGTCTTCGGAGATATGCGTGAGGGGTGAGGCGCCGTTGCTACTCCACCGCGCAGCCCGGGAACGGTGTCCCAACAGATGCGATGGACGTCACTCCGGCGTGCCGTCGGGTTTCATTCTACGCACGTTGACAATAAAAACAAGTCGGATTCGATGCCGAGAATGTTACGAATTCGCCACGGATGATTCACCCCGAAACAGTGGCGCGGTGCGCAGGGGATCGTATACGATCTTCGCAAGGCGAGGCGGAGCCGCACGGCGCACCGTCGCGCACCGAACGAACCAGGAGGCCCAGTGCTCGAGCAGTCACAGATCGAATCCATCGCAGACGAACTGGTGCAGGCGGACAAGGATCGCGCGATCCTGCCCAAGCTCACCGCCCGCTACCCCGGCATGGTGATCGAGGATTCGTACGCGATCCAGAAGGTCTGGTCCGATCGCCGCATCGAGGCGGGCGCCCGCCTCGTGGGTCACAAGATCGGCCTCACCTCCAAGGTGATGCAGGTCGCGACCGGCATCACCGAGCCCGACTACGGCGTGATCCACGACGACATGGTCTACGAGTCGGGGGCGGTGCTCGAGTTCGACCGCTACTCGAACGTGCGCATCGAGGTCGAGCTCGCATTCGTACTCTCGAAGCCGCTCTCGGGCCCCGGCACCACGATCTTCGACGTGCTCGACGCCACCGCCTATGTCGTCCCCGCCCTCGAGGTGCTCAACTCGCACCTCGAGCTCGAGGGGCGCACGATCGTCGACACGATCAGCGACAACGCCGCGATGGGGGCGATGGTGGTGGGCGGACGCCCCGTGAAGGTCGACGAGCTCGATCTCACCTGGGCGAAGGCGCTGCTCTACCGCAACGAGACCATCGAGGACTCGGGCGTGGCCGGCGCCGTGCTCGGGCACCCCGCCCTGGGCGTCGCCTGGCTCGCGAACAAGCTCGCGCAACACGGTCAGTCGCTCGAGGCCGGCGAGATCATCCTCGCGGGCTCGTTCACGAAGCCGATGTGGGTCGAGCGCGGCGACACCGTGCACGCTGACTACCACGAGCTGGGGTCGGTGACATGCCGCTTCATCTGACCCTCCCGGCAACCCTCCGCGACCGACTGGAAGAGGCCGATCGCCCGCTCATCGGGCTCTGGGCCTGCGCCGGCAGCCCGATCACCGCCGAGATCGTGGCCGGCAGCGGCTGCGACTGGGTGCTGCTCGACGCCGAGCACTCCCCCAACGGCCTCGAATCGGTGCTCGCGCAGCTCTACGCGATGTCGGCCTATCCCGTCGCCCCGCTCGTGCGCCCGCCCTACGGCGACACCGTCACGATCAAGCAGTTCCTCGACCTCGGCGCGCAGAACCTGCTGATCCCGATGGTCGACTCCGCCGAGCAGGCCGCCGAGATCGTGCGCGCGGTGCGCTACCCCGACGGCTCAGCGGCAGGCGGGGTGCGCGGGGTGGGATCCGCCCTCGCCCGATCCGCCCGTTGGAACCGCGTGGAGGGTTACCTCGGCCGCGCCTCCGAGACGATCAGCCTCACCGTGCAGATCGAGTCGGCGGCCGCGGTCGCGGATGTCGAGCGGATCGTGGCGGTCGACGGAATCGACGCGATCTTCGTCGGCCCCTCCGACCTCGCCGCCTCGATGGGGCTGCTCGGGCAGCAGAACCACCCCGACGTGGTCGAATCCGTGCTGCGGGCGATCAAAGCGGGTGTCGCCGCGGGCAAGCCCGTCGGCGTCAACGCCTTCGTCGCCGCCGACGCGGACCGCTACATCGAAGCCGGCGCCTCCTTCGTGGCCGTCGGAGCCGACGTCGCGATCCTCGCCCGCCAGACCGAGGCCCTCGTCGAGCGCTTCACCGGCGGCACGGGCACTGAGCGCGCAAGCTACTGAGGCGCCGCGCCGCCCCAGTTCCCTCTCCCCTCCCCTCCCAGAAACGAGGAGTCCCGAATTGCTGGTTCCAGAGATGAGGAAGCAGCAATTCGGGACTCCGCATTCTCGGAAACGGGGATCGAAGATGCTCGGAAACGGGGATCGATCCTCCCCTTCCCAAACCCACCCAGATCGTATACGATAAGAAATACAACGAGCGCACGCCCCGGCGTGAGCCAGATGAGCGAGGTAGCCATGACACACGGAATCGAGCAGCTGGGCATCGAGACCCCCGGCAAGATCATTGCCGTCCACCTCAACTATCCGTCGCGGATCGCGCAGCGAGGCCGCACCCCCGAGTTCCCGTCCTACTTCTTCAAGCCGGCGTCATCGCTGGCCCCCACGGGCAGCACGATCGAGCGCCCCGCCGGCACCGAGCTGCTCGCGTTCGAGGGCGAGGTCGCGCTCGTGATCGGCGAGCCCGCCCGCTGGGTCTCCCCCGAGGACGGCTGGAAGCACGTCGCGCAGGTGACCGCTGCCAATGACTTCGGCCTCTACGATCTGCGCGCGGCCGACAAGGGTTCGAACGTGCGCAACAAGGGCGGCGACGGCTACACCCCGCTCGGCCCGGCCGCGATCTCCACCGAGGGGATCGGGCAGGATCAGTGGCGCGTGCGCACCTGGGTGAACGGCGAGCTGGTGCAGATCGACACGAGCGACACGCTGAAGTTCCCCTTCGGGCAGCTCGTCGCCGACCTGTCGCAGCACATGACCCTCGAGACCGGCGATGTGATCCTCACCGGCACCCCGGCCGGCTCCTCGGTCGTGATCCCCGGAGACGTGGTCGAGGTCGAGGTCGACGCGCCGAACGCGCCCGGCGCTCCCACCACCGGTCGTCTCGTCACGACCGTCACCCAGGGCGAGCACGCCTTCGGCGACTTCGGCAACAAGCCCGCCGTGGACGACAAGCAGCGCATCGAGGCCTGGGGCAGCGAGGCGGAGCACGCAGCCGCCGTGGCGGCCGGTCGCGCCACCCCGCTCGACGCGCCCGCCGCGGCCGAAGAATCCGGCCCGGCAGCCGGTCCGCTCACCGCCGAGATCCGCGAACTCCTCGACGGAGTCGCCGTCGCGACCGTGTCGGCGGCCCTGCGCAAGCGCGGCTACGTCGACATCTTCATCGACGGCGTGCACCCGAACCACGAGGGAGACACGATCCTCGGCACCGCGAAGACGCTGCGCTTCATCCCGTTCCGACCCGACCTGTTCAAGCAGTACGGCGGCGGGTTCAACGCGCAGAAGCGCGCCTTCGACACCGTGAACGAGGGCGAGGTGCTCGTGGTCGAGGCCCGCGGCATCCCCTCCACCGGCACCGTGGGCGACGTGCTCGCGCTGCGCGCGCAGGTCCGCGGCGCGGCCGGCATCGTCACCGACGGCGGCGTACGCGACTTCGCGGCCGTGCAGGAGTTCGACATCCCCGTGTTCTCGCAGGGCGCGCACCCGAGCGTCCTCGGCCGACGCCACGTGCCCTGGGAGACCGACGTGACCGTCGCCTGCGGCGGCGCGGCCGTGCAGCCGGGCGACATCATCATGGGTGACCGCGACGGTGTCATCGTGATCCCGCCGTTCCTGCTCGAAGAGGTCGCCCGCGAGGCGGCCGCGCAGGAGGCGGCCGACGCGTGGGTCGCGGAGCAGGTGGCGAAGGGCGCCCCCGTCGACGGCCTGTTCCCGATGAACGCCGAGTGGAAGGCCCGCTACGAGGCCGAGCGCGCCGAGAAGGAAGCGCAGGCGTAACCATGGCCGCCGAGTCCAAGTCCGAGCGCGCGTACCGCCTGATCCGCAGCAGGATCGACAGCGGTCAGTACGTGCCCGGATACCGTCTCGTGCTCGCGACCATCGCGAGCGAGCTCGGCATGTCGGTCGTGCCCGTGCGCGAGGCGATCCGCCGCCTCGAAGCGGAACAGCTCGTCACCTTCGAGCGCAACGTCGGCGCGCAGGTCTCCCTCGTCAAGGAAACCGAGTATCTGCACACCATGCAGACCCTCGCCCTCGTCGAGGGAGCGGCCACCGGTCTCGCGGCCCCCTTCATCACCGCCGACCAGATCACCCGCGCGCGGGCCGTCAACCAGACCATGCGGGAGTCGCTCAGCGCGTTCGATCCGCTGCGCTTCACCGAGCTCAACCTCGAGTTCCACAGCGTGCTGTTCGAGACCTGCCCCAACCCGCACATCCTCGACCTCGTGCACCGCGGCTGGAACCGCATGAAGGTGCTCCGCAATTCGTCCTTCAGCTTCGTGCCGGGACGCGCGCAGGAGTCCGTCGAGGAGCACGAGCGGATCCTGCAGCTCATCGAGAGCGGCGCGGATGTGCTCGACATCGAGATGGCGGCGCGAGCGCACCGCACCTCCACCCTCGAGGCCGTGCTCGCCCACTCGGACGAGCACAAGCACACATCGGAGCGGCAGAGCATTCCTGCCGCCTGATCCCACTTTCCATCCCACCCACCACCGCAAATCCAACCCCGGAGGCGAAAAACATGACCCAGGAGAAGCCCGCAGGGCTGCCCGACAAGATCCGCCACTTCATCGACGGCAAGGACGTCGACTCCGTCGGAGGCGAGGAGTTCGAGGTTCTGAACCCCGTCACCAACGAGACCTACATCATGGCCGCATCGGGCCAGAAGGCCGACATCGACCTCGCGGTCGCCGCAGCGAAGCGCGCGTTCGAGGAGGGCCCCTGGCCGAAGATGCGCCCCCGCGAGCGCTCGCGCATCCTGCACAAGGTCGCCGACATCGTCGAGTCGCGCGACGAGCAGCTCGCGCAGTTCGAGAGCTTCGACTCGGGCCTGCCCATCACCCAGGCCAAGGGCCAGGCGCGCCGCGCGGCCGAGAACTTCCGCTTCTTCGCCGACCTCATCGTGGCGCAGCACGACGACACCTTCAAGGTGCCCGGCGTGCAGATCAACTACGTCAACCGCAAGCCGATCGGCGTCGCGGGCCTCATCACCCCGTGGAACACGCCCTTCATGCTCGAGTCGTGGAAGCTCGGCCCGGCACTCGCGACCGGCAACACCGTCGTGCTGAAGCCCGCGGAGTTCACTCCGCTCTCGGCTTCGCTGTGGGGCGAGATCTTCCGCGAGGCCGGCGTGCCCGACGGCGTCTTCAACCTGGTCGGCGGCTTCGGCGAGTCGGCCGGCGACTCGCTCGTGAAGCACCCCGACGTGCCCCTCATCTCCTTCACCGGCGAGAGCCGCACCGGCCAGATCATCTTCGGCAACTCGGCGCCGTTCCTGAAGGGCCTCTCGATGGAGCTCGGCGGCAAGAGCCCCGCCGTCATCTTCGACGACGCGGATCTCGACACCGCCCTCGACGCCACCGTCTTCGGCGTGTTCAGCCTGAACGGCGAGCGGTGCACCGCGGGCAGCCGCATCCTCGTGCAGCGCGGCATCTACGACGAGTTCGTCGAGCGCTACGCCGAGCGCACCAAGAACATCGTGGTGGGCCTCCCCTCGGATCCCAAGACCGAGGTGGGCGCGATCGTGCACCCCGAGCACTACGAGAAGGTCATGAGCTACGTCGAGATCGGCAAGAGCGAGGGCCGTCTCATCGCCGGCGGCGGGCGCCCCGAGGGCTTCCCCGAGGGCAACTTCGTCGCCCCGACCGCCTTCGCCGACGTCGCCCCCGACGCCCGCATCTTCCAGGAGGAGATCTTCGGCCCCGTGGTCGCGATCACCCCCTTCGACACCGAGGAGGAGGCGCTCGAGCTCGCCAACAACACCAAGTACGGCCTCGCGGCCTACATCTGGACCTCCGACCTCAAGCGCGCGCACAACTTCGCGCACGCCGTCGAGGCCGGCATGGTGTGGCTCAACTCGAACAACCTGCGCGACCTGCGCACCCCCTTCGGCGGCGTGAAGGCGTCGGGCCTCGGCCACGAGGGCGGCTACCGCTCGATCGACTTCTACACCGATCAGCAGGCCGTGCACATCACGCTGGGCACCGCCCACTTCCCCCGCTTCGGCGCCGGGAACTGAGGCAGCCTCCACTCCCCATCACACTGCAAGGAAGCAACATCATGGCAAAACTGAACGAAGAAGATAAGCAGTCCGCGGGCTTCTGGGTCACCAAGGAGGCCCCGATCGTCTCCGACAACCCGATCCCGACGGCGACCTCCCCCGCGCCCGACATCCTGCGCTGCGCGTACATGGAGCTCATCGTCACCGACCTCGCCGCCTCGCGCGAGTTCTACGTCGACGTGCTCGGCCTCTACGTGACCACCGAGGACGACGAGGCGATCTACCTGCGCTCGACGGAGGAGTTCATCCACCACAACCTCGTGCTCCGCAAGGGCCCCGTGGCCGCGGTCGCCGCGTTCTCGTACCGCGTGCGCACCCCCGAGGATCTCGACAAGGCCGTGGCGTTCTTCACCGAGCTGGGCTGCGAGGTGCGTCGCAACGAGAACGGCTTCGTGAAGGGCATCGGAGACTCGGTGCGCGTCATCGATCCGCTCGGCTTCCCCTACGAGTTCTTCTACCAGACCGAGCACACCGAGCGCATGTCGTGGCGCTACGACCTGCACATCCCGGGCGAGCTCGTGCGTCTCGACCACTTCAACCAGATCACCCCCGATGTGCCGCGCGCCGTCGGCTACATGCAGAACCTCGGGTTCCGCGTGACCGAGGACATCCAGGACAACGAGGGCACCGTCTACGCCGCGTGGATGCGCCGCAAGCCCACCGTGCACGACACCGCCATGACCGGCGGCGACGGCCCCCGCATGCACCACGTGTGCTTCGCGACCCACGAGAAGCACAACATCCTCGCGATCTGCGACAAGCTCGGCTCGCTGCGCAAGTCGGACAGCATCGAGCGCGGCCCCGGCCGCCACGGCGTCTCGAACGCGTTCTACCTGTACCTGCGCGATCCCGACGGCCACCGCGTCGAGGTCTACACCCAGGACTACTACACCGGCGACCCCGACAACCCGGTCGTCACCTGGGATGTGCACGACAACCAGCGCCGCGACTGGTGGGGCAACCCGGTCGTGCCCTCGTGGTACACCGACGGCTCGCTCGTGCTCGATCTCGACGGCAACCCGCAGCCGGTCGTGAAGCGCACCGACGACAGCGAGATGGCCGTGACCATCGGCGCCGACGGCTTCTCGTACACCCGCGAGGGTGACGACGTGAAGGGCTTCAAGCTCGGCGAGACGCTGTAGGACGGTTCTTCGAGGGGCTCGGGCGCGCGATGCGTCCGAGCCCCTCGTCGTTCATCGGTGCCGAGTTCCCCCGCCGCCCGGCGCTACCGCGGTGGGATTCCGAGTGCGAGCTCCGCGTAACTGCGCACCGCCGCGCGGCACTCCTCCCGCGGCGTCCGGTCGCCGACGAGGGGGTACAGATCGTAGGCGTCCTCGAGCGCGACGAGGTTGCGGGCGATGATGCCCGGGGGTGAGGCGAGGGTGAACTCCCCCGTGCCCGCACCGATCTCGATGAGGGTGCGGTAGAGCATGATCTGGCGCTCGGTGAGGGCGCGGTGCGCGGGCAGGTACTCGGGGTGCTCGGCGAGGATCGGCACGCTCTCGTAGACGTAGCGCAGTTCATCGCTGATCTCGTCGGGTACCCCCGCTTCGATGAGCGCGTAGATCCGCGCCGTCGCGCTCTCCGGTCGATCGATGATGCGCTGGCGCTGCTCGCTGAACTGCTCCATCGCCCCCGCGAGCGCGGTGATCTGCAGCTCGTTGAGGCTGGAGAAGTAGTGCAGCACGTTCGCCGGGCTCATCTGCGCCTCCGCGGCGACCGAGCGCACGTTCACGGGCTTGCGGGGGTGAGATCGGGCGACCCTCCAGAACGCCCGGATGATGTCTTCGCGGCGTTCGTGCCGACGGCGCGCGGTCGCGTTCATGGTCTCAGCCTAGCGGTCGGCGCACGGGTCCGAGAGCCGCCAAGACGGCCCTCCCTACTCGGCGGCCACGACCTTCACCGACTCGGTGAGACTCGCGTAGTAGGCGGGCCTGCGCTTCTTGAGCACGAGCCCCACGATGATGCCTCCGATGAACAGGATCGGCGTCGGCAGGAGCAGCACCTGATTGATCGGCCCCTCGAGCCCCGTGACCACCTCGAAGTTGGTGACGATGAGGAAGTAGCCGATCAGCAGGCCCACCGCACCGATCGCAGGCGCAATGATGACGCGCCAGACGCTGTGACCTCGGCGGTCCCTCACGAAGTACCAGACCACCGCGACCGCGGTGATCGCCTGGGCGAAGACGAGTCCCTGCACACCGGTCGCGTAGGTCCAGATCGCGAGCCCGAGGAACGGATCCGCTCGCAGCAGCAGCGCGATCACCACGGCGAGGAGCGAGACTGCCGAGAGCGCGATGCTCGCGATCGCCGGCGACTGGCTGCGCGCACTGGAGCGGCCGAGGACTCGGGGCAGGAGGCCCTCGCGACCGAGCGAGAAGAGGTATCGGGTGCACGCGTTGTGGAAGGCGAGCACGCAGGCGAAGAAGCTCGTGACGATGAGGATCTTCATGACGAACGCGGCCCAGGCGCCGGCGTAGTCGCCCGTGCCCTCGATGACGAGCGTCTCGAAGGCGTCGCTGCGTGCCAGCTCGATGAGTCCGTCGACACCGAATGCGAGGGTGAGGATCCAGAAGGTGAAGGCGTAGAAGATGCCCAGGAAAGCGATCGCGATAATCGTCGCGCGCGGCACGGTGCGCTCGGGCCGCTTCGCCTCCTCCGCGTAGATCGCGGTGCTCTCGAATCCGAGATAGGCGCCGAACCCGATCACGAAGAGCGCCCCCGCGCCGGGCGCGAAGAACACGTTCTGCGGGTCGAAGGAGGCGAGGCTCGCGGGCTCGGGTCCGCCGTCGATGAGCACTGCGGCGGCGAGCACGAGCAGGATCGCCACCTCGAGTGTGAGCAGCACCGCGAGAACCTTCGCGCCCACGTCGACCTTGTTATAGCCGAGCACGCCTACGACGAGCACCGCGACGATCGAATAGACGCCCCAGTGGAGTTCGAGCCCGAAGAGCTCGGCGAAGGTGAACTCGGCGAAGAAGCCGATGAAGCCGTAGAAGCAGATGACGAGGGCGACATAGGCGAACACGGTCACCGAGGAGACTGCGAGGCCGGCCGGCTTACCGAGACCGCGCGAGACGTACGCGTAGAACGCCCCGGCGTTGCGCACGCTCTGGGACATCGCCGTGAAGCCGAATGCGAAGCAGATGAGCACGGCGCCCGAGAAGAGGATCGCGCCCGGAGCGCCGATGCCTCCCATGCGGAAGGAGGTGATCGCCCCGCTGACGATCACCGTGAGCGGAGCCGCGGCGGAGATCACGAAGAAGACGATGTCCCAGGTGCCCAGCCTTCCGGAGGCGAGCTCGCCGCCCTTCGCCGTTACCGTGGTGGATGTTGCTGACATTTCGACCCCTTCGTCTTCGGAACCCCGGGATTGTAGAACACTGATCGAATCAGTGCGTCTCAAGCCCTGGAAATGTAGTGTAGTAGCAGAAGGAAGGATTAAACAATGTTCAATACCCCGGATCCGGCGATCTCCTCGACCCACAGACCGCCGGCCGCGCCGCGCGCTCGGGACCTCGGCATCCCATTCGACGGCACTCCGGGGCCGCTGAACGCGATCACCGACGTACCGGGGGTCGAAGCGGGCTTCGTGACGCTGACCGGCGACTCCCCCGCCGTCGCCCGCACCGGGGTCACGGCCATCCTGCCGCGCGGCCGCGATCGAGCCGGAGTCCCCTGCGCCGCCGGAATCGCGGTGCTCAACGGCAACGGCGAGCTCACGGGGCGCAGCTGGATCGAGGAATCCGGGCAGCTGCAGGCCCCTATCGCGATCACCAACTCGCACGCCGTCGGCGCGGTGCACCGCGGCATCGACCGCTGGATGGCCCTTCACCACCCCGCGGTCGCCGCCGCCTGGATGCTGCCGGTGGTCGGCGAGACCTGGGACGGCTACCTCAACTCGATCAACGCCGATATCGTGCGCCCCGAGCACGCAGAGGCAGCGCTCGACGCGGCCTCCGGCGGGCCGCTCCCGGAGGGCAATGTCGGCGGCGGCACCGGCATGAACTGCTACGGCTTCAAGGGCGGCACGGGCACGGCCTCGCGCGAGGCGCGGATCGGCGACGAGTCGTACACGGTCGGCGTGCTGCTGCAGGCGAACTTCGGATCCCGAAGCGAGCTGAAGGTCGCCGGTCGGCCGCTCGGCCGCGAGTCGCAGGCCCCCAACCCCATGGAGACGAGCGACTGGTTCGACCGCGAGCTCCCCGGCTCTCGCGCGGTGCCGGGGGCCGGCAGCGTCATCGTGATCGTCGCGACCGACGCACCGCTGCTCCCCGATCAGTGCGAGGCCCTCGCCCGCCGCGTGCCGCTCGGTCTCGCCCGCACGGGCACGACGGGCAGCCACTTCTCGGGCGACATCTTCCTCGCGTTCTCGACCGCGAACGAGGGATCTCTCGCGTCGCGCATGTCGGAGACCGGTCCGGTGGTCGAACAGCTCTCGCACGTGGCGTGGGGGCGCATCGATCCCCTGTACGCCGCGGTGGTCGAGGCCACCGAGGAGGCGGTGCTCAACGCACTCGTCGCCGCCCGGGACACCGTGGGGCGAGACGGACACGCGAGCTTCGCACTGCCCCATGACGAGGTACGGGCCGCGTTCGCCGCGAACTGAGCACAGCTCGCGGCGAACGCGGCCCGCAGAGACAGGCCTGAGCGCTACGCCTCCGATCCCTCCAGCTCGTCGAAGTTCTCGAGATCCTGGGTCAGCCGCTCGTAGGTCTCGGGCCGCCGCGCCTTCAGGTAGCGCGCGTAGATCAGACCGCCGATCACCGCGAGCACGAGCACCCACGGCAGCATGAGCACGTACACCGCACTCGAGCCGGCGACCAGATCGAAGTTGACGATCGCCATGATGCTGAACAGCAACAGCGCGAGGAACCCGAGGCCCGGAGCGACGAACGTGCTCAGGATCCGCGGATCCCGCTGACGTCGGAAGTACACCACCACGGCGAGCGCGGCGATGGCCTGCACGATCATGATCGAGAGCGTGCCGAAACCGAGGCCGACCGGCACGAGCGTGGCGACCGGGGGCAGCGGATTGCCGTCGGGATCGGTCTCGACGAAGATCGCGAAGATGCCCGCGATCACGAGGGCGAAGACGAGGTTCACCGCGAGCCCGCGCTGCGGCGCCCCCTTCGCGTTGGTCTTCGCGAGCCAGCTCGTCAGCACGCCCGCGCGGCCCAGCGCGTACAGGTAGCGCGCCGCCGAGTTGTGGAAGGCGAGCTGCGCGGCGAAAAGGCTGACCACGAGCAGCACGACCGCGACGATCCCCATCACCGGTCCGAGGTACTGATCCATGAGCACGAGGGTGAGGTCGCCGCCGTCGAGGTGGTCGAGACCCGCCTGCTGCGCGTCGAAGACCCCGAGCGCACTCACGATCGCCCACGCTCCGAAGGCGTGCAGCGCGCCGATGAGGATGATGGCGACGTAGGTCGCCCGCGGAATCGTCTTGCGGGGCTCGCGAGCCTCCTCGCCGAACAGGGCGGTGGCCTCGAATCCGATGAACGCCGTCGCGACGAGCAGCAGTGCGATCCAGACCGATCCGCCGACCAGGATCTCCGGGCTGAAGGCGAGGGTGAACGCCTGGAAGTCGAACCCGGTCGTGAAGAGCACCGAGAACCCGAAGACGAGGATGAGCAGGATCTCGAGCACCAGGGCGATCGCAAGCACGACGGCGCTGACGTGGATTCCCGAGCGGGCGAGCAGGAAGACCACGATGCAGAGCACGAACCCGCAGAGGTACCAGTGCAGCTCCACGCCGAAGATCATGGGCAGCGCCACCGCCCCGGTGAAGAAGCCGATGGTACCGAGGGCTCCCGCCACGAAGACGTTGTACCCGATCGTGGCGATGAGCCCAGTGATGAGCCCGGCGGCCCTGCCGAGTCCCTTCACCGCGATCGCGTAGAACCCGCCGGCGTTGGTGAGTTCCTTGGTCATCTGGGCGTAGCCCACCGCGAAGAGCAGCAGGGCGATCGCCACGAGGATCACGGCGACCGGCGTGCCGCCGCCGTTGCCGAAGGAGATCGCGAGCGGCAGCACGACGATCGCGACCGTGACGGGCGCGACCGCGGCGAGGACGAGGAAAACGATCGACGAGACGCCGAGCTTGTTCCGCGCGAGTCGGTTCTGAGAGATGTCGTTCATGCTGACTTCTTAACACGGCCGCGGGAGGCGGGGGCGCGCACGGAGCCCCGCCGTCGCTCTCAGTCAAGGATCGGCTCGGGATCCGCGCCCCGAGTCACGACGGTCACCGGCGAGCAAGCGGTCCAGCCGCCCGATCGCGGAATTATCCATATGGATAGCCGTGCGCTCATCCTCAAGCCCCGTGCGCCCAGAGCACAGCCCCGGGCTTCGCTCTCCAGCGACCGGTTCATAGACTCATCACGAACATGCCTCCGGCGCCCCACGGGCGCGTCCGGCAACGCAGCCATTCCGAGAGGAAACCCGCATGACCACACCAGCACCGACAGCAGAGGTCCACGACCCGGGTCTCAGTCGCCGCACGCTCGGCGTTCCCGCCATCACCTTCATGATCATCGCGGCCTCCGCGCCGCTCACCGTCGTCGCCGGCGGCGTCACCACGTCGTTCGCGGTCACCGAGTCGCTCGGTGTGCCGCTCGGCTTCCTGCTCATCGCGATCATCCTGACCGTCTTCGCCGTCGGCTACACGGCGATGGGCCGATTCATCACCAACGCCGGCGCGTTCTACGCCTACATCTCCCGTGGCCTCGGCCGCCCGGTCGGGGTCGGCGCCTCCCTCATCGCGCTCGTCGCGTACAACGCGATGCAGGTGGGCATCTACGGACTCTTCGGGTTCCAGCTCTCCATGTTCCTCGAGGCCAAGTTCGGGTTCTCATCGCCGTGGTGGCTGTGGATCCTGCTCTGCATCGTCGTGGTCGGCGTGCTCGGCGTGAACCGCGTCGATCTCTCGGCCAAGGTGCTCGGACTGCTGGTCGGCCTCGAGTTCCTCGTGGTCATCGTCTTCGACATCGTCTCGCTGAACGTCGCACCCGAGGGCGTCACCGCCGCGACGCTCGACCCGTCGGCGCTCTTCGGCCCGTCGCTCGGCATCATCCTCGTGTTCGGCGTCGCGGCGTTCATGGGCTTCGAGGGCGCCGCGATCTACGGCGAGGAGGCGAAGGATCCGAAGCGCACGGTGCCTCGCGCCACCTACGCGGCGGTCGCGATCATCGGCGTCTTCTACGCCATCAGCGCCTGGGCGTTCTCGGTCGGCATCGGCCCGTCGCAGATCGTCGCCCAGTCGCAGGAGTTCGGCCCCGACCTCATGTTCATCTTCATGGGCGAGCACACGGGCGTCATCTTCGCGGACATCATGACCCTGCTCTTCATCACGAGCCTCTTCGCATCCCTCCAGTCGTTCCACAACGCGGTCGCACGATACTTCTTCTCGCTGGGACGCGAGGGCGTGCTGCCCGCCTGGTTCGGGCACACGAGCAAGGCCGGCGCCCCCTGGGCCGGCTCCGTCGCGCAGACCGTCATCGCGCTCGTCGTGGTGATCGGCTTCGCCCTCGCGGGCGACGCATTCGGCGGCGCCGAGGCGATGCTCGGCGACATGGCCTTCCTCTACCCGGTGCTCACGATGTTCACCTGGCTCACCAACACCGGAGCCGCGGCGCTCGTGCTACTCATGGCGGTGATCGCGGCCGCAGTCATCGGGTTCTTCCGCAAGAATCGCCACGATCTCAGCCTGTGGACCACGGTCATCGCGCCCGTGATCTCGGGGCTCGCGCTGCTCTGGGTCTTCATCATGATCCTCGCGAACTTCCAGCTCATGCTCGATCAGGAGAAGCCCGACGCGACCACCTTCATCCTGCCCGGCCTCATCTTCGCGGCGGGCATCATCGGCGTGGTGTGGGGCCTCGTGCTCCGCTCCCGCAACCCCCAGGTGTACCGGCAGATCGGACACGGCACCGAGCCCGGCGCCTACGGCACCGAGATGATCGACGTGGTCGACGAGACGCTCTGATCACGTAGAAACGGGTGTGGCCCGGAAGCATTCGCTTCCGGGCCACACCCGTTTCCGGTCCTGCGGACTATCTATCAGGCCGCCACCCCGCGCTTCGCTCCGTAGGCTGGCCCTGTGGGGCCACCGCGGCCTGGCAAAACGCTGGCGCGTTTTGCTATCAGGCCGCGCCCTCGAACATGCTCGTGACCGAACCGTCCTCGAAGACCTCGTGGATCGCCTTCGCGAGCAGCGGAGCGATGGGCAGCACGGTGAGCTTGTCGAACTGCTTCTCGGGCCCCACCGGCAGGGTGTCGGTCACGACGACCTGATCGATGAAGTCCTGCGAGAGGTGCTCGGTCGCCTTGCCCGAGAAGATCGCGTGCGTGCAGGCAATCGTGACGCCGCGCGCACCGGCCTCCTTCAGCGCCCCGGCAGCCTTCGCGATCGTGCCGCCCGTGTCGATCATGTCGTCGACCACCACGCACCAGCGATCCTTCACCTCGCCGACGATCTCATGCACCGAGACCTGGTTCGGCACGAGCGGATCGCGGCGCTTGTGGATGATCGCCAGCGGAGCGTCGAGCCGGTCGCTCCACACGTCGGCGACGCGCACGCGCCCCATGTCGGGCGAGACGACGGTGAGATCATCACGATCGATGGTCTTCTTGAAGTGATCGAGCAGCACCGGCATCGCGAAGAGGTGATCGACGGGGCCGTCGAAGAAGCCCTGGATCTGCGGAGCGTGCAGATCCACCGACATGATGCGGTCCGCCCCCGCGGCCTTGAAAAGGTCGGCGACGAGGCGCGCCGAGATGGGCTCGCGCCCGCGCCCCTTCTTGTCCTGGCGGGAATAGGGGTAGAAGGGCGCCACCACGGTGATGCGCTTCGCCGAGGCGCGCTTGAGCGCGTCGACCATGATGAGCTGCTCCATGAGCCACTCGTTGATGGGGTTGGTGTGCGACTGGATCACGAACGCATCGGCGCCGCGAACGCTCTCGTCGAATCGGGCGTACAGCTCGCCGTTGGCGAAGGTGCGCGCGTCGGTCGGAACGAGTTCGGCGCCGAGCTCAGCGGCCACCTGCTCGGCGAGCTCGGGATACGCCCGGCCCGTGATGAGGACAAGCTTCTTCTGCCCCGCCATCTCGATCTTGCTCATGGGTACTATTTCCCGCTGTCCTTTGCTCGTTGCGTTTCCTGTGCGAGTTCCGCCGCACGGGCGGTACTCGTGCCGGGCCGGTGCTCGGCTACCCACCCCTCGAGGTTGCGCTGCGGCGCTACATTGAGCGCCAGCGATCCCGAGGGGACATCCTTGCGCACGACCGTGCCGGCGGCCGTGTACGTGCCATCCTCAATGGTAACCGGAGCGATGAGCACGTTCTTCGAGCCGATGCGCACACCGTTGCCGACGACCGACTGGTGCTTCTGCACACCGTCGTAGTTGGCGAAGATGGTGCCCGCCCCCACGTTGCTGTCCTCGCCGATCACGGCATCTCCCACATAGCTGAGATGCGGCACCTTGCTGCCCTCGCCGATCTTCGCGTTCTTCGTCTCCACGAACGCGCCGAGCTTGCCGCCGGTCCCGAGTTCGGTGCCGGGGCGGATGTACGAGAACGGCCCGACGCTCACCTCCGGCCCGAAGACGGCGAGGGTGGCTTCGCTGCGCCGGATCCTCGCTCCCTCTCCCACTTCGCAGTCGACCAGCGTCGTATCCGGGCCGATCACCGCACCCGCCGAGATCGTCGTGGCGCCGTGCAGGAAGGTGCCCGGCAGGATCTCTGCGTCGGCCTCGATCGAGACATCCGCATCGATCCAGGTGGTCGCCGGATCCTGAATGGTGACCCCGTTCCGCTGGTGCTCGCGCACGATGCGGCGATTGAGCTCGCGTCCGGCCTCCGACAGCTGGGCGCGGTCGTTGACGCCCGCGATGATCCAGGGATCATCGGTGGCGACCGCCTCCACTCCCCCGCCGCTCGACAGGATGCGGGCCGCCGCGTCGGTGAGGTACTTCTCGCCCTGGGCGTTGTTCGTGTCGATCTGCGCGAGCGCGGCCTCGAGCGCGCGCCGAGCGAACACGTAGATGCCCCCGTTGATCTCGGTAATGCGGCGCTGCGCCTCGCTCGCGTCCTTCTCCTCGACGATGCCGGTGACCGAGCCGCTCGCATCACGGAGCACACGGCCGAGACCCGTCGGATTGTCGAAGATGGCCGAGAGCATGGTCATCGCCCGACCGCCCTCGAGGTGACCCTGCACCAGGCGATCCAGCGTCGCGGTGTCGATGAGCGGCACATCCCCGGACAGCACCACGACCGAACCCTCGAAATCGTCGGGAAGCGCGGCGAGCGCCTGCTCGACCGCCCGGCCGGTGCCCGGGATCTCGTCCTGGTCCACGATCACGGTGTCGGGGGCATGATCGAGGATCGCCTCGGCCACGCGATCCCGATCGTGGCGCACCACCGCGAGCACCCGCTGCGGAGAGAGACCGGCCGCGGTGTCGAGCACGTGGGCGATGAGCGAGCGCCCCCCGATGCGGTGAAGCACCTTCGGCAGCGACGACTTCATGCGGGTGCCCTGGCCCGCCGCGAGGATGACAACTGCTAGGGAGCGTTCTGCCATAGTGGTTCGTCCTTTCGTACGCGGGGCGGGGTGGTCCGCTCCCGACACACGGAGAAGCTTCGCTTCCCTCAGTTCTCGGCGCTGGTGAGCGCCGTTTTCGGAGCGAGCTCGCGGCGCTCCGCACCGCGAGTGCTCGCTCCGCCCCTAGGGTTCGAACCTAGACCTCACAGCTCCAAAGGCTGTCGTGCTGCCATTACACCAAGGCGGATCGTGCCGCGAGGGCACCATACAAGTCTGCCAGATCGTCGAAGGTCCCGCGCCCAATCCACCCCGGGGACGGCTCCTGCGGCACAGATCTGCCGTGCAGCACATCGATACGCGCTATTCAGTGTGCTGGACGGCAGATCTGCGCTGCAACGCCGACGCCGACCCGTTCTGCCCGCTCACCCCCTTTCCGGGCACGAACAGAGATAATGGTGGGATGAAGCAAGAGGATGAGGTCGATCGCATCATCGCCGCGTGGGAGCGCGAGCGCCCCGATCTCGACCTTGCACCGCTGACCGTGTTCTCGCGCCTGTGGCGCATCGCCAAGCACGTCGAACGCGCACGAGCTCACGCGTTCGAGCGCTCCGGGCTCGCGTCCTGGGAGTTCGACGTGCTCTCGGTGCTGCGACGCAGCGGATCTCCGTTCACGCAGAGCCCCAAGGTGCTCGTGCAGCAGACCATGGTCTCGAGCGGCACGATGACGAACCGCATCGACCGCATGGTCGAGCGCGGCCTCGTGCGCCGCCTCACCGACCCCAACGACGGCCGGGGCGTGCTCGTCGAGATGACCCCGCACGGCCTCACTCTCGTCGACGCCGCCATGACCAGGCTGAGCGACGCCGAAGAGCATCTGCTCGGCGGGCTCGCCCGCTCCGAGCGAGACCGCCTCTCGGTGCTGTTGCGCAGGCTCGCGGCGAGCGTCGACCGCTTCGAGCCGGTCACGGGCCCCATCGATCTGCCCGAGGGAGGCTGACCGGCTCGAGGAGGCGCGGCGAACTCCCGGACCCGTGCCACGGGATGGTCAAGTAGTAGATTCCCCCTGAGAGGGAAGGAGCTCATCATCGAAGCCATCGTGTTCGACTGCGACGGAGTGCTCGTCGACAGCGAGAGACTCTTCGTCACCATCGACCAGCAGGTGTTCCGCGAACTCGGCTGGGAGGCCACCGTCGAGGAGATCACCACTCATTTCGTCGGCAAATCCGGGCGGGACTACGAGAAAGCACTCCGCTCCGTGCTCGGACCGCTCCCCGACAACTGGCGCGAACCCTACTCCCACCTGTACGCCCAGGCCATGAGCGAGCGTCTCACGGCGGTCGACGGAGTGGAGGCGGCGCTGCAGAGCATCCCCCTCCCCAAAGCCGTCGCTTCGAACAGTTCGAGGGACACGCTCCGAGCGTCGCTCACCGTCACATCCCTGCTGCCGTACTTCGACGACCGTGTCGTCAGTGTCGATGACGTCGAGCACGGGAAGCCCGAGCCCGACGTGTATCTCCGCGCCGCGGAGCTCCTCGGGCTCTCGCCGGAGCAGTGCATCGCGGTCGAAGACAGCCCCACGGGCGCCACGGCAGCGCTGGCTGCGGGCATGCACGTACTCGGCTACGGCGGCGGGCTGGTCCCGCCCGACGTGCTGAGCGAGCTCGGCGCTTCGGTCTTCATGTCGATGGACGAGCTCCCGGCCATCGTCGCCGAGCTCGCGTGACGCCCCTCGGTCAGGATCCGGGCAGCTCGCGGTCTTCGGGGAGAGCCGGCGTCGAGGCCGGCGGACGGCGCAGGCTGCCGGATCCGCCGCCCTCGAACGCCGCGGCGTAGCCGAGCAGCACGGGGTCGGTGTAGGCGGCGCCCGCGAAGGTGAGGCCGACGGGCATGCCGATGTCGCTCATGATCCCCATCGCGACCGTGACGCTCGGGATCCCGAGGTGCCGCAGCGCGTAGTTGCCGTTCGAGAAGAACACGCCGTTCGACCAGGCGTGATCCGCCGCGTCCATGTCGCGCTCGGCGTTCTCGCGGGCCACGTCGGCGTTCGCGGGGAACACCACCCCGTCGAAGCCGTTCTCGGCGAGCCATGATTCAAAGAGATCCTCGCGAAGCTTCACGAGTGCGCGCAGACCGTCCGCGAAGTCGGGGCGCTCGCGCGGATCCGGGATCCCCCGCTTCGCGTAGGCCACGGTCTCGCGGTAGCGGTTCTCGTAATCCTCGACCTCCTCGTAGCGGTCGGGCAGCGTGCCGGGGGGCTGCGGGAAGATCTGATCCGGATCCACCACCGCGAGCTCGGGGATCGCGGGATCGCCGTTGGCCTTCAGGAAGTCGTCCCAGCCGAAGGCGAGGAAGTCGGTGAACTCGGTGTCCATCCACCCCTCGGGCAGCACGCCGAGCGCTCCGACGTTCTCCTGGCCCGGCCGATCGCCCTCGTACCGCTCGATGAGCGGGAAGTCGGTCACCACGACCTCCGCCCCCAACGATTCGAGGCGCGCCCTCGCCTGCGCGAAGAGCTCGAGCACGGAGGGCCGCACGGCGATCGGGAAGTTCGGGTCTTCACCGAGGTACATCCGCGGAACCGCGAACCGCTTACCCTCGAGGGCTCCGGGATCGGCGACCTCGAGGTAGGAGGTCGGCCGGTGCTCGCTCGGCTTCGGCAGCTCGACGACGCTCTGGTTGCGCCAGAAGTCGCCGCGCGTGATCTCGTCGTCCTGCACGAGCACGTCGAGGAGTCGCAGCATGTCTGGCATGGAACGGGTGTGCGGCACGACCACGTCGCGCGCCGGGAACAGGGGCCAGTTGCCGCGGATCGACAGCACGCCCCAGCTGGGCGTGTACGCGCAGAGGGCGTTGTTGGAGGCGGGGCTGCGCCCGCTCGACACGGTTTCCTCGCCCATGCCGAACACGGCGAGGTTGGCGGCGGTCGAGACGCCCGAGCCGTTCGACGACCCCGAGGCGTACGCCGCGGCGAGATAGTCGCGGTTGTAGGGGCTCTCAGCGCGGCCGTACACGCCGCGCTGCATGCCTCCGTCGGCCATCGGCGGCATGTTCGTCTTGCCGATCAGCACCGCGCCTGCCTCGCGCAGCTTCGCGACCGAGAAGGCGTCCCACTGCGCGACGAGGTCTTTGAACGCCGGCGATCCGGAAGCCACCGTGAGGCCCTCGACCATGTACGAGTCCTTCACCGTGAACGGCACGCCCTCGAGCGGCCGCTGCTCCCCCGCTGCCCAGCGGCGGTCGGATTCCGCGGCCTCCTCCAGCGCCCGCGGGTTGGGCACCACGATCGCGTTGAGGCCGTTCTCGCCACGGTCGTAGGCCTCGATGCGGGCCAGGTAGCGCTCGGTGAGCCAGGTGCTCGTGATCTCGCCGCGGCTCAGCGCGCCGAGCACATCGTCGATGCCGGCCTCGATCAGCTCGAACGCCTCCGGAGTCGCAGCCCCCTCTTCGTACGCCTCGGTGCGGTCGCCCATGGATCCCTCGCTTCTTTCGATTCTTCGGATGCGCGGCCATTGCCGCGAACGGCCGATCGCCGTATCCTGAAAATAGTTTCAGTTGTGATCGGCCGGGTGTCAAGTGGCCCGCGCCGATCAGTCGGAGAAAGGGCGGGATCGTGGCGGCGGAAACCCGTGAGCGCATCATCGAGGCATGCGAGCGCGTGATCGCGCGCGGAGGCCTCCGCGGTTTCCGCATGGGCGACGTGGCTCGCGAGGCAGGGGTCTCGATCGGCCTGCTCGCGTATCACTTCGGCGACCGCGACGGGCTGCTGCAGGCGGCCCTCGACCACGTCAACGAGAGCGCGGCGCGGCGTGCGGAGGCGGCCTCCGAGCAGGCCGCGAGCCGGGAGGCCGGCAACGAATCGCGCCCGCCGACCGACCGGCTCGCCGCGCTGCTCTGCTCGGAATTCGGCGACGATCCGCAGGTGCGCGCGGGATCGACGGCGTGGAACGAGCTGCGGGCCGCTGCCGTGTTCGACACGGATCGGGCAGCCGCGGTCGCCCGATCCACCGCCGATTGGCAGCGGGAGGTGCGGGGACTGCTCCTCGAGGCCCGGCCGGAGATCGATCCGGATCCCGCGGCGCTGATCCTGACCGCGCTCGTCGAGGGTCTCTCCGGGCGATGGCTCACGGGTCAGCTCACGACCGCCGAGGCGCAGCGCGCGGTCCACGAGGCGCTGCGCGGGCTCGGGATGCAGGTCTGATCACTGCGAGGGCGAGGATCAGGCGCGCCTCGACGGCCGAGCGCGCCGAGCTCTCTCAGCGGCGACACCGCGCAACGCCTCACCCAGCCAGGAGACGACAGCGGCGTTCTCGCCTGCGCGGCGCATGAACGCCACCCGTCGTTCACCGAGATCCTGCACGGTCGGTCGCAGTACGACGTCGAAGTCAGGATCGACGCTGGCGGCGGTGGTGAGCGCGAAACCGAGCCCCTCCTCGACGAGTCCGTGGATCATGTAGAGGTCATCGGTTCGCATCAGTTCGCGCACCGGGTAGCCGGCAGCACGGCAGACGCGGCGCAGCACCCGGTCGGAGGCCTCGTCATCGCTGCGGCTGCAGAGCCAGGCCACGCCCTCGAGCTCGGCGAAGTCCAACCGCTCGCGGGCCGCCCACTCCCCCTCGCGCGCGACCATCACCCCGTAGGGTTCGCTCAGCAGCGTTTCGAGCACCAGGTCGGGAGCTGCGAACGCGGGATCGGCGGACGCGTCGAATACGAGCCCCGCGTGAACCTCCCCGGCTCGCAGCAGCCGTGCGACCTCGCTCGGCTCGGCCTCGATCACCTCGACGCGCACCGGGCTGCGCTGCTGCAGCGCCGAGATTGCTGCAGGCAGCAGTCGCGATCCCATCGAGGCGAAGGTACCGACCCGCAGCGTGACGAGTCCGGCGTCACGCAGATCCACCACTTCCCGCTCCGCGCGGTCGATACCCGCGAGCGCCTGCTCGATCCGCTCCGCGAACGCGGCGCCGAGCGGGGTCAATCGCGTTCCCCGGCGGTCGCTCTCGACGAGCTTCGCGCGAAGGTGCGCTTCGAGTCCGCGGAGATGGTGCGTGAGCGTGGGCACACCGTAGTGGAGCGCGTCGGCCGCCCGCGTCAGGCTGCCGTGCTCGCGCACCGCGATCAGCACTCGGAACTGCTGCAGATTCATCACTCATAGAGCGTATGCCACTGAGAGCGAAACTCTGATATTCCAACTGTGATGCGGCTTCTCTACTCTGATCCTCATGTCCACCACCGCCCCGCACGCCCCAGCGCCACGAGACTCCGCCGCGGCGATCCCCGAACACCAGTTCGAGACCCCGTTCGCCGACGCCCTGCGCTCGCTCGCGCAGCACGACTGGCAACGACTGCACGTACCCGCACACCACGGTCACGCGGAGAACGCGCCCGGCGTCGCGAATCTCATCGGCGCCGGGACGCTGCGGCTCGACTTCCCGATGCTGTTCAGCAACGCGGATCAGGAGACCTGGCGCCTCGTGACGCCCGGCCGTAGGACCCCGATCATGCGCGCGCAGGATCTCGCGGCTGAAGCCTGGGGCGCGAGCCGGGCCTGGTTCATCACCACGGGCGCCTCGGGCTGCAACCACATCGCGACCTCGGTCGTGCGCGGGCTCGGATCGGAGCTGGTCGTGCAGCGCAGCGTGCACTCGAGCGTGATCGACGGCATCACGCACGCGGGCCTCATCCCCCATTTCGTCTACGGCTCGGTCGACGCGGGGCTGGGATCCTCCCACGGCGTCACCGCGGAGCAGGTCGAGGCCGCGCTCGCCGCCGCCCCCGCGAGCGCCGCGGTCTACATCGTCTCCCCCAGCTACTTCGGCGCCGTCGCCGACATCGCAGCGATCTCGGAGGTCGCCCACCGCCACGGCGTGCCGCTCATCGTCGACGAGGCCTGGGGCGCCCACTTCGGTCTGCACCCGGCGCTTCCCGTGAACGCAGCCCGTCTCGGCGCCGACCTCGTGATCTCGAGTACGCAGAAGGGCGCGGGATCGCTCGCCCAGTCGGCGATGCTGCACCTCGGCCACGGCCCGCAGGCCGAGCGGCTCGAGTCGCTCGTGGATCGCGTGGTGCGCTCCTATCAGTCGACGAGCACGAGCGGCCTGCTGCTCGCCTCGCTCGACGAGGCGCGGCGCCACCTGGTGACGCGGCCCGACCGGATCGAGGCCGCACTCGCCTCGGCCGAGCGGATCCGGTCGCTGGTGCGGGCGGATCGCCGGTTCCGCGACGCCACCCCCGACATCCTCGCGAGCCCCGACGCGATCGCGAACGACCCGTTCAAGATCGCCATCGACACCCGAGGCGCCGGAATCACCGGGGATGACGCCCACAATCGGCTGCTGCGCGACCACCGCATCTACTGCGAGCTGTCGACGCCCGCGGCCCTGCTGCTGCTCATCGGAGTCACCTCCCCCGCCGACGTCGACCGCTTCTGGGAGGCGCTGCAGGCGTTGCCCGAGGCCGCCGTCGAGCCGGAGCGGCCGATCGCGCTGCCCGCCCCGTGCGAGCGCGCGATGGGCCTGGACGAGGCGTTCTACGCCCCGGTCGAGCTCGTATCGCACAATGCCGCTGTCGGCCGCGTCTCAGCCGATTCCCTCGCCGCGTACCCGCCGGGCGTGCCCAATGTCATGCCGGGCGAGGTGCTCTCGGCGGAAGTCGTGGAGTTCCTGCGCAGCACCGCGGCGTCGCCGTCCGGCTACGTGCGGGGCGCCGCCGATCCCGAGCTCGCGGTCTTCCGCGTCGTCGCCCAGTAATCTCGAACACCATCATGGCCGAAAGGCCCCCGCACGAAGGAGTGTCATGCCGACCACCGGAACCATCGCGCCGCCCGAGGAGATGCATCGCGGCCTGAAGAACCGCCATCTCCAGCTCATCGCCATCGGAGGCGCGATCGGCACGGGCCTCTTCCTGGGCTCCGGCAAGCTCATCAGCGTCTCGGGGCCGTCGATCATCTTCGTCTACATGGTGATCGGCTTCTTCGTCTTCTTCATCATGCGCGCGCTCGGCGAGCTGCTGCTGTCGAACCTGCACTACAAGACCTTCGGCGACATCGCGAAGGACATGCTCGGGCCGTGGGCCGGGTTCTTCGTGTCGTGGAACTACTGGTTCTCGTGGGTCATCGCCTGCGTCGCCGACATCGTGGCGATCACCGCGTACGTGCAGTGGTTCAACGAGGACATCCCCAGCTGGGTGCCCGCACTCGTGGCCGCCGTGGTCCTCCTGCTGCTCAACCTGCAGCCCGTCAAGTACTTCGGGGAGACGGAGTTCTGGTTCGCCATCATCAAGATCGTCGCGATCCTCGGTCTCATCGCTGTCGGGCTGATCCTCATCTTCACCCGCTTCGAGAACCCCGACGGCGACGTCGCCTCGATCACGCACCTGTGGGATCACGGCGGCATGTTCCCGATGGGCGCGAGCGGCTTCGTGCTCGGCTTCCAGATGGGCATCTTCTCGTTCATCGGCGTCGAGCTGGTCGGCACTGCCGCCGCGGAGACCCAGAACCCGCGCAAGACCCTGCCCAAGGCCATCAATTCGATCGTCGTGCGCATCCTCATCTTCTACGTGGGCGCCCTTGCGATCATCATGAGCGTCACCCCGTGGGACCGGATCGAGCCCGACGAAAGCCCGTTCGTGTCGACGCTCGCGACCGCCGGTTTCGGGCTCGCGGCGTTCGCGATCCAGCTCGTGGTGCTCACCTCGGCGGCGTCGAGCGCGAACTCGGGGCTCTATTCAGGCACGCGCATGCTCTTCGGCCTCTCGAAGGACGGCCACGCTCCCAGGGTGTTCTCGCTGACCGACTCGCGCGGCGTGCCGACGAGGTCGGTGTTCTTCACGGCGGTGTTCCTGTTCAGCGCGATCCCGCTGCTCTTCGCCGGCGACGGCGTGGTCGCCGCGTTCACGTTCGTGTCGTCGATGTGCGCCACGCTGATCCTCTTCACCTGGGGCTCGATCGTGGTGAGCTACATCGTGTACCGCCGACGCTTCCCCGAGCGGCACGCGGCCTCGAAGTTCAAAATGCCGCTCTCGCGGATCGCGCCCTGGCTCGTGCTCGCTTTCTTCGTCTTCATTGCCGGCACCCTGCTCTACGGCGATGACACCCGGCCTCCGTTCCTCGCGACCCCCGTGTGGTTCATCGTGCTCACCGCGCTCTGGCAGTTGCGCAAGCGCAAGCTGCAGCGCGAGGGGCGCCCGCTGACCGCTCCGGTACCCACGGTCCCCCACCCCCTCGACGAGGAGTAGACCGGGCCCACGGGGCGGGGGCGGGTCACCCCCTGAATCTGACGGGACCCGCCCGAGCACCTGACGCGGAGTCCGCGCCGGCGAACGACTCTGGATCGGGCGGAGCTGCAGACCCGAGCGACGGGCCCGTCCCCGGTGGGTGGTCTGTGTGGGTGCGTCCGGTGGGACTGGTCCAGCGGAGCGTTCCGCCGCGGTGTTGTCGAACGTGCCAGCCGCCGTGGTGTTTGAGGGTGTGGTGCCCACGGCACAGGTGGGCGAGATTGTCGGTCGAGGTCGGCCCGCCTTTGGCGGCGTCGATGGTGTGGTCGAGGTCGCAGCGGGCGGTGGGGATTCGGCAGCCGGGGAATCGGCAGTGCTGGTCTCGTATGGTAAGGATGCGGCGCATCTGCTCGCTCGGGCGGTAGCGGTCCACGCTGAGCACCTCACCGGTGGGGTCGGTGTGCACCCGGGTCCAGGTGTCGGCGTGTCCGGCGAGTTCGCGTGCGGTGTGCTCGTCGATGGGTCCGTGCCCTGAGAGCACCGGTGCTGCACCGTACGCGCCCCCGGGCTTGTCCCCGAGTTCGCCCCCGAGTTCTGCTCCGGGCGTGAGGGTGTGCGCGGGGACGATGATCTGCACGCTCGCGCGGATCGCCTCGCCCGGAGTCCCGGCGAGCATCACGCGCTCGTCGGCGCCGAGCAGCAGGTCCGCGAACGCGTCGGCGCGGAACTGGTCCCGGGTGCGGGGCGCCGGTTCGGGTGATCCCGCGAGCCCGACCGTTGCTGCCGGCTCGGCGGGAGCGGATGCTGCCCCTATCGGCCCGACTGTTGCAGCCGCTTCGGTCTCCGCGGGGCGGGGAGAGGTGGTGTCGCGTATGGTGCGTGCGCCGCGCTCGGCGGCCCTGGCGATACGGGTGAGCCGATCATGAATCGCGTACGCCTGCACCGCGGGCAGGCGCGCGAACAGGTCCGCCATCCCGTCGTCCCCGTCAACCACCCGTACACACCGCTGAGCGGCCGCGTCCCGGTGCCGGGTCTCGAGCGGGCGCTCGGCCCAGCGCTCGGCGATGCGCTGCGCGATCGGACGCAACCGGTTCGGCGTCTCCCGCACCGCGATCCCGAGCACCTCGTTCTCGTACCCCGCCCGCCGCTGCCGCACTCCCTCCCCGTCGCCGGCACCGATCACCATCCCCGCGTCGGCGACCACGCGCGCATGCGCGAGCGATAACTCGGCTTCCTCGAGCGCGGACAGCGTCGCCGGGAACCCATGGGTGAGACGGAACGCGAGATCCATCTGCGACTCAATCTGGTACTCGCCCACCCCCAGCGCGGTCGCCAGTTCCGCCCGCAACGAGCGATACCGGATCTCACGCGACGCCCCGCCCCCGAAGCCGGCCCTCGCATCTCCGACCGTGACCTCGTCGATCGCGGCCGCGATCAGCTGCAGGCGGCCCGCATCGACCCGGCGCTGCTGCCACTCCAACCGCTCCACCCAGGACACCACCGCATCCACCCCGCACACCCCACCCGCGGCCTCCCCGGGCCGAGCATCCGAAGACACCCCGCACACCCCGCCCGGCACCCCGCCCTCGGGCGCGCACCCCGGAGCGTCGGCCCCACCCGGGGCCCGAAACGGTACTGATCGGTCATGACACCATTGCACCAGCAACCACCGACATTCATAGAGCCGGCTGCTCCTGAGCCGATTCCCAGCCGGAGCAGGGGCGGGGCGCAGTAGCGCGAGCGGCCAGAACGAGGTCTACGCGTTCGCCGCGCTCCGCGCTAGATGCAGTTCGTGAGCTTCGAGTTCCGTCTCGACATTGGGCTCGGAGCCGGCCAATGCCTGCCCCGCGGTCTCCCGAATGCAGCATACGGCGATGAGCCCCACCACCGACATGCCCATCAGGTAGAACGCTGCCGCCGCCGGGTTGCCCGTGGTTCGCACCAGCGAATCGATCACGAGCGGCGCGGTGCCCCCGAAGAGCGCGATGGAGATGTTGTACGAGACTCCGAGGCTCGTGTTCCGCGACGCGGTCGGGAACATCGCCGGGTAGGTCGACGCCAGAGTTCCCATGTAGAGCGCGACCGGGATACCGATGAGCGCGAGACCTCCGACGATGGCGACCGGAGAATCGGCTCCGATCAGCATGAACGCAGGGAATGCCAGCACGATCACCCAGATCGCGGCCGCGAAAAGAACCGGTTTGCGCCCGAGACGATCCGAGAGCATCCCGACGAAGGGCATGAGGCACGCCATGAGCAGCATGAGTGGGAGAGAGAAGAGATTGCCCTGGACGGCGTCGTGTTCGAGCACCGTGGAGAGATAGGTGGGCATGTAGGAGGTGAAGGCATAGCCGGCCGAGTTCGCGGCGGCTACGAGCAGCACCACCAGCAGCATCGGGCGCCAGTTGCTCGCGAAGACCCGCAGTGGGTTGACCTTCAGCGGACCCGTCGCATCTGCGCTCCGCTCTGCCGCGAGCGCCGCGAAGTGGGGAGACTCCTCCACCCGCATCCGCAGGTAGACCGCGATGAGGCCGAGCGGGCCCGCGATGAGGAACGGCACCCGCCAGAGTCCGGCTTCCATCGCCTCCTGCCCGTACAGGACCTGCATCACGGTCACGATCGCTGCGCCGAGCACGAAACCGAGGTAGCTGCCCCCGTCGAGGAACGCCGCGTAGAACCCTCGCCTGCGGTCCGGAGCCGACTCGCTGATGAAGGTGAGCGCCCCCGTGAATTCCCCACCCGCCGAGAAGCCCTGCAGCACCTTCAGCGCGACCAGCAGCACGGCCGCGCTGGCCCCGATCATCGAGTACCCGGGGAGCAGTCCGATGAGGAAGGTAGCGACCGCCACCAGCGTCAGCGTCATGAACAGGACGCGTTTGCGCCCGATCTTGTCGCCGAGCCAGCCGAAGAGGAGGCCGCCGAGAGGCCGGAAGAGGTACGTGCTCGCGAAAGTGCCGAGCATGAAGATGACCTGGGTCGCCTGATCCGCCTCCGGGAGGAAGACGGGCCCCAGCGTGACGATGAGGTACCCGAACACCCCCACGTCGTACCACTCCATGATGTTGCCGACGAAGGTGCCCCGTACGGCCCTGCGCAGCTCTCGTTTGCGGACCACGTTGATGGTCCCTGTATCGAGCGCCGTGCTCTCAGGGGCAGCGGGTTCGGTCATCTCGGAACTCCTTTGTCTGTGACGATGATGGATGGCACTGGGGCGGCCGAGCAGGGCCGCAGGATCGGTGCCGCCGTGCTGAGCACGGATGTCAGTCGGCCGTGGGAGCGGTACGTCGCTGCCCGAACACGGCGAAGTAGTAACAGAGGTATGCCGCGAGCGTCGCGGTCATGTCCTGATGATCCGTCATCGGGTTGACCTCGGTCACCGCGAACGAATCGCAGTGCGGAGCGAGCGCCGCCACCGCGTCGATCGCCTGACGCGAGGTGAGCCCGCCGGGTTCGAGCGCACCGGCCCCGGGTGCATGCGCCGGATCGATCGCATCGATATCGAAGGAGAAGTGCACGTGATCGGCACCGGCGATGCGACGCAGGATCCGATCCACCGCCGCGTCGGTGCCGATGCGCGCGAATTCCTCGGCGGTGATCCGAGCGAGCCCCGAGTCTTCGAGGTACCGTCGCGACGAGGGGAAGTTGAAATGCCGGAGACCCACCTGGATACTGTGCGCGGTACTCGCGCGCGGGAGCTCGAGAGAGCGCCGCATACCGCTCGATTGGCTGTGCGTGCCCTGCTGCACATTGGCGTCCATGACGTCGAGATGGGCGTCGAAGTGGATTACGGCGACGCTGCCCTCGGTGGCATCGTGCAGTCCTCGCGTACCCGCGTAGAGGAAGCAGTCGTCGCCGCCCAGCAGGATGGGTACGCGCCCCTCACGCATTGTCGCGGCGACCCGGTCGGCCGTCCGATCCAGTGTGGTCATGAGATCGTGAGCCACGACCTCAGCGTCGCCGCCGTCGATGAGTTCCGGAGCCGGGTGGAGCTCTCCCGTTTCGAGCGAGAAGACCTCTCCTCCCTCCACACGCTGGGTGATCCAGCCCAGCGCGTGACGGATGCGGTCGGGAGCGTACCGCGATCCGGGGAACCCGAGCGTGGAGGCGCCGTCGAAGGGCGCTCCGATGAGCTCGAACTGGCGGGCTGCTGCGATCATGCGGTCTCCTCCGTAAGGCGGTCGTCTCGGTCCGATGCGGTGTTCTGTCCCAGCCTCACGGGTGCTCCACAATGAAACAACCACGTATACCGTGAATGTCAATCTCAATATTCACTATCATCGTGAATATGGCTCCGACGCTCGCCGATCTTCTCGCCAACCGATCGCTCGCCCTCACCTGCGTCACGGGCCACGACGCCCTCCATCGGCCCGTCTCCCGGGTGCACGTGGCAGAGGTGAGCGATCCGAGCCCCTGGTTGACGCGGGACGTGCTCCTGCTCACTACCGGACTGCTTGAGCGAACGCCTGAGGAGCTCGACGACTTCTTCGCCGCGCTCGCGGGCCGCGAGATCGCCGCGGTCGGGTTCGGCGTGGGTCTCATCGTCGAGGCGGTTCCCGAGGAGTGGGTGCGCGCTGCCGACCGGCACGGGATCCCTCTGCTGAGCATTCCGCTCTCCACCCCCTACATCGCCATCTCCGAGTTCGTCTCGACCCGTCTGGCCGACCGGCAGCTCGATCAAGTGAGACGCATGCTCGAGGTCCAGCAGCGCATCGCGTATTCAGAGGCGACCCCCGCTCAGCAGATCGAGGCGCTCCGATACCTCGCACGGGAGCTCGAAGCCGTCGTGCTCTGGATCGCCCCCGACGGCGCGCTCCGCACAGCCGGAGACGGTATCGCGCTCGGCGTCCGCGAACGGCAGATGGTGAGCACGGAGCTCTCGCGCCACATCGCCTCGGGCCGTTCGACCGGTAGTGCGTCGATCGGCGGATTGTTCGTGCACCTGAAAAGCACCGCCGGCTCACCGATCGCGGTGGCGCGCCCTCGGCGCTATTCCCCTCTGGAGCAGGGACTCATCGGTTCTCTCGCCACCTTCATCGATCTCTCGCGCGACACCGCGGCGTTGCCCGGTCTCGCCGCTTCCCTGCGCGAGCAGCTGCTCTCCGAGGCGATCACCGGCCGCCTGACGGCGGACGCCCGACTCTTCGAGGTGCTCTTCTCGGGCACCGAGGCGTGCACGGCGGTCTTTCTCGCTCCGACCCCGGAGACGAGGGGTGCCCGGGTTCGGGAGCCGGCCGCCGGCCTCCTGCTCAAGTCCTATCTCGCCGCTGAGCTGGCCGAGGGAACCCCGGCTGCCGCGCCGCTGTTGAGCACCGTCGACGACGGCTTCTATCTGATTCTCCCCGCTGTATCGGCGAACCGGGCGGCTCCGGCGGTCGAGCGCTTCCTCACCCGGGAAGCGAGCATGCTCCCGGGCTGGAGCGCCGGTGTCAGCGAGACGCGGGAGCCCGGCGTTCTGCGTGAGCTTTGCGCGTCCGCCCGACGAGCGCAGGAGGCAACGGCGTTCCACCGGGAAGCCCTGGTACTCAGCGCCGACCAGCTCGGCCATCTGGAACTCATGGGCGATTGGTTCCGCAGCAGCGGCGAAGCACCGGTCTTCTCGGATTGGCGCCTTCGGATCGCCGGCCTCGAGCCGGCCCGGGCCGAGCGCCTGCTCGGCCCGCTGCGAGCATTTCTCTCCGTGAATGGGGCGTTGGAGCGGGCCGCCGCCGCGCTCGGCCTGCACCGTCAGACGCTGAACGCCCGTCTCGCCGAGGTCGAGCGGGTGCTCGGCGTGTCGCTCTCGGACCCGACCGACCGCGCTCTGCTATGGCTCGGTTTCGAATCCGGCGCACTGATCGGCACGGACGCAGGATGACGCCCCGGCGTCAGGCCTGGCGCCAGCTCCTGCGTCAGCCCCCCGGTATCAGCCCCGCTCCGCCCTCAGGCGAACGCCGACACCCCCGTGATATCGCGGCCGATGATGAGCGCCTGCACCGTCTCCGTGCCCTCGTAGGTGTGCAGCGCCTCGATGTCGGCGAAGTGACGGGCCACCCGGTTCTCGAGCAGGATCCCGTTGCCTCCGAGCAGATCCCGCGCGTTGGCGGCCATCGCCCGAGCCGTGCGGGTCGCGGTGTACTTGCCGAGCGATGCGCCGGGCCCGGAGAGCTCGTCCCGCTCCTCGGCTCGGGTGAGCTGCATGAGCAGCGTCTGCAGCGACGTGAGCTGCGAGAGCATCTCGGCGAGTCGCGCCTGCACGATCTGGGACGCGGCGAGCGGTCGGCCGAACTGCACGCGCTGCTTCGCATAGTGCACCGCGGTCTCGTAGACGGCGGTCGCCTGGCCGAGGGCTCCCCAGGCGACGCCGAGGCGCGTCGCCTGCAGCACTCGCGCGGTGTCCTTGAAGCTGCGGGCTCCGGGCAGCTTGGCGGATGCCGGCACGCTGACGCCGTCGAGTTCGATGTGCGCCTGCCAGATGGCGCGCAGCGACATCTTGCCCTCGATCGTGGTGCCCCGATAGCCGGGGGAATCCTGCGGAACGATGAATCCCTGCACCTGCCCGTCGTCGCCTCGCGCCCAGACGACAGCGATACTGCCCACGCTTCCCGATCCGATCCACTTCTTGTGGCCGGTGATGACGTAGCCGCCGTCTCGAGCCTCGGCCCTGGTCTCGAGACTCACCGAGTCGGAGCCGTGGGTGGGCTCCGTCAGGGCGAAGGCCCCGAGCTCGACGCCGCGCGCCATCGGTTCGAGCCAACGCTGCCTCTGCTCGTCCGAGCCGCACTCCGCGATCGATCGCATCGCGAGGCCGCCCTGCACCCCGACGATCGTGGCGATGGATCCGTCGCCGCGCGAGAGCTCCATCATGGTGAGGCTCGCTGCGAGCAGGCTCTGCTCGGGGAAGCCGGGCACCTCGATGCCGTCGCGCAGCAGGTCGAGGTCGCCGAGCCGCTTCGCGAGGTCGAGCGGGTACTCGGCGCGATCCCAGATCCCGGCGATCACGGGGCGCACCTCGTTCTGCACGAACTCGCGCGCCCGATCGCGGTAGGCGAGGTCGTCGGCCGAGAGGCCGCGGAACACCCCCGCGACGTCGGGGTCGATCGGCTCCCACAGATCGTACTCCGGTTCCTGGGTACCGAGCGCGACGGGCGACTTGCTGTGCTGAGACATTGCGGATCCTCCCCGCGCCGTCGGATTCTCGTGCCACTGCGGTGGCCGGGTCGGCGCGTGTTTCGAGCATGACTGAGACCGCGTCTCATGTCAAGCCGTGATCCCCGGACCCATCACCGCTCATGCTTCATCAATTCAGCATTTCACACGATGGGACTCCGTGCCATTTCGACGAAATGTGCTACCGTCGGCGTATGCCAGCGAAGCCCCCGCCCGTCTCCGCGCCGCACGAGCACGAGAACTCGGCCGCCGCGATCCGCCGCCTCGCCGAGCAGGGCTACGAGGCCACCACCGCGGGCGACCTCGCCGATGCGGTGGGCATGAGCCGCAGCACGTTCTTCCGCCGCTTCGGCAGCAAGGACGACGTGATCTTCGCCGATCACGACCACGCCCTCGCACAGCTCGGAGCCTTCCTGGACTCCACCGAGCTCGCCCCCGCGGATGCTCTGGCCGAGGGCACCGCCGACGTGCTGCGTCTGCTGGTGCGCGATCCCGAAGCCGCCCGCCTGCGCTTCGAGCTGATGCGCGAGACCCCGGCGCTGCGCGACCGGGAGCTGGTGATCACGCACCGCTACGAGCGCGTGTTCGCACGATACATCCGCCGTGTACAGCAGCCCGAGACGCCGGACTGGGTGGCATCGGCGCTCGCGGCGTCACTCGTCGCGGTGCACAACGCGACGCTGCGCGATTGGCTGCGCGACCGGGTCTCCGATGCGCCTCGGGCAGTGGTTCGGGATCTGCGCAGACTGCTGGCGCTCTATGACCGCTGGCTCTCAGCCGAGGGCGCGCACCAGCGGGTCCTGGTCGCGGTCTACGACGCAGCGGCCTCCCCCGATGCCGTGCTGAGCGCCGTCGCGTCTCAGATCGAGGCCGAAGCCCGCTGAGGTTCGCGCGATCCGGCGCACCGAGCCCGCCGATCCCGAGCGCCCGCGCCTACGATGGACACGTGACCACCGGCGACCCGCTCCCCCGACGATGAACCATCTCGTCGACTCGATCCCCACACTGATGGGGATCGCACTGCTCGTCGCCCTCGCAGCGATCGTGCTGCGGTACGCGGGCGCGAGTGGCTGGTGGGTCCCCGCCGTAGCGGTGCTGCGCGGCAGCCTGCAGCTCGCCGCACTCAGCATCGTGCTCACGGGCGTGATCACGGATCCGCTCTGGGTCGGGATCGCGCTCGCCGTGATGTTCTCGGTAGCTTCGACGACCAGCGCCCGGCGCATCTCCTGGGGATGGCGAAGGTTCGGGATCATCGCCTCGGCGATGCTCGCAGGCGTCGCGTCGACGCTCGTCATCATCTTCGCCAGCGGTGCAGTAGACCTCGCGCCGCGCTATCTGCTCGCGCTGGGCGGGATCCTGATCGGCAACTCGATGACCGTGGCGACGCTCGCGGCCCGGCGCGTGTACGAGAGCATCGACGAGCACTGGGACGAGGTGGAAGGCCGGTTCGCACTCGGAGCCACCCCGCGCCAGGCGACCGCCGGTTTCGCGACGCGCGCCATCGGCGAAGCGCTCGTGCCGTCGACCGATCAGACGAAGACGACGGGGCTGGTCACGCTGCCCGGCGCTTTCATCGGCGCGATCTTCGGCGGCCTCGATCCGATCGAAGCGGGCCGGTTTCAGATCGTGGTACTCGCGGGCATCCTCGCCGCCGGTGCGATCACTTCGGTCATCGTCGCGCACGGCCTCGCCCCCGTGACTCAGCGCCCGTGAATCGGGATCGTCAGCCTCGGTTCAGCTCCTCGGCGAGCATCACGAGGATGCCGCTGGGCCCTCGGAGGTAGGTGAGCCTGTAGATGTCCCCGTATGTCGCCACGCCGCGCAGCGGGCGGCAGCCGTGACGTGCCGCGATCTCCAGAGCCTCATCGAGGTCGTCGACCGAGAACGCGACGCGGTGCATGCCGATCTCGTTGGGGAGAGTGGGCTCCGTCTCGATCGCGTCGGGGTGGATGTATTCGAAGAGCTCGAGCCGGCCGTGACCGTCGGGCGTCTGGAGCATCGCGATCCTGGCATGATTGCCATCGAGCCCGACCGCGGTATCGGCCCACTCGCCGCTCACCGTATCGCGCCCCAGCACGGTGAGACCGAGATCGGTGAAGAAGGCAATGGTCGCTTCGAGGTCGCGAACCGCGATGCCGACGTTCTCGAATCTGATGCTCATGAACGCATGATAATCGAGGCTGCGGCGAGCGCTCCCAGAGAATCGGAGCGCTCCTCGGAACGACGAGGCGCGCTCGAAGTTCGGAGAGACCCGGTACGGCTTCAGGTCAGGACGAGTGCCCTTGGCCGTTCCGCCCGCTCGTCGGCGGCGAGATCACCCAGAGCGCTGCCGACTCGCCGTCGTAGAGGTTGGTCACCATGTGCGGGAGCGACGTCTGCAACTCGATGGAGTCCCCCTCCTCGAGGATGAACTCCTCGTCGTCGAGCAGCAGCTTCATCCTGCCCCTCAGGATCAGCAGGAACTCCTCGGAGTCGCCGTGGATGTACGGCTTCTCCGCATCGCTCGCACCCGGCATGTAGCGCACCTCGAACACCTCGAAGCTGACATCGGGGCGACGGGACAGGATGTCCTCGACGTATCCCTCCGAGCCGGCGATCTGTGCCCGGTCCGCTTTTCTCAAGGGTTGCGGGGTCCACTCCTCCTCTGCGAAGAGGCTCCCCGTCGATACCCCGAGAGCGCCGGCGATCCGCACGACGGTCTCGACCGTGACCCCGCTGCGGCCACGCTCGATCTGGCTGAGCGCCCCGGCGGTCATGTCGGCCCGCTCGGCCACCACCGAGAGCGTGAGGCCCCGCTGTTTGCGGACGCTTCGAAGCCGGTTTCCGAAACGTATCCGTTCCTGTTTGGGATCCATGATCTCCACGATATCCCGCCTTCGGCTACGACCTGAGGATCTGGGTCTCGCGCTCCAGGAACCACACGACCGCGCGCTCCCCCGGAGCCCACTGCCGGGTGTCCTGCGCCGAGAGCCGCGCCACCACCGGCGTCTTCCCGTCGGCGAGCCGCAGTTCTACGCGGGACGAGGATCCCAGGAAGGTCTGGGAGATCACGGCGGCGTCGAGCGCGACGGCGTCGGCGGGCGCCTCCCTCACCGACGGGGCGATGTCCACCTGCTCAGGACGCACGAACAGGAATGCGGATCCGTCGGGGTGCGACGGGGCACCGATCCCGCGCACACCGAGATCGGAGGAGAACGAGCCGCGCTGCACGTCTCCGGGCACCAGCACGGAATCCCCGAGGAACTGCGCGACGAAGAGGTTGGCCGGTCGACGGTACAGCACCTCGGGGCGGTCGAACTGCACCACCTCGCCCTCCTGGAACACGGCGATCCGATCCGACATCGTCAACGCCTCCTCCTGATCGTGGGTCACGAAGACGCAGGTGCTGCCGACCTCCCTCTGAATACGCTTGATCTCGACCTGCAGCGAATCCCGCAGGCGCTTGTCGAGCGCGCCGAGAGGCTCGTCCATGAGCAGGAGCGGAGGACGGTAGACGAGAGCCCTGGCCAGTGCGACCCGCTGCTGCTGACCTCCCGAGAGTTCACTCGTGCGTCGGTTCTCGTACCCGCCCAGATCGACGAGAGCGAGCGATTCCCGCGCCAGCTTCGCGCTCTCCTTCCGGCTGATACCGCGCCGCCGCAGCGGGAACATCACGTTCTCGAGAACGCTCTGGTGCGGGAACAGGGCGTAGTGCTGGAACACCACGCCGAGCCCTCTCTTATACGCCGGCGTTCGGCCGATATCGGTGCCGTCGACGAAGATGCTCCCCGAGGTGATCGGAGTGAAGCCCGCGATGAGGTTCAGAGTAGTCGTCTTACCCGATCCCGAGGGGCCGAGCAGGGTGACGAACTCCCCCGACTCGATCGAGACGTTGAGGTCGCGCACCACCTCCTTGTCTCCGTAGCGCTTCGTGAGGCCGACCAGTTCGACCGGTGCTCCGATGTTGCCAGTGTGCTTCGTCACGATTTCTTCTTTCGGGCTGAGGAGACCACCGCGATGACGACGACGATGCTCGTGATGGTCAGGATGAGAGTGGATGCCGCTGCCATGGTCGGATCGGTGTCTCTCGTGAGGCTCGAGAACATCTGCACCGGGAGCGTCTTGAGCAGCGGGCTCTGGATGAACAGCGACGCGAGCACCTCGTCGAAGGAGATGACGAAGGCGATGAGTGCACCGGCGGCCACGCCCGGCAGAATGCCCGGCAGCGTGACGAGCAGGAAGGTGCGCACCGGGCCGGCTCCGAGGCTTGCCGACGCGTCGAGAAGGCGGCGGTCGAAATTCGCGAGCGAGGCCCCGACCGAGATGATGACGTAAGGTACGGCGAAGAGCGTGTGCGCCGCAACGAACCCGGCGACGGTCCCCACCAGCTGGCCGTAGAGGAACATCGTGTAGATGCCCACGGCGATGATCACTCCTGGGATGATCAACGGCGACAGGAAGAGGGCGCGCATGATGCCCGCGCTCCGTTTCCCCATGCGTGCGAGACCGAGCGCAGCCGACGTGCCGATCACCACCGATACGAGCATGACGAGCAGACCGATGCCGACAGAATTGGCGAGGCCGCTGGCCCAGGAGGGATCGGTGAAGAAGTTCTCGTACCACTTGAGCGAGAGCTTCTGCGGAGGAAACGCGAACGAGGCGCGCTCGTTGAAACTGAGCGGCACGACGATCAGCAGCGGCAGCACCATGAAGAGAGCCACCAGCACACCGACGATCGCGAGGAGCGCGCGGGTCAGGGTGCGAGTCATTGTTCCGCCTTTCCGAGTCGCCTGCTGCGCAACCGCAAGAGATACATGCCGAGCAGCCCGATCAGTGCGATCGCGACCAGCACCAGCAGCAGTACGACTCCGATGGCGCCGGCGTGCCCGAAGTTGAGGTCCCTCGAGGTCTCGTTGAAGATCGCCTGAGACAGCATCGCCTCGCTCGGAGACCCCAGCAGAGCGGGGAAGATGTAGAAGCCGAGAGCCGTGACGAACACGATCACCGCGCCGCTCATGATCCCGGGCACGGAGAGCGGCACGAAGACGCGCATGAACGCACTGGCCGGCCGCGCGCCCATGCTCTCGGCCGCGGTCAGCAGCCTCCGGTCGATGCCGCGCAGCACGTTGTAGAGCGGTAGCACCATGAAGGGCAGCAGCACCTGTGTCATACCGATCATCACACCCATCGGCGTGCGGATGAGGTGCAGCGGTTCCAGTCCGAGCATCGCCAGCAATTGGTTGAGCGCGCCCGCGTCCTGCAGGATGACGAACCAGGCGAAGGTGCGCACGAGGGCGCTCACCCAGAACGGGAGCATCACGAGAGCGAGCAGCACGGTGCGCAGCGTCGGCCCCACCAGTGTCATCAGGTACGCGTAGGGGTATCCGATGACCAGCGTGAACAGCGTCGTTGCACCGGCGACCGCGAGCGTGCGCCAGAGCATGTCCCGGTTCGCCTGCGACGAGAAGAACCAGATGTAGTTGTCGAGCCCCCACGTCGGATCGGAGAAGCTCTGCATGATGCCCGTGCCGAGGGGGTATGCGAACATCGATGCGAGCAGCAGCAGGGAGGGCAGCAGCAGACCGAGCGTCGCCAGGTTCCGGCCGTTCGCGCGCGGCTTCCCGCCGCTTGCGCGAACGGCCAGCACCATGGTGTCCGTTTGAGTCATCGTTCGAGCACGCTCCGAGTCAGCTGCCCTGGACCCAGGCGCGGTAGGCCTCGGTGAGCTCATCGAGGTGCTCGCCCCAGTAGTCGTTGTCTATGAGGATCGTCTGGTCCGCGATCTCGGGGTTGGTGATCTGGAAGTCGCCCGAGATCCCCTCGAACTGCGGGTCGGCGTTCACGTTCACCGGGCCGCTTCCGTTGCCCTCCGCGAAGGCGGTCTGCTGCTCGGCGCCGATGTAGTAGTTGATGAAAGCCATCGCAGCGTCGGGGTTCTTCACCCCGGTCGGCACCGCGAGGGACTCGTAAGTCTGGAACGCCTGATTCCAGACCACCCCAATGGGAGCTCCGGCCTCGGCGGCACCCCGCGCGCGGCTGGTCCAGACGATGCCCATCGCGGCCTCACCCGTCTCGAGGAGCTGCTGCGCCTGAGCGCCGGAGGACCAGAAGATGATGTGATCGCGGATCGTGTTGAGCTTCGCGACGGCGCGTTCGATGTCGAGGGGGTAGAGATCCTCCGGAGCGACGCCGTCCGCGAGGAGGGCGCCCTCGAAGACGCCGGTGTCATAGTCCTGGTTGATGGCGCGCTTGCCCGGGTACTTCTCGACGTCGAAGAAATCGACCCAGCTCGTGGGCGTCTCGTCGAGCTGATCCTCGTTGTAGGCGAAGACGTTGCCGAACATATTGGCCGGCACCGAGCAGTCGCCCCAGGTGCCCTCCGGCAGTTCGCTCGTGTCGATGATGTCGAAGTCGAGCTTCATGAGGTTCGTGCCGCAGTTCGGCTCCACCCAGCTCGCGTCGACGTCGACGACGTCCCAGGTCACCTGACCGGTCTTCACCTGGGCCTCGAGCTTCGCGTACTCGGTCGGCCCGTCCGAGAGCACCTTTGCGCCCGAGGCTTCCGCGAAGGGCTCGCCCACTGTCTCCATCTGCACGTCCTGGTAGCCGCCGCCCCACGACACGAAGCTGAGCGTGATCCCCTCGAGCGCGCCCTCCTTCACCTCCCCGGCGACGGGCGGCCCCGATCCGAGGTCGACTTCCTTGGCGGGAGCCGATCCCGAGGCGCATCCCGCGAGCAGTGCGACGACTGCCGCTCCAGCCGCCCCGGCGATCAAAGCTCTTCTCTGTGTACGCATGACTTCTCTCCATCGATCCTGTCGAGCGTGAGTGTGTCGGCATCTCCGACCCGCTCAGTCAAGCACCCTAGGACAGCCCTAAAAATATTGCAACACGTAATTTCATTTGAGTGAGGCTAAATTTTTGTGCTTTACTATCCGATGTCGCAGACCGCAGAGACATGGGAGTTACACGATGCCGCCCTCAACTGTCATCATCGGCGCCGGCCCCATCGGCTTGCTGACCGCCTTCGAACTCACGAGACACGGAAGGCATGTCACCGTGATCGACCGCGACCGCATCGGAAGCGGCGGCTCTCGGTGGAACGCAGGCGAGGTCGTGCCGTTCGAGGTCGACCCGGTCGCCTCATCCGCCTTCCTGCGAAAAGGCGCCCGCGGGCTGCTCTCGGCGCGGCTCGAACCGTCGCTCACCGTCGGGATCGGCGACCTCTTGGCAGACCCCGGCTTCTTCACGCGGTTCGCGTGGCACTCCCGGCCCGCAGCGTACGAAGCGGGCCGGCGTGCGCTGCTCGAACTGGCGAAGCCGACCTTCGAACTTCTGCAGCAGTACCGGGCAGAGGGCCTCCCGATGCATCCGCAGGGGAATCGCTTTCTCTATCTCTTCGAATCGCCGAGAGCAGCGCGGGCGGCGCGTCGGAACGCGGAGCACGGATCGAGGATCAGCGGGCTTCCGGCCCCCGGGGAACTGCTGCACAGCACCGAGCTGCGCGACTTCGAGCCGGGCCTCAGCGACAAGGCGACAGCGGGATTCTTCCAGAGCGGCAACCAGTACATCGACTCGAACCAGTTCTTCGAAGACCTCATCGGACTGCTCAGCGCGCGGGGTGTGCAGTTCATGGACCGCACCGAGGCGACCGAGGTGCGAGAATCGCTCGACGGGGCCGAGGTGCTCACTCCGCTCACGAGCATTCCGTGCGACAGCGTGCTCATCGCCGCCGGCGCCGACGCAGGCCGGTTGGCCGAGAGGTGGCGGATCCGCCTCCCGCTCCGGGCCGGCCGCGGATACAGCGTTCGCGTCGACCTCCCATTGAACCACCGGGACACGCTGCTGCATTTCTCGGAGTCGCACGTGGTCGCCAGCCCGTTCGACCGCGAGGTGCAACTCGCCGGCCAGATGAACATCGCGAGCAAGCCGAAAGACCCGGCGAGCTACCATCGACGCATCCTCGCCATGGCGGCCGAGTACCTGCCCGCCGTCGCCGAAGCATCCGTGGTGCGGCAGGGCGCCGGCGTGCGCCCGCTCACCCCGGACGGTCTGCCCTACATCGGCTCGCTCAGCCGCCGCGTGCATGTCGCAGCCGGGCACAACATGATCGGCCTGACCCTGGCCCCCACGACGGCGGCGGCGATCGCACCGCTGCTGCTCGGTGAAGCCGCCCGGACCAACCTCGCACCCTTCTCCCCCGCCCGATTCACCCGAGGAGCATAAATGCCAGCATCATTCCGCCACCGTCTGACGGCCGAGAAGGATCCCATCCTCGAGCGGCACACCGTCCGGTGGATCGAATCGGAGAAGGAGCTGTACCTCGATGAGCACCTCGCGATCAACCGCGCCCACGCGACGATGCTCGCCGAGGTCGGGATCCTGACCGATGCCGAGTGCCGGGTGATCCTCGACTCGCTCGCTCGAATCGAACACGACGCCGTCGGCGAACTCGTGCGGCGCGGCGACGAGGAGGATCTCTTCTCCGTGATCGAGGGGGCCCTGATCCGGATCTGCGGCGTCGACATCGCCGGCAAACTGCACACCGGTCGTTCTCGCAACGACTACTACATGACGCTCGCGAGGCTCGTCATCAAACGCGAGACCGAGGCCCTCATCACCACGATCTCGGATCTGGTGGCGCAGTTGCTCAGCTCAGGAGAGAGATACGCGGATCAGGTCTTCCCCGGTTACACGCACAATTCTCAGCAGGCGCAGCCGGTGTCGCTCGGCCACTTCTTCCTCGCGCACGCCGACGCGTTCACTCGGGATCTCGAGCGGCACCGCGCGAGTCTCGGCCGGGTGGATCTCAGCCCCATGGGCGCCGCGGCGCTCGGGGGTACCGACTTCCCCCTCGATCGGCACCGCATGGCCGAACTGCTCGGGTTCGCCGGCATCGTCGAGAACACCCAGGACGCGGCCGGGATCCGGGACTTTCAGCTGGAGACCGCCGGCAACATCGTCACGCTCATGATGAACGCCGACCGGCTCGTCGAAGCGCTCGTGATGTACGCGACCACCGAGTTCGGCCTCATCGTCATCGACGACTCGCTGATGGGCGTCTCGAGCATCATGCCGCAGAAGCGCAATCCCGTCGCGCTCGAGTACGTCGAGACCATCGCATCGAAGTCGCTCGGCGCATTCGTATCGGCGGCCGCGACGCTGAAGAGCACCACGATCGGCATGAGCGAGGAGGCGATCTCGATCGACGACACGATCGTACGGATGTGCCTCGACGCGCGCGACGCCGTCTCGATCCTCACGAAGATCATCGACGGCGTGCGCGTCGACTCCCATCGCGTCGAGGAGGTGCTGCGGGCGGGCTTCTTCACCGTGACCCAGCTCACCGATTTCCTGGTGGCGCACGAGGGTTTCCCCTTCCGCGTCGCCCACACCGTCGTCGCGCTCGCCGTCACGCACCTGACTGCGGAGAACCTCGACCTTTCCACGTCCCCCGGCCGCGAGCGCTTCATCGCGATGCTTCGAGAGGAGGCCCTGACGGAGACGGGTCGGGTTCTCGCTTCGGATGACGCGGCGCTGCTGCGCACACTCGAGCCCTCGGAGACGGTGCTCAGCCGCACGATCGAGGGCGGCCCGGGCGTCGAGCGGGTTCGCGAGATGACCGCTCGCAGGAAGCAGTCGCTCTCAGCGAAGGGAGCGCTCGCGAACAGCTGAGCGAATCACCCGATGAGTTCGCCCAGCTCCAGCCAGCGCTCCTCGAGCGCAGCCACCTCGTCCTCGAGCGCCGTGATCTTCACCATCTCGGCGTTCAGCAGCGCGTAGTCGCTCTGGTCGAGATCGGCGAGCCCGGCGCGCGCCTTCGCGGCCTCGGCCTGCAGCTTCTCCATCTTGCGTTCGACCGCGGCGAGCTCCTTCTCGGCTGCCCGGCGCTCGGCACCGGAGAGGGCCGACGTGGATTCTGCGACCTGCTTCGCGTCCGCAGAATGACCGGAGGAGCCCGCTCCCGCCGCAGAGCGGGCCGAACCCGCCGCCGCTGCACGATCCTGAGCCGCTCGCAGTTCGAGGTACTGGTCCACTCCCCCGGGCAGGTGCCACAGGCGCCTGTCGAGAATCGCGTACTGCTGATCCGTCACGCGCTCCAGGAAGTAGCGATCGTGCGACACCACGATCAGCGTGCCGGGCCACGAGTCGAGCAGATCCTCCATCGCGGCGAGCATGTCGGTGTCGAGGTCGTTCGTCGGTTCGTCGAGGATCAGCACGTTCGGCTGGTCGAGCAGGATCAGCAGCAGCTGCAGCCGGCGCTTCTGACCGCCCGAGAGATCCTTCACCGGCGTCGACAGCTGCGCACTCGTGAAGCCCATGCGCTCGAGCATCTGACCCGGCGTCAGCTCCTGGGCCTTCGAACCGCTGCCGACGGTGAAGCTCGTGCGCAGACGGCCGATGACCACCCGCACCTGCTCGTTCAGGTGCTCCTCGAGTTCATCGAGGCGCTGCGTGAGCGTGGCGACCTTCACGGTCTTGCCGCGCTTCACCTGCCCCGTCGTCGGCTCGACGTCACCCGAGATGAGACCGAGCAGCGTCGACTTGCCCGCCCCGTTGACGCCCAGGATGCCGGTGCGCTCGCCCGGAGCGAGCCGCCATTCGATGTCTTCGAGGACGACCCGATCCCCGTACGAGACGCCGGCGTCGAGCAGATTCACGACCTCCTTGCCGAGACGCTGCACGGCCATCGACTGCAGCGAGACCTTGTCGCGGATCTCGGGGACGTCGGAGATCAGCTCGTTCGCGGCGTCGATGCGGAACTTCGGCTTCGAGGTGCGAGCGGGCGCGCCGCGGCGCAGCCAGGCCAGCTCCTTACGCGCAAGATTCTGCCGCTTCTGCTCGATCGTCGCCGCCTGCCGATCCCGCTCGACGCGCTGCAGGATGTAGGCCGCGTACCCGCCCTCGAACGGTTCGACGATGCGATCGTGCACCTCCCACGTCGTATTGCACACCTCGTCGAGGAACCACCGGTCGTGCGTCACGACCAGCAGTGCGCCCTGCCCCTTCGGCCAGCGGCGCTTCAGATGCTCGGCGAGCCAGGCGATGCCCTCCACATCGAGGTGGTTGGTGGGCTCGTCAAGGAAGAGCACCTCGTGGTCGCCGACCAGCAGACGCGCCAGTGCGACACGGCGACGCTGACCGCCCGAGAGCGCATCGACCCGCGCCTCCCAGTCGAGGTCTCCGACGAGGCCGGCGATGACGTCGCGCGTGCGCGAGTCGCCGGCCCACTCGTACTCGGGCCGGTCACCCACGATCGCGTGCCCCACCGTCGCGCCGTCTTCGAAGACGTCGGCCTGATCCAGCACCCCGATCGTGGTGCCGCTGCGCATCGTCACCTGCCCGGCGTCGGGTTCGCGACGCCCGGCCAGCATCATGAGCAGGCTGGACTTGCCGTCGCCGTTGCGACCGACGATGCCGATCCGATCGCCCTCGGCGACCCCCAGCGTCACCGAGTCGAACACGGTCTTGGTCGGAACTTCGAGGTGCAGGGCCTCAGCCCCCAGGAGATGAGCCATAACCCATCCAGTCTAGGCGTGCGAGCGGGCTGCGATGCGCGGATACTCAGGGAAGGGCCGCGCCTGCGCGGAGCTGGGGGAGCAACTCGGATGCGCAGACACGGCCCCTCGGGTGCCGCTCGCCGCGGAGGCGTGCGGCGCGCCTCGCCGCACACCGGGGGAGTAAGTGCGTCGAGGCGGGTCGATGGCCGCGCTCGGTCGGTGCCGAGCGTCGGCTGCCCTCGTGGGGAAGGATCAGCGGGCATCACCCTCCTCCTGGATGACCGCGGCACTGTCGAATATGCGGTGCACATCGATGCCCAGGAACCCCGCGATCCACTCCAGTTCGGAGACGTCGAAGGGTTCCGAGGCATCGAGGCGTCGCAGCAGTGCTTCGGGACTCATTCCCAGCATCGCCGCAACCTCGTTCGGCGTCGCTTCATGGCTTGCCAACTCCCGGCGTACCGCTTCGGCGACCGCCGCTACCCAATTCCCCTTGTGAACATGTGCGGGCACATTGAGTATGCTTGCACACATTTGTAAGCAAAACAATTCCAGACCGTGAATTCGCGGCAGGCAGTCGCTCTCGGGGCACTGAGTACGCTTGAGACATGGCACAACCAGGCAAACGCCGCTCCACCCTCGGGCCGACCCCGTTCGCCAGGCATCTCGGCTCCTACCTGTGGTCGCTGGTCAAAGCGGAGAACGGCGACCGGTCGGGCAGGTGGCTCGCCGCCCGCACCGATCGGTCGAACGGGTACTGGGAGAAGATCCTGAATCTCCGTCAGGCCATGACCACGAACGACATCGCCATCGTGGCCGAACTGTTCGGCGTCTCGCCCTACCAGTTCGTGCACGAGGCCAGGGAGTGGGACGGCGAAGAGCAGGAGCCCTCCCCCGCTCCCGTCGTCCCCATCGCCTCCAAGAACGTCGGTGGCTCCACTCATACTGAAGGGCACCAGGCCCGCGAGCCCCGCGTCGCATTCCGCGACGACAGCGGCTCGGGCGAGCTCATCGACGAATAGGAGCCCCGATGGATCCCCTCGACCGTTACGCGCAGCAGTTAGGGGTGACGATCGAGTGCACGCCCGACCTCGACCCTGATTTTCCAGGCGACTACTCCCACCGCAGCCGCCACGTGCGCATTCTCGACGGCATGACGCCGGTCAAGACGCGCACCGTGCTCGCGCACGAGCTCGGTCACGCCAGCTACGGCGACGAACCCAGCCCGTGCCCCCGCATTGCGGAGTCACTCGAGCGTCGAGCCGACGAGTGGGCGGCGCACTTCCTCATCGACGCGGAGGAATACCGTCTCGCGGAGCAGCGCTTCGGCAGCAACGTGGTGTGGTTGGCGCAGGAGCTCCGCGTGATGCCGCGGCTCGTGCGCGCCTACCGACGCACCCTGCGGCGCGTCGGCGACAGCGTATGCGTCGACCCCGGCATCGCATCCGCGATCCCGCGCATGCGATACGAAGCGGATCCCTGAGCAGCAGTGTTCGACGCGATTCGAGAGCCGCGGCACGCGGGCCGCGAGGGCGGCGCGCGTGCTGGGGTTCAGGGCCCGACTGCGCTGTCGATCAGGCGCAGCAGGATCCGCCGCAGCAGGCGCCCCCGGCCTCGCCCGAGTTCAGGACATTGAGGATCTCCCTCGACTCGGCGTCGGCGAATCCCGCCGCTCCCCCGAACCCGGCCTCGCCCGAACCCGCCTCGGGGTCCAGCTCGGCCGCGATCTCCGCTTCGACGGCTGCGCTTGCGATCGACTGCTGCTTCTCACTCATCATGGTTCCTTTTCAAGCCTGGTCGGCGTGGTGGTTCTCGGGTGCCTCGGCGGCATCGGGGTTCGGGCCCGCGGCGGCGCCCGGGTCGGCATCGACGTTCGGGCCCGCGGCGGCGCCCGGGTCGTCGGCGCTCGCGCGGAACCCGAGCACCTGTTCGAACGCGCCCGCGAAGGCCTCGCTGCTCTGCGCCCCCGAGATGCCGTACTTCTCATCGATCAGGAAGAAGGGCACCCCGCTCACCCCGAGCATACGGGCACGCGTGATATCGCGCTCGACGGCCTGCCCGTACCCCTCGTCGTCGAGTGCGGCGCGCACGGCATCCGGGTCGAGCCCCACCTCGGCACCGAGCCGGGCAAGAGTGTCGGGGTCCGACATATCCTCACCCTCCGCGAAGTACGCCCGGAAGAGGCGCTCCTGCATCTCCGTCTGCAAACCAGACTCCGCCGCGAGGTGCAGCACCCGGTGCGCCCGAGCAGTGTTCGCGTGCCTCACCCGCGAGAAGTCGAACTCGATGCCATCGGCCGCCGCGAGCTCCGTCATCTGCTCGAGCATCTGCTCCACCTGTGCGGCGGGCATACCCTTGTGCCGCACCAGGAAGTCGACCTCGCTGCCCGAGAAGTCGGGCGGTGTGTCGGGGGCGAGTTCGAAGCTGTGCCCCTCGACCTCGAACTCGACATCGGGCCGCTGGGCGCGGAACGCCGCCACGCCGGCTTCGAAACGATGCTTACCGATGTAGCACCACGGGCAGGCGATGTCGGACCAGATGTCGACGCGGATCGTCTCACTCATGCTCGCCTCAACCACCTTCGACGGCTCGTTATTCCTTGCGCTCCCCGCACAGCAAAGCGGCGGCGGATCGGGGTCTCCGATCCACCGCCGCCGGTCCCTCCCGATTCACCGGGAGCCGCGCCGCAGAGAGGCTGCGCTACCGCTTCGGGGCGGAGGCCTGCTCCTCGTGCTCCAGCTCGCCGCTCGGCTGATGCAGGAGGTAACGCTCACGCGAATCGTCGAGCTCATCGAGCCACCTGGTGTGGTGCTCGACGGCCATCGTGCCGGTCATCACCGAGCGATGCGCTTTGTCGCGGTAGGTGAGGATGTCGCGCTTCTTGTCCTGCTTCCACGCGAGGAAGATCTCGACCACCGCGTCGAGATCGAACATCGGGTAGTCGGTCGCCTCGATGAGATCGCGGATGTAGTCGGCCTGGAAGCGCACCGCCGCCGGATCGTCTTCAAGGGCTTCATGCCGCCGCAGCCACTCCTCCATGTGCGCGACGCGCTCCTCGGGCGAGGGCAGCTCTGCGCGGCCGAGGATGAGGTCGCGCGCGTACCAGGCCTGAGCGTCGAACATGTTGAAGGTGAACCACTGGTCCTGTGCCCCGAGGTAGTACAGGTGCGGATTGCCCTGCCACACGACGCCGCGGTAGAGGCCGGTCGGGTACAGGTTGTTCGGCGAATCGATGCGCATCTCGTTCGGCAGGAACGGGTAGTGGTGCAGGTAGCCGGTGCAGAGCACGACCGCATCGAACTCTCGGCGCTGCCCGTCGACGAACGAGACTTCGGCACCGTCGAAACGGAGGATCTCGGGAACCTCGTCCACCCCCTCGGGCCAGGCGAAGCCCTGCGGCCGCGAGCGGTAGCTCATCGTGACGTGACGGGCGCCCATCTTGTGCGCCTGCACGCCGATGTCCTCGGCCGAGTACGAACCCCCGATGAGCAGCACACGCTGTCCGGCCAGGCGCTCGGCGCCGCGGAACTCGTGCGCATGGATGACCTCGCCAGGGAACGTCTCGATCCCGTCGAAGTTCGGTACGTTCGGGTACGAGAAGTGCCCCGTCGCGACGATGACCTCATCGAACACCTCGCGCGATGTGCGCCTGTTCCGGAGGTCCTCTACGGTGAGGGTGAACCGCTCGGCGGTCTCGTCGTAGTCGATCCAGCGCACGGCGTGGGCGAACCGCACCAGGTCCTTCACTCCCGACTGCGAGGCCCGTCCGTCGATGTAGTCCCACAGCACCTCGCGCGGCGGGTACGACGAGATCGGCCGACCGAAGTGCTCGTCGAACGTGTACTCGGCGAACTCCAGCGCCTCCTTGGGCCCGTTCGACCAGAGGTTCCTGTACATGCTCGAGTGAACCGGCTCACCGTAGTGATCCGTGCCGGTGCGCCAGGTGAAATTCCACTGGCCGCCCCAGTCGTCCTGCTTCTCGTAGCAGATGATTTCGGGGATCTGCTCCCCCTGGCTCTCCGCTGCCGCGAAGGCCCGCATGGCCGCCATTCCGCTCGGCCCAGCTCCGATGATCGCTATTCTTTTCTGCTGCACATAGGCCTTTCCACCCTCAGGAATCTCCCTCGGGCATCCGTGGGTATATTCGTTCGGGTCACAAGCACCGCGCAGCGTGGAAACGTGCTCGACACTCTGCGCAGGCTCCCCTCTCACACTTTGGCCACATGTGCGTGAATAGTCAAGTTGACCGGGGCGACCCCGTTCGTCTCACCGATCCTCGCCGGTCCTCACGATCCTCACCGACCCTCACCGGTCCCGTCCGCCCCGGCCCACCCGCCGATGTAGACCTCTCGCACGGTTGTAGATATCTCGCGCGGTACGGGAGGTCTACAACGGGACAGGAGGCCTACAATGGCGAACGGATCCGTTAAGAGCGACCCCGGGCTGGTGAGCCCGGCGCGGATCGCGGGAAAACGCCTGCGGCAGTAGCCGCAGGGTCCCGGGCAGCGAAACGCTTTGCGTTTCGCTCTGAGCCCGAAACCCGTCTCCCCTAAACGATCCCGGGCTGGTGAGCCCGGCGCGGATCGCGGGAAAACGCTCCGCGTTTTCCCCTAAACGATCCGCGCCCCAGGGACCGGGCCGGTGACGGTGAGCGCCCGCACTCCCGCGCGGTTCAGCACGCCGCGCAGCTCGGCGGCCTCCTGGGCGTCTCCCACGAGGAACGCGACGGTGGGCCCCGATCCCGAGACGATGCCCGCGCGAGCGCCCCGCGACTCCCCCAGCTCGAGCAGCTCCGTCAGTTCCGGTGCGAGCTTGAGGGCCGCGACCTGCAGGTCATTGTGCATCGACTCGGCGAGCGAATCGGCGTCTCCGACACGCACCGCCTGCAGCACGGCGGTGTCGACCTTCACCTGATCGGGCTGCCTGCCGAGGTCGCGCACGTGCGCGTCCCGGTGCCGGTCGAGCATGCGGTACACCACGGGGGTGCTGAGCCCCGCGTCGGAGAGGGCGAGCACCCAGTGGAAGGTTCCCTTCGCGAGCGCGGGGCTGAGCTCGTCACCGCGACCGGTGCCCACTGCCGTGCCGCCCTCCAGCGCGAACGGAACGTCGGCCCCGAGCTCGGCGGCGATCGGCAGCAGCCCAGGCCGCCCCAGCTCGGTGCCCCACAGCTCATCGCACGCCACCAGGGTTGCAGCGGCGTCAGCGGATCCCCCGCCCATGCCGCCGGCGATCGGCACGCGCTTGAACACCGTCAGGTCGACGCCGCCCGAGTACCCGGTGCGCTCGGCGAGCAGCTTCGCGGCCCGGACCGCCAGGTTGGAGCCGTCGGTCGCGAGGCCACTGCTGTCGATCGGCCCCGTGAAACGCACCGAGAACTCATGAGCCGGGGTCGCGGTCACCTCTTCGAACAGCGAGACCGCCTGATAGAGCGAAGCGACGTCGTGATAGCCATCGTCCTGCAGCGCGCCCACGCGGAAGAACACGTTGATCTTGCCCGGTGCCCGCACCGTGATCGATCGCCCCCGAATCGCGCTCATGGTTACACGCTAGCGCACCCCGGAGCGCCCGAGATGCACGCGAGCGATCGCGAGGAACTCGTCGATACCCAGCTGCTCCGCGCGAGCGGTGGAAGCGACTCCTGCGGCCTCGATCGTCGCCACGGCCTCGTCGAGCGGCCCGAGCACCGTCTGCAGCGCCTGCCGCAGCATCTTGCGGCGCTGAGCGAAAGCGGCGTTCACCAGTTCGAACACGAGCATGCGCTCGGTCTCATCGCCCCTCGGCTCCGCGAGCTTCTCATACCCCACCAGTACCGAGTCGACGCCGGGCACCGGCCAGAAGATGCGGCGGCTCACGTTGCCCGCGATCCGCCACTCCCCGTACCAGGCCGCCTTAGCGCTGGGCGCACCGTACTCCTTCGAACCGGGACCGGCCGCGATCCGGTATCCGACTTCCGACTGCACCATCACGAGACCGCTGCGCAGCTCGGGAATCAGCTGGAGCAGGTGCATCAGGATCGGCACCGAGACGTTGTATGGCAGGTTGGCGACGAGCACGGTCGGCATGGGAGAACCATCGTGATGCGCCGCGTCGCGGGTGGCCGGAGCGCCCGAACCGGCGAGCGCGCGCAGGAGGACGGCGCGGCTCAGGTCGAGGGCGTCGGTGTTGATCACCCGCAGACGCGGAGCGCGCTCGTCGGCGAAGATGCCGGGCTGCATGGCACGAGCGGTGGTGAGCAGCTCGTCCGCAAGGCGGCGGTCGATCTCGATCGCGGTGACATCGGCGCCTACCTCGGTGATCCCGAGGGTGAGCGAGCCGAGGCCCGGGCCGACCTCGATCACGCGGTCGCCCGCTTCGACGCCCGCGAGCCGCACGATCTTGCGCACCGTGTTGGGGTCGATCACGAAGTTCTGGCCGAGCTTCTTCGTGGGCGAGACCTCGAGTCGCGCCGCGAGTTCACGGACCTCGTTGGGCCCGAGCAAGCGGCCGCCCGCCTCGACGGAGTCGGGGGACGCCGACTCAGTCATCGCCGTCCTCGTCCCAGAGCCCGTAGACCCGCTCGGTATTCGCGGCGATGCGCGCGCACACGTCGTCGAGCGGCTCCTCGAGCGTTTCCGCCATGCGACGCACGGTGTGGGGCAGCAGGTAGGGCGCATTCGGCCGACCGCGGAACGGCTCGGGCGTGAGGAAGGGAGCGTCCGTCTCGGCGAGCACCAGCTCGGGGCGAGCGACGGCGAGCGCCTCTCGCAGCGCGGGGGCGTTCTTGAAGGTCGAGGTGCCGGAGAACGACATGTACCAGCCGTGCTCGTTGCAGATGCGCGCGAGGCGCGCGTCACCCGAGAAGCAGTGGAACACCGTTCGCTCGGGCGCGCCGACCCGCAGCAGCGTCGCGACGACCTCGTCGTGGGCGTCGCGATCGTGGATCTGCAGAGCGATCCCGTTGGCCTTCGCGATCTCGATGTGGGTCTCGAACGACTCGATCTGGGCGGCCCTGCCGTCTTCACCGGTGCGGAAGAAGTCGAGACCGGTCTCGCCGACCGCGCGCACCCGGGGCTGACCGGCGAGGCGGGCGATCTCCGAGAGGTGAGAGCTCAGCAGGCCCTCTGCGAAGAGACGGGGGGCCTCGTTCGGGTGGAGCGCGACCGCGGCGAGCACTCGCCGGTCACCCGCCGCGAGCTCGGCGCTCCACCGGCTCGTCTCGAGATCGGTGCCCACCTGCACGATGCCGCGCACGCCCACGGCCGCCGCTCGGGCCAGCGAATCGAGCGGTTCGAGCTGGTCGACTCCGTCTTCGAACTCGAGGTGGGCGTGGTTGTCGTAGACCGGGATCGGCAGCGGCTCGGGGCTCTCGGGCCGTGTCGTGTCGCGCGATCCGCCATCCTTCCGCTTGCGCAGGCCGCCCGCGGGCACCTGCGCATCGCGCTGCGCGGGATCGGTACTCACTTGTCGGCCTCGATGCGCGGGAACAGCGGGGGAAGCTCGTGCTGCTCGGTTCCGGCGGCGAGCCGGCCCCAGCGGCCGGCCTCGCGGATCGGCTGCTCGGCGAGCGCGCCCAGAGCCGCCTCCGCGCCGAGCGCGGTCCACAGCTTCGCCGCCGCCTGCGGGATCACCGGTGCGAGCAGCTCGGCGAGCACGCGCAGGCCCTCGGTCGTCGTGTAGAGCACGGCGGCTAGGCGATCGCGCTGCTCGGGATCCTTGGCGAGCGCCCACGGCTGCTGCTCGGTGATGTAGCCGTTGAGAGCGTCGACCAGCTCCCACACCGCGGCGATCGCCTCGTGGATCGCGAAGGCCTCGATCCGCGCATCGGCGCGCGCAGCCACGTCCGCCGCAAGCTCGCGGATGGCAACATCGTCGGCGTGCTCCGCCGAGCCGAATGCGACCTCGGGCACCCGGCCTTCGAAGTACTTCTTGTTCATCGCGAGCACGCGGCTGGCGAGGTTGCCGAAGCCGTTGGCGAGTTCGGCCTGGTAGCGAGCCGCCAGATCCTCCCAGCTGAAGGACCCGTCATGGCCGAACGAGATCGCCCGCATGAAGTAGTAGCGGAACGCATCCGAACCGAAGGTGTCGGTGATCTCGTTGGGCGCGATACCGGTGAGCTTCGACTTCGACATCTTCTCGCCGCCGACCAGCAGCCAGCCGTGCGCGAACACGTGCTCGGGCACCTCGAGCCCGGCCGCCATGAGCATGGCCGGCCAGATCACCGCGTGGAAGCGCAGGATGTCCTTGCCCACGATGTGGGTCGCGGGCCAGCGCCGCTCGAACTGCTCGGGGTCGGAGCCGTAGCCGGTCGCGGTGACGTAGTTGAGCAGGGCATCGAACCACACGTAGGTGACGTGCGAGGAGTCCCAGGGAATCGGGATGCCCCAGTCGAACGAGGTGCGGGAGATGCTCAGATCCTCGAGCCCCTGCTGCACGAAGGCGATCACCTCGTTGCGGGCGCTGGCGGGCTGCACGAAATCGGGGCGCTCCTCGTAGAGCGCCAGCAGGCGATCCTGGAACGCGCTCATCTTGAAGAAGTAGTTCTTCTCCTGCAGCAGCTCGAGCGGCTTCGAATGGATCGCGCAGACCTTCTCGCCCTCGAAGGCGCCCTCGCCGTCGACGATCTCGCTCTTCGGCTTGAACTCCTCGCAGCCCACGCAGTACAGCGCCTCGAACTCGCCGGCGTAGACGTGGCCGTCGTCGTAGAGCTTCTGCAGGAACTTCGCGACGCCCTCCTCGTGGCGGGCATCGGTCGTGCGGATGAAGTCGTCGTTGGAGAGGTCGACGGTGTCGAGCAGCGGCTTCCACGCCGATTCGACGAGCCGATCCGCCCACTCCTTCGGAGCTACGCCGTTGGCGGTCGCGGTGCGCAGGATCTTCTGGCCGTGCTCGTCCGTGCCCGTGAGGAACCAGGTGTCGTCGCCCGCCTGCCGATGCCAGCGCGCCAGCACGTCAGCCGCCACCTCGGTGTACGCGTGCCCGATGTGCGGGGCGTCGTTGACGTAGAAGATGGGGGTCGTGATGAAGAACGAGGAGGGCTGTGCCCGGTGGTCGAGTGCCATGGGTTCCATTGTATTCGGAACGACTGACACGCTCGTCCGTGTTACTCACGGGCCGCGATCCCTCAGCCTGCCGGAGTAAGATCGAGCGCATGAGCGAAGAAGCGACCGTCACCGAATCGTCCGTCCCCCAGAAGCGTCTCGTCGTCACCGAGATCCCCGGTCCCCGCTCACGAGAGATCCATGAGCGCCGCCGCGCGGTCGTTCCGCCCGGGGTTCACAGCGTGCTGCCGGTCTACGTCGAGCGCTCGCACGATTCGATCATCGTCGACGTCGACGGCAACCACCTCATCGATGTCTGCGGCGGCATCGGCGTGACCACCATTGGCCACACCGACGGGTCCGTCGTCGCTGCGGCGACCGAGCAGCTGAACAAGGTCACCCACACCCTGTTCACCATGACCCCGTACGAGCCGTACGTCCAGGTCGCCGAGCACCTCGCCAAGCACGCGCCGGGATCCACCCCCGAGAACCCTTACAAGACCCTGCTCATGAACTCGGGCGCCGAGGCCGTCGAGAACGGCGTCAAGATCGCCCGCAAGTACACCGGCCGCCCCGGCGTGGCCGTGCTCGAGCACGCCTACCACGGCCGCACGATGCTGACCTCGACCATGAACCACAAGGCAGCGCCCTACGCGCTCGGCTACGGCCCGCGCGCCGGTGACGTCTACAAGGCGCCCAACTCGTACCCGCTGCACGACGGCCTGAGCGGCGCCGAGGCGGCGGCTCGCACGATCGCGCACCTCGAGAAGATCGCGGGAGCCGAGGATCTGGCCTGCCTCGTCGTCGAGCCGATCCAGGGCGAGGGCGGCTTCATCGTGCCCGCAGACGGCTACCTGCCGGCGCTCGCACAGTGGTGCCGCGAGAACGGCATCGTCTTCATCGCCGACGAGGTGCAGGCCGGTATGGCCCGCACCGGCACCGTCTTCTCGATCGAGCAGTTCGGGGTCGAGCCCGACATCGTGCTCTCGGCGAAGGGCATCGCGGGCGGCCTGCCGCTCGCCGGCATCACCGGCCGCGCCGAGATCATGGACAAGTCGCAGCCCGGCGGCCTCGGCGGCACCTTCGGCGGCAACCCGGTGTCGTGCGCCGCGGCGGTCGCGGTGTTCGAGCAGATCGAGCAGGAGGGTCTGCTCGCCGAGGCGAAGCGGATCGAGGCCACCTTCACCGCGGGCCTGAACCAGCTCGCGCAGAAGTACGACAGCATCGCCGAGGTGCGCGGCCGCGGTGCGATGCTCGCGATCGAGCTCGTGAAGCCCGGCACCCTCGAGCCCGACGCCGCGCTCGTCTCGCACGTCATCGACTTCGCTGCGAAACAGGGGGTCGTGCTGCTGAGCACCGGCATCTACAACCAGGGCATCCGCTTCCTGCCCTCGCTGAAGATGACCGATGAACTCATCGAGGACGTCATCGGCGTGCTCGACGAGGCCTTCGCAGCCGCGTAACTCCGGCCCCAGAGGGCTTCGTTCTTCACCTCGAAAGGCGGATATTGCATGAGGATCCACGGATCCTCATGCAATATCCGCCTTTCGAGCGTGATGGGGCTCCGGCCCGGGCGAGAAACCGGGCGAGGAGCGGGCCGACCCGCCAGGCCCTACGCCGTGATCTCGAGGCCCGACGCCTCGAAGCTGCCGGTATCCACCACGTCGCCCACGGCGTGCACGTCGATCACGATCACGGTCACGTTGTCGCGTCCCGCGTTGTCGAGCGCCTGCTGCACGAGCGTGCGGGCCGCCTCCTCCGCTGTCGGCTGCGACGCCAGATAGTGCTGGATGCCGATATCCGTGAGCTCCTTGGTGAGCCCGTCGGAGCAGATGAGGAGTCGCTGGCCGGGGATGAGGGCGAGCGAGGTGTAGTCGGGGATGGGCGCCTCATTGAACCCGACAGCCCGGGTGATCACGTTGGCGTGAGGGTGCACCTCCGCCTCCTCCTCGCTGATCGCACCCGTGTCGATGAGGTGCTGCACGACGGAGTGATCCACGGTGATCTGGCTGAGAGCGCCCTTGAAATACTGGTAGACACGTGAGTCGCCGATGTTGAAGACCCGCCAGGTCGGCTCGTCCTCGGTGCTCAGGCACACGCCCGTCACGGTCGTGCCCGCGCCCAGCTCGGTCTCCCCCGCATCGAGTTCGATGTCGTCGACGGCGTCGCCGAGCACCTCATCGATGTCGCGCTCAGTGACGTTCGCAGTGCCCCCGAGCTCCGCGAGGCGCCGTACCACGGCCGCCGAGGCGATCTCGCCGGCCGAGTGACCGCCCATCCCGTCGGCGACGGCGAAGATGGGCGGGATCGTGACGTAGCTGTCCTGATTCGTGTCGCGTCGTCGCCCGACGTCCGTCAGTCCGAACCACGAGAGCTCGATCTCGAGGTCGCAGTCTTTGCGGTAGCGCAGACGGCGCCGCGATGCATTCTCACCGCGCGCGGTCACTGCTTCCACCTCCGAGACACCCGAGTATCCTACCGCGCTCCGGTGACCGCCGACGACCCTGGAGCCGGGGCCCGAGCTCCGTGACCAGCGTGACGACGCCCGAGCCCGCGTCGAGAGTCATCTCGAGCTTCTCGTCGGCGGCCCAGGCGAGAAGGTCGTCCGCGGAGTCGATGTCGGCTCCGGATCGGGCCAGACGACGCACGAGGTCGCCCTTCGCGGCCTTGTTGAAGTGATTGAGGGCACGCACCTCGCCGTCGGCGCCGCGCTGCACGACATGCAGTAAGAGGCCCGTGCCGGACGGCAGCGGCGCGAGCGCGACGTAGTCCTTCGACCGGAGATCGAGCACGAACCCCGCCCGGTTCCACCCGAGTCGCGCGTGGGCCTCCGCCCAGAGGCGCTTGAGCGGTGCACCGAGGGCGGGCAGGCGCGAGCCGGCGGAAAGACGATACGCGGGGATCGGATCACCCGCCCCCACCAGGCCGAGCAGCGCCGATTGCACGAGCACGTGCTTCGAGAGCCACTCGCGCGCCGAGGCATCGAGCGAGGCCACGTCGAGCGCGTCGTAGAGCACCCCCGTGTAGCGCTCGATCGCGGGCATCACGCCGCTCTCGTCCAGGCGCAGGTTGTGCTGCAGTTCAGAGCGGTTCTTCACGCCCAGTTTGAGCGCCTTCGCCGCGGTCTCCTCGTCACCGCGGCTCAGCTCCTCGAGGGCCTCGCGCACCCTGCGTCGCACCAGGCGCATCTCCTCGTGCTGGTGCCCGTGCAGGGTCTCCGGCTGCAGCACTCCCTCGCCGCCGACGCGCTTCGTCTCGGAGGGCGGCAGCAGAATCAGCATGAAGGTCTCCTGTTCTGATTCGCACGGGCATGGCGGAGGCTCCGGCGCGAATCGGAGTCGGGACGGGGACGGGTGGGGAAAGACGAGAGGCCGGAGCCGCTCACGAAGAGCGGATCCGGCCTCGACGTCGGAGGGAGGGCGGGACTAGACGAGCGCTGCCCTTCCCGCGACGATGGTCACGGTGTCGTGATCGACCGAGAGGAAACCCCCCTCGGCATCGACCGCGATCTTCTCGCCGCCGGCGGTGGTGACCCGCACCTCGCCCTGCGCGAGCAGGGCGAGCAGCGGCTCGTGCCCACCGAGGATGCCGATCTCGCCCTCGACCGTCTTCGCGACGACCTGGGCTGCCTCGCCGGCCCAGACCTCACTATCGGCCGAGACGACACTCACGTTGAGCGCCATGGCTTAGGCCAGTTCCTTCTGCATCTTGGCCCAGTTCTCCTCGACGTCGGAGATACCGCCGACGTTGAAGAAGGCCTGCTCCGCGACGTGGTCGAACTCGCCCTTGCAGATCGCGTCGAAGGACTCGATCGTCTCGGTGAGCGGCACCGTGGAGCCCTCGACACCGGTGAACTTCTTCGCCATGTAGGTGTTCTGCGAGAGGAACTGCTGGATGCGACGGGCGCGCGCCACGGTGATCTTGTCCTCTTCGGAGAGCTCGTCGACACCGAGGATCGCGATGATCTCCTGCAGCTCCTTGTTCTTCTGCAGGATCGCCTTGACCGTGGTGGCCACCCGGTAGTGGTCCTCGCCCAAGTAGCGGGGGTCCATGATGCGGCTGGTCGAGGTCAGCGGGTCGATCGCGGGGTACAGACCCTTCGAGGCGATCTCGCGCGAGAGCTCGGTGGTCGCGTCGAGGTGCGCGAAGGTCGTCGCCGGGGCCGGGTCGGTGTAGTCGTCGGCGGGCACGTAGATGGCCTGCAGCGAGGTGATCGAGTGGCCTCGGGTCGAGGTGATGCGCTCCTGGAGGATACCCATCTCGTCCGCGAGGTTCGGCTGGTAGCCCACAGCGGAGGGCATGCGGCCGAGCAGCGTCGAGACCTCGGAGCCCGCCTGCGTGAAGCGGAAGATGTTGTCGATGAAGAGCAGCACGTCCTGCTTCTGCACATCGCGGAAGTACTCCGCCATGGTCAGCGCCGACAGGGCGACACGGAGACGGGTCCCCGGGGGCTCGTCCATCTGGCCGAACACGAGGGCGGTCTTGTCGAAGACGCCCGCCTCGTCCATCTCGTGGATGAGGTCGTTGCCCTCACGGGTGCGCTCGCCCACACCGGCGAACACGGAGACGCCGCCGTGATCCTGAGCCACGCGCTGGATCATCTCCTGGATCAGAACGGTCTTGCCGACGCCGGCGCCGCCGAACAGGCCGATCTTGCCGCCCTGCACGTAGGGGGTGAGGAGGTCGATCGACTTGATGCCGGTCTCGAAGAGCTGAGTCTTCGACTCGAGCTGATCGAAGGCGGGCGGCGTACGGTGGATGCTCCAGCGCTCGTTGACCTCGATGGTCTCGCCCTCGGGGAGGTTGAGCACGTTGCCGGTGACGTCGAACACCTTGCCCTTGGTGACGTCGCCGACGGGCACGGTGATCGAGTCACCGGTGTCGACGACCTCCTGGCCGCGCACGAGGCCGTCGGTGGGCTTCAGTGCGATGGCGCGGACGAGGTTGTCACCGAGGTGCTGAGCGACCTCGAGCACGAGCTTGAAGGGCTCGGCGCCCTCGCCCATGTTCACGGTGGTCTCGAGAGCGTTGTAGACGGCGGGGATCGCGTCGTGCGGGAACTCGATATCGACGACGGGGCCGGTCACTCGAGCGATCCGCCCGACAACCTTCGTTGCGGCCTCAGTCGCCACTGCGGCGGTTTCGGTCATGTTTCTCTCTCTTCGTGCTTTCTAGCTCGACAGCGCGTCGGCGCCGCCTACGATCTCGGAAATCTGCTGGGTGATCTCGGCCTGGCGAGCGTTGTTCGCGAGGCGCGTGTAATCGCGGATCAGCGCGTCGGCGTTGTCGCTCGCCGACTTCATCGCCTTCTGCGTGGCCGCGTGCTTGGCGGCGGCCGACTCCAGCATGGCGTTGAAGATGCGCGACTCGATGTAGGCCGGCAGCAGCTGGTCGAGCACCGTGTCTGCGTCGGGCTCGAACTCGTACAGCGCCTCGGGTGCGTCCGTCGCCTCCGCGACGCCCTCGACGACCTGCAGCGGGAGCAGGCGGTGCACCTCGGGAACCTGGCTCACCATGCTGATGAGCCGGTTGTAGACGAGGTGGATCTCCTGCGCGCCGCCCTCTTCGGCGGGGCGGGCGAAGATCTCGAGCAGAGACTCCGCGACCTCCTTCGCCGTCTCGAAGGCGGGGTTCTCGGTGTCACCGGTCCACACGCGCTCCGACGGACGACGACGGAAGGAGAAGTACCCCTGGGCCTTGCGGCCGATCAGGTAGTACACGACTTCCTTGCCCTCGTCGTGGAGCAGCTCGGTGAGCTCCTCCGCCTCGCGCAGCACCTGCGAGTTGAAGGCGCCCGCAAGACCGCGGTCGGAGGTGAAGATCACCACTGCGGCGCGCTCGACCTTGTCGGCCTCGACGAGCAGCGGGTGGGCGGTGTTCGAGTGCGTGGCGACGGCGGACACCGCCCGGGTGATCGCGGTGGCGTACGGCGTCGACGCCTCGGCGCGGGCCTTCGCCTTCTGAATGCGAGAGGCTGCGATCAGCTCCATCGCACGGGTGATCTTCTTGGTCGTCTGGGCAGAACGAATCTTCTGCCGGTAGACCCGAAGTTGCGCTCCCATGTCTCTCCTGTACTGGTCGGGGCTGGCTGGTCGAGATAGTTCGGGATCGGCGGGGGCTTGCGCCCCCGCCTGGATCCGTCGCTACTTCTTGACGACCAGCTGCTCCTGCTTGATCTCTGCCTCGTCGAGCGCGTCGAACTGCTCGTTCAGGCTCTTGCCGGCCGAGGTGCGGAACTCGCTCTTGAACTTCTCGATCTGCGCGGTGATCTCGGCAACGGTGTCGTCGTCGAGCACGTTGGTCGCGCGGAGCGTGTTCAGCGCCTCGGAGTTGCGGCCGAGGTAGTCGAGGAACTCGCGCTCGAAGCGCAGGATGTCCTCCACCGGAACCTCGTCGAGGAACCCGTTGGTACCGGCCCAGATCGACACGGTCTGCTCCTCGACCGGGTACGGGGTGTACTGCGGCTGCTTGAGCAGCTCGGTGAGGCGGGCGCCTCGCTCGAGCTGGCGGCGGCTGGCCGCGTCGAGATCGGATGCGAACATCGCGAACGCCTCGAGTGCACGGTACTGGGCGAGCTCGAGCTTGAGGGTACCGGAGACCTTCTTGATCGACTTCACCTGGGCGTCGCCGCCGACTCGCGAGACCGAGATGCCCACGTCGACCGCGGGGCGCTGGTTCGCGTTGAAGAGGTCGGACTGGAGGAAGATCTGGCCGTCGGTGATCGAGATCACGTTGGTCGGGATGTAGGCCGAGACGTCGTTCGCCTTCGTCTCGATGATCGGCAGACCGGTCATCGACCCCGCGCCCAGCTCGTCCGAGAGCTTCGCGCAGCGCTCCAGCAGACGGGAGTGCAGGTAGAAGACGTCGCCCGGGTAGGCCTCGCGCCCCGGCGGGCGGCGGAGCAGCAGCGACACGGCGCGGTAGGCCTCGGCCTGCTTCGACAGATCGTCGAAGATGATGAGCACGTGCTTGCCGTCGTACATCCAGTGCTGGCCGATAGCCGAGCCGGTGTAGGGCGCCAGGTACTTGAAGCCTGCGGGATCGGAGGCCGGCGACGCGACGATGGTGGTGTACTCCATCGCACCCGCGTCCTCGAGCGCACCCTTCACCGAGGCGATGGTCGAGCCCTTCTGGCCGATCGCGACGTAGATGCAGCGGACCTGCTTCGTCTTGTCGCCCGACTCCCAGTTGGCCTTCTGGTTGATGATGGTGTCGATCGCGATCGCGGTCTTGCCGGTCTGGCGGTCGCCGATGATGAGCTGGCGCTGGCCGCGGCCGACGGGGATCATGGCGTCGATCGCCTTGATGCCGGTCTGCAGCGGCTCGTGCACCGACTTGCGCTGCATGACGCCGGGCGCCTGCAGCTCGAGAGCGCGACGGCCCTCGATACCGGCGATCTCGCCGAGACCGTCGATCGGGTTGCCGAGCGGGTCGACCACGCGGCCGAGGTAGCCCTCGCCCACGGGCACCGAGAGCACCTCGCCGGTGCGGGTGACCTGCTGGCCCTCTTCGATGCCGGTGAACTCGCCGAGCACGATGACACCGATCTCGTTCTCCTCGAGATTCTGGGCGAGGCCCAGGGTGCCGTCTGCGAAGCGCACCAGCTCGTTCGCCATTACGCCGGGGAGGCCCTCGACGTGGGCGATGCCGTCTGCGGCATCGACCACCGTGCCGACCTCGGTCTTCTCCGCCTGGGCCGGCTCGTACGACGCTGCGAAGTCATTCAGCGCGTCGCGGATCTCGTCCGGGCTGATTGAGAGTTCTGCCATTTCGTTTCCTCTGTCTGATCCGGAAGCGCCGCCCCCGGGGTGAAAAGTTGTGCCCTATGCTGCGAGCTGCTGTCGAAGGTCGTCGAGGCGAGCGCGAACGCTGCCGTCGATCACGTCGTCGGCGATCTGGATGCGCACACCGCCGATGAGCTCGGGATCGATGACGGTGGTGATCTTCACCGGACGACCGGCGGACTGCTCGAGTGCCCGAGCGAGCCGCTCCTGCTGCGCAGCCGAGAGCGGTGCCGCAACCGTGACGGTTGCGAGATCACTGCCGTTCTGGTCGGCGGCAATACGAGCGGCGCTGCGGAGCGAGGCGTCGAGCCTGCGGCCGCGCGGGTTCGCGACGAGGTGGCTGACGACCGAGACCGCGGAGGCCGAGGTCTTGCCGGCGAGCAGGCGCTGCACGAGCGCGACCTTGCCCGTCGGATCGACGAGCTTGCTGCCCAGGCTGAGCTGCAGCTCATGGTTGCGGTCGACCAGATCGGCGACCGCGAGCAGTTCGTCGGAGAGCGCCGGGTTGGCGAGGCCCTCGGCGCGGAGGCCGAGCTCCTCGACGCCCGAGACGAACTCGTCGACGTTCGACCAGCGCGCCTGGACGGCGGCGGTGAGCACGGAGCGCGCGTCAGCGGTCAGCCCGCCGAAGAGCCGTGCGACGATCTGCCCCTTGCCCTCGGCGCTCGCCGAGGCGTCGCCGAGCGCCGAGGCGAGTGCGGGGCTCTCGGCGATCCGATCCGCCGCCAGCAGCAGTTCGCCGCCGGTGGCCGGGTCGATTCCCGCCCGCAGCGCGGTGCGCGCCTGGGCCAGTGCTTCGCGTGACGCGCTTCCCATCAGTTCGCCGCCTTCTCGGATGCTTCGAGGTCAGCGAGGAAGCGATCGACGAGCGCCGACGCCTTCTGGTCGTCGGCGAGGCTCTCACCGACCACGCTGGAAGCGAGACCGAGGGCCAGCGAGCCGACGTCCTTGCGCAGCGAGACGACCGCGCTCTGGCGCTCCGCCTCGATCTGCGCCTGAGCCGCCTGCGCGATGCGGGCCTGCTCGGCGATGGCCTCTTCGCGGGCCTTGGCGCGGATCTTGTCGCCGTCGGCGCGGGCGTCCTCGCGGATCACACCGGCCTCTTCGCGAGCGCTGGCGAGCTGCGCGGTGTACTCCTGCAGCGCGGCCTCCGCCTTCGCCTGGGCCTCATCGGCCTTGGCGATGTTGCCCTCGATGGCCTCTGCGCGGGCATCGAGCATCGCCTGCATCTTGGGAAGGAAGACCTTCCAGAATGCGATGAGCAGGATGACGAAGATGACTGCCGACCATACGATGTCGTACGTCGCGGGGAGCAGCGGGTTGTGGTCCGCGGTCTCAGCAGCAACAACGATTGTGTTGATCATCGCTGCCTCCTCTCATGTCAGTTACGAAACGTGTTGTAGAAGAACGTTTCTTAGTAGCCGAACATGTAGGCGGTGCCGATGCCCACGAACGCGAGAGCCTCGGTGAACGCGATACCGATCCACATCAGCACCTGCAGGCGGCCGGCGAGCTCGGGCTGGCGAGCGACGCCCTCGATCGTCTTGCCGACGACGATGCCCACGCCGATGGCGGGGCCGATGGCGGCGAGACCGTAACCGACGGTGGCGATGCTACCCGAAACTTGAGCGAGAACAGACACAGTATGTGTTTCCTTCCGTGTGTTGAGTACGGCGGTTGCCGGACCCGGGTTGGTTTAGTGCTCTTCAGCCAGCGCGAGCTGGATGTAGACAGCGGTGAGAAGCGTGAAGACGTAGGCCTGCAGCACGGCGACGAGGATCTCGAAGAGCGTGAACGCGAAGCCGAAGCCGAAGGTGAAGACGCCGAGCACCGGGAAGAACCCGCCGGCGTAGAGGATGAAGAAGTTGGTCGCCGCGAAGAAGAGCACGAGCAGCATGTGGCCGACCATCATGTTCATCAGCAGACGCAGCGTGAGCGTGACGGGGCGGATCACGAAGGTCGAGATGAACTCGATGGGCGTGACGATGATGTAGATCGGCTTGGGCACGCCTGCAGGGAAGAGCGAGTTCTTGAAGAAGTTCTTCGGGCTCTTCTTGATGCCCGCGTAGATGAAGGTCACGTAGGAGACGACGGCGAGCACGAGCGGCGTGCCGATCACGGCGGTGCCGGCGACGTTGAGGCCGGGCACGATGCCGGTGACGTTGAACGCCAGGATCATGAAGAACATCGCGCACAGGATCGGCAGGAAGCGACGACCGTCAACCTTGCCGAGCAGATCCTCGGCGATGTTGACGCGCACGAAGTCGAGCGCCATCTCGGTGAGCGACTGACCGCGGGTCGGGATCACGCGCATCTTGCGCGTGCCCAGCCAGAAGAGCAGCAGCACGAGGAGCGCCATGATCACGCGGATGATCATGATGCGGTTCATCTCGAAGGGGGTGCCCTCGAAGAGCACGGCGTCGGGGAAGAACTCCGCGATCGACGGCGGATGGAATTCACCCTCTTCCGCGGTAAAGACAGTAGGGGCCACGAGTTGCACAGCGTTAGCGAACAGCGCCATTCTCCTGATTCGGGGTGCAGTTCGAAACTGCACAGCGGCGAACGATGGTCGTGCCCCCAGGGCCCGCAGGCATACGCATAGCGCGTCCAGGCTGGGAACTCTTCAATCCTAGCAAGGTTTTTGACTCAGGTGAAACCGAACGGGCAGCTCTACGGCCGCCGCAGCCTCACGCCGATTCGGAGATGATCGGGATGCGGGAGCGGGTCACCACGATCACATCCAGCACGAGCGATGCCAGCACGCTGGCGATCAGCCCGAAGAAGAGGACGTTCGTATCGAGCCAGGGCTGCCCGCGCAGCAGCAGCACGGACACGATGAACGCGATGAACTTCAGCAGCCAGCAGCCCAGCACGATCCCGAAGAAGATTCCGATGTACACGGGGCTCTCGACGAAACGGTTGGCGAAGGCGATGCTGCCGATCGTCAGCAGCAGGAAGAACCCGCCCATCGCCGTGCCGATGAGCCCGCCGACGACGCCCTCTCCCCCGGAGACCAGCCAGCCGATACCCGCGAAGACCGCCATGAGCACAATCGTCGCGATGATCCCCCACCGCAGCGCCCGCAGCAGAACCGGCTGCGATGCCGGCATGGGCCGGGGGCCCTGGTCGGGCGTCTCCTGCGGCTCGGGCTGGATTGCGTCGCTCACTCGGGGATCCTCTCATCCGGTTCCGTCCCGGCCGTGCGCTCGGTGCTCGGGGCGTCGACGGGTGTTCCCCGCCCCGGCAACGCTATCAAGTCGCGCTGTGCGAATCGTGCGCGCACGCGCACCGCGGGGAAGAGCAGCAGCAGCACGCAGGCGATCCCGCCCACCACGAGCACCACGACCGGCAGCACCCAGCTCTGCAGCGTGAACACCAGCAGCACGGCGACCGACAGCACCGCTGTGCCGAGGTAGAAGATGAACACCGCCTGCAGCGGCGAGTGCCCCATGTCGAGCAGCCGGTGGTGCAGGTGCTGCCGATCCGCGGTGAACGGGCTCTTGCCCGCCTTCAGGCGCCGCACGACCGCCAGCGAGAAATCGGCGAGCGGCAGCGCCAGCACCGCGATGGGGAGGATGATCGGGATGTAGCTCGCCAGCACGAGCTTCTGATCGAGCGCCGCCGGGTTGATCTGCCCGGTCACCGACACGGTCGAGGTCGCCATGAGCAGCCCGACGAGCAGGGCCCCCGTGTCGCCCATGAACATGCGTGCGCGATGCCAGTTGAACGGTAGGAAGCCGACGCAGATCCCGACCACCACGATGCCGATGAAACTCGCGAAGACCACGGAGTCGACACGGCCGCTCTGCTCGTTCAGCAGACGTGTGTAGATGAAGAAAAGCGAGTTGGCGATGATGGCGACGCCCGCCACGAGCCCGTCGAGGCCGTCCACGAAGTTGACCGCGTTCATCACCAGCGTGATCAGGAACACTGTGATCACGAAGTTGGCCGCGGGCGAACCGACCACCAGGGTGTCGCCGAAGGGCAGCGAGACGATCTGCACCCCGTTCCACGCGAGCAGCCCGGCCGCGGCGAGCTGCGCTGCGAGCTTCACCATCCAGTCGAGGTCGAGCAGATCGTCGAGGATCCCGACGGCGGCGATCAGCGCGCACGCTCCCAGGAGGGCCCACATCTCCGGACCGCGCGTGAACAGCCCCGAGAACTCGGGCTGCGCACCCGCCACGGCGAAGGAGGCGAGGATGCCGATGAACATCGCGATCCCGCCGAGACGCGGTGTCGGCGTGCGATGCACGTCGCGCTCGCGCACCTCGGGGGCGAGTCGGTAGCGCCTGCTCAGCCGCAGCACCGCGTACGACGCCGCCGCCGTCACGAGCACGGCGACGGCGGCGACTACGAGGTAGGGCGCCATTTCGATCCCCGGTTCAGTCGGCGAAGGTCGCCTGCGGCAGCACCTCGGCGAGCGCCTCTCGACTCACCCCGCCCTCTCTCAGGATGCGCAGCTGCCCGCCCTCCTCCGTGAGACCGGTGGCGTCGATGATCGTGGACGCTATGCCGTCGCCGGGCGTCTCGCCGGCTTCCAGGTAGACCTCCACCGAGTCGCCGAGCATCTCGTGCGCGGCCGCGGCGGTGCGGGCCGCGGGCTGACCGGTGAGGTTCGCCGATGAGACCGCCAGCGGGCCCGTCTCCTGCAGCAGCTCGAGGGCGAGCGGCTGATCCGGAATGCGCAGCGCGACCGTGCCCCTCGTCTCCCCGAGATCCCAGCTCAGCGAGGGGTTCGCCTGCGTGATGATGGTGAGCGGACCGGGCCAGAAGGCCTCCGCGAGCGCCGTCAGCGGCGCCGTGACCTCCGCCGCGAGGGCGGAGAGCGTGCTCGTGTTCGGGATCAGCACGGGCGGGGGCGACTGCCTGCCGCGACCCTTCGCGTCGAGCAGGCGCTGAACGGCCTCCGGCGTGAACGCGTCGGCGGCGACGCCGTAGACGGTATCGGTGGGCAGCACGACGAGCTGCCCGCTGCCGAGCGCGCGACGCGCCGTGCGCGTGCCGGTCAGCAGTTGGGAGCTATCGGAACAATCGAACACCTCGGCCATAACCCACCATCTTACTCCGCGCCTTCCCCGGAGCCTGTGCGCCCGCGCGCCCGACAGGCTCGCGGGGTCCGCGTTCCCGTACCCCGTGTCCCGAGTTTCGGATCTCTCCCGTAATTCGGATGAAAACGCGGCATTCCATCCGAAACAACGGCGCGGCCCGAGTTACGGGGACACCGAACCGAGGCGCCGGTCAATCGAGCGCGCGGCGCACGAGCCCTCGCGGCCTGGCCATGGTCGCGGCGGCGGCGAGGCGCCGGGGTCCTTCTCGGGGCGCAGCGCCGAGGCGGTGTCGGGAAGATCGAACCCGGCGGGATCCTCACCCCTCGAGATACGGATATCGCAGGCCGAATCGCGATCGGACCTGCGAAAGCCGTACCTCGGCGGGCATAAAGAAAGATCCCCGGCGCCTCCGCCCCTTCGACGGACTCAGTGGACGGAGCCTCGCCCGGTCAGCGGCGGGCCAGCGTCGCGCGGTCCCGGCCCGTGAGATCGGGGCGGGTGACAGCCTCGCGCCAGCCGTCGGCCGTCAGCAGCTGCCGGATCGCCGACCCCTGCATCTCGGCGTGCTCCAGCACGAGCAGGCCATCCGGGCGCAGCAGGTCGCGGCCGATCCTGCTGATCACGCGGATCAGGTCGAGGCCGTCCGCACCGCTGTAGAGGGCGAGCTCGGGGTCGTGATCGCGCACCTCGGGATCCCGGGGCACCATGTCGCGCGGCACGTAGGGCGGATTGGAGACGAGCACCGCGACCCGGCCGGCCAGGGGTGCGAAGACGCGGCGGAGCTCGGATCCGCCCGGCTCGATCCCCTCGGGCGATTCGGGATCGCCATCGCGCGGCTCGGGGCGGATCGGATCGAGCTCGGTGACGTCGCCGCGCAGCAGCTCGACGCGATCCTCGCCCCACTCGCGTACATTGCGGTCCGCCCAGGCATGCGCCTCAGCGCTCTTCTCGACCGCCCAGACCCGCACCTCGCTCACCTCGTGCACCAGCGCGAGCGCGAGCGCTCCGCTGCCGGTGCAGAGGTCGACGGCCAGGGGCTCCGGATCGGACAGCCGCCGCAGCTCGTCGATGGCGAACTGCGCCACCGTCTCGGTCTCGGGGCGCGGCACGAACACCCCGGGCCCCACTGAGAGCTCGATGCCCCGGAAGGGCGCTCGTCCGGTGAGGTGCTGCAACGGCACGCGGCGGGCTCGCTCCCCTGCGAGCTCGGACAGCGCGGCGAGTTCATCCGGAGCGAGATCCCGCCCCATCACGGCAAGCGCTTGCACCCGCCCTCGTGACACCCCGAGCACGTGCCCGACGAGCAGCTCGGCATCGGTCGCCGGATCCTCGATCCCCGCCGCCGCGAATCGCTCCCGCAGCTCGTCCAGCACCCCGCGGATCCCCCGCGGCTCGTTCCTCGCCTCACTCACTCCCCAACCCTAACCGCCGCCGTAACAGAGCGACGCATCCATAACGCTCTGCACATCCTCGGATAACTGCACGCTATAGTTTTGGGTGGCTTCGTCCCCCGACCCCCTGGAGGAGATCACACTCATGGCACGCACCTACGACAACATCACTCAAGCCTTCGGCAATACCCCCCTCGTGCGCCTCAACCGCGTCACCGACGGCGCCGAGGCCGAGGTCTACGCCAAGCTCGAGTTCTACAACCCCGCCGGCAGCGTCAAGGACCGGATCGGCATCGCGATCATCGACGCGGCCGAGGAGTCCGGCGCCCTGCAGCCCGGCGGCACCATCGTCGAGGGCACGAGCGGCAACACCGGCATCGCGCTCGCCTTCGTGGGCGCAGCGCGCGGCTACCGCGTGATCCTCACCATGCCGGAGACCATGAGCATCGAGCGCCGCAAGCTGCTCGCCGCCTACGGCGCCGAGATCGTACTCACCGAGGGGCCCCTCGGCATGAAGGGCGCCGTCGCGAAGGCCGAGGAGATCGCCGCCTCGACCCCGGGCGCCGTGCTGGCCCAGCAGTTCGCGAACCCCGCGAACCCCGCCATCCACCGCACGACCACCGGCCCCGAGATCTGGAACGACACCGACGGCCAGGTCGACATCCTCGTCTCCGGCATCGGCACCGGCGGTACGATCACCGGCGCCGGCGGCTACCTCAAGGAGCAGAACCCGGAGATCAAGGTCGTCGCGGTCGAGCCCATCGACTCTCCGCTGCTCACCGAGGGCAAGGCGGGCCCCCACAAGATCCAGGGCCTCGGAGCGAACTTCGTGCCCGACATCCTCGACCGCGAGGTCTACGACGAGGTGATCGACGTGACTCTCGCCGACTCGATCGCGAAGGCCCGCGCGCTCGGCACCGACGAGGGCATCCTCGCCGGCATCTCCGGCGGCGCGGCGGTGTGGGCAGCGACCCAGGTCGCGAAGCGCCCCGAGAACGCCGGCAAGAAGATCGTGGTCGTGGTGCCCGACTTCGGCGAGCGCTACTTCTCGACCGTGCTCTACGAGGATCTGAACGTCTGATCTCCACCAGGCCGGGCCCGCGCGGGAATCAACCGCGCGGGCCCGGTGTTGTATCCCAGCAGCCGACCAGCCCGACCAGGAGGGACGCCAGTGAGCTTCTTCGGCCGCATCCGCGAGGACATCCGAGCCGCCAAGGCCGGCGACCCCGCCGCCCGCAGCGGCATCTCGGTGTTCCTCATCTACTCCGGTCTGCACGCCGTCTGGTGGCACCGAGCCTCGCATGCGATGTGGCTCCGGGGTATGCGCTTCCTCCCCCGCGCCCTCTCCCAGCTCGCGCGCTTCTTCACCGGGATCGAGATCCACCCCGGCGCGACGATCGGCCGACGCCTCTTCATCGACCACGGCATGGGCGTCGTGATCGGGGAGACCGCGGTCGTGGGCGACGATGTGCTCATCTACCACGGCGTCACCCTCGGCGGCACCGGGCACAGCCGCGGCAAGCGGCACCCCACCATCGGCGACCGCGTGGTCATCGGCGCCGGGGCGAAGGTGCTCGGCGATATCGAGCTCGGCCACGACAGCGCGGTGGGGTCGAACGCCGTCGTCGTGCACTCCGCGCCGCCGTGGACCACGCTCACGGGCATCCCGGCCCAGGGGCGCCCGCGGCGCGGCGCGCCCGTCGCCGAGACCCCGGATCTCGCCGACTTCTACGTGATCTGAGCCGGTCGGCACCGGAGCGGGTCCGTTCACCGCAGTCGGCGCCCGTGCTCCTCCATCCACCGTTTGGTGCGGCGCTGCTCGATGAAGATCATGGCGATCCCGCCGACCCAGAACGGGATCTGCACGGCGAACGCCACCTTGAAGGCGCCCAGGGAGTAGTGGTCGGGCGATCCTGCGCCCTGCAGATCGAGCACGAAGCCGATGAGCAGGATCACGAACAGCGAGGCGATGAATCCGCCCATGTTCACGAGGCCGGTGCTGAAACCGGCGAAGCTGCGGGGCGTATGCGAGCGGGCGACCTCGAAGGCGATCATCGACGCCGGGCCGCCGAACGGCATCACGATCATCAGCGCGACCAGCAGCCACATCGGCGGCGGCCCCGACCACAGCAGCACGGCGACCCAGACCGTCATGATGGCCGCGGTGATGCCGACGTTCATGTAGACGCGGCGCTCGACGAAGCGCGAGCTCAGCGGACCGAGCAGCAGGCCGGCCGTCATCGAGGCGAGCACGACGATATTGAGCAGGCCGCTCGCGGTAGCCCCGTCGAGCCCTGCGCCTCCCGTGAGGAACGGCGTGCCCCACAGCAGGATGAACGCGTTCAGGGCGAACGGCGACGAGAAGTGCACCCAGAACGCGAGCCGCACCCCCGGCAGCGCGAGCAGGCGACGCAGCTTGCGCCAGAACCCCAGGCCTGGCACCCGCGTCTCGGTGATGACGGGAAGCATCCCGGTCTCCGGCGGCGGCATCGCGAACGCGCCGGTCGCCTCACCCGCGCCCAGCGAGCGCGCTTCGCGACTCAGTCGACCTAGACGCCCGGTGAGCCGCTCGACCGGCGTGCCCTCCCCCGGCGCGTTCCGCAGCACGAAGCAGCCGAGGATCATGACGAGCAGGCCGACCGCGGCCACGCCGAGGAACCCCGTCATCCACCCGAATCCCGCGACGACGAGCGCGAGCGGGGTCACCGACACCAGCTGACCGGCCTGACCGATGAGGCCCGTCAGCTGGCTCACGACGGGCAGCTGCCGCACCGAGAACCACTCCGGCAGCACGCGCATCACGCTGATGAAGGTGCAGGCGTCGCCCGCACCCACGAACACGCGGGCGAGGATCGCGAGCCACACATCCGAGACGGTCGCCATGATGCTCTGCCCCACGACCATGAGCAGGCCCCCGCTGAGGATCATCGCCGTCGCACCGAAGCGATCGAGCAGCGTGCCGACCGGGATCTGCAGACCGGCGTAGACGATGAGCTGGATCACCGGGAACGCCGACAGGGTGGTCGCGTCGATGTCGAAGTGGTGCTGGGCGGCGGGGCCGAGCGCCGCGAGCGAGGAACGGTTGATGATCGCGACAGCATAGGCCAGCGCGGCCACGCCCCACACCACCCATGGGAGAAGTGGCCGTGCCGTGCGCATAGGCTCAACTCTACTCTTCCCGGGGTGCTCGGTACCTGGCCGGCGCTGAAACCCGAGGCCCGCCCGCATCGAGAGCGCAGGGCTCCGATGCGACGTCCGGCCGTGCGCGTGCATCGGTCGTTTCGGCCGCCGCCCAGCGGAAACGCTCGGCGAAGCGCGCGAACCCCGGCATGCGGGTCAGGGTCGCGAACAGCAGGTAGCCGAGCAGGCCTCCCACCACGTTGGAGAGGAGATCGCTGGTATCGGCGATGTGCCCTCCGCCGAAGAGCTCCTGCACCGCGAACTGCGTCACCTCGATGCCGAGACTCGTGGCCGTGACCGCGATCAGCGCCCTCCACCATGACGGCTTCGCGAACATCAGCGCGAAGAGGATCCCGAGCGGCACGAAGACCAGCACATTGGTCACCGCATCCTCGAGCTCGTAGTTGACGAACGGGACGAACACGACGCCGGCGGTCCACGGCTGCGCGCCCGGGGTGACGTGGACGTAGATCGGGAACACGGTGTTCGCCGCGATCCCAGCCGCATACACTCCGAGCGCCGCCGCCACCGCGGCACGCGGGACGGTGAAACGGCGCTTCGCCACGAGACGCCGCACCAGCAGCGCGAAGATCACCGCCCCCAGAGGAATGACGACTGGCAGCACGGGCACCTGCTCGAAAGGATCGCTCACGACCGTCGAGATTACCCGCCGAGAGTTGTGCGATCACCCGGCAAGCCGAGCGCATCGTCTCGCCGTCGCGGGTCAGTCGCGCGGAGGCAGCGGCGGCCCCTCCGGGAAGTCGCTGCGGGTGAGGTCGAGGAGGAGCCCGTCTTCGAGGTGCCCGCCGGGCCGCACCTGGTAGTCGCGCAGCACTCCGACACGCCGGAAGCCGAGCCGCTCGTAGCTGCGGATCGCGCCCTCGTTATGCACATTGGGATCGAGCGTGACGCGGCTGATCCCCGCCGCGAACTCCTCGCGGATCGCCAGGGCGAGCGCTTCCTCGCCGATGCGCCGACCGCGGAAGCGCGTACCGATGAAGAGGTGAATGACAGTGGTCGGGTACTCGGGATCCTCGCCGCGCAGCACGTACATCGCGCCGGCGCACACTCCCCCGACCTCGATGATGCGGGTCGCGGCGGCCTCGATGAACTCCTCGCGCACGCGCTCGGGGGTGTAGCCGACCCACCACTCGGCCACCTCGGGTTCCCGCAGGATCGCGAGGAGCGGATCGGCGTCGGAACTCTGCGGCGCCCGCAGCGTGACGAGCGGGCCTACGATGGGAGCAGTGATCGCGATAGCGGATGTCATGCTCTCAGCGTAGCCCGCCCGTCACGGCCGTCGGAGCGCCGCGGCCGCTCGAGCGGCGCTGCTGCCGGACCGGCTGCTACTGCCCGAGCTGCTTCAGCCGGTCTTCCTCGTCCATGCGGATGCACGACTCGATCACAGGATCGAGCGCGCCGTTCATGACGTGGTCGAGGTTGTACGCCTTGTAGCCCGTGCGGTGATCGGCGATGCGGTTCTCGGGGAAGTTGTACGTGCGGATGCGCTCCGAGCGGTCCATGGTGCGGATCTGGCTGGATCGATGCGCCGACGCCTCCGCCGCAGCCTCTTCCGCCTGCTTGGCGAGCAGGCGGGCGCGCAGCACGCGCATGGCTGCCTCGCGGTTCTGCAGCTGCGACTTCTCGTTCTGCATGGCGACCACGATGCCGGTGGGCAGGTGCGTGATGCGCACCGCGGAGTCGGTGGTGTTCACCGACTGCCCGCCGGGGCCGGATGAGCGGTACACGTCGATCTTGAGGTCGTTCTGGTTGATCTCGACCTCTTCGGGCTCGTCGACCTCGGGGTACACGAGCACGCCCGTGGTGGAGGTGTGGATGCGCCCCTGGGACTCGGTGACCGGCACGCGCTGCACGCGGTGCACGCCGCCCTCGTACTTGAGGTGCGCCCACACGCCCTGCGAGGGATCGCTCGCGTTCGACTTGATCGCGACCTGCACGTTCTTGTATCCGCCGAGGTCGCTCTCGTCCTTCTCGAGGATCTCGCTCTTCCACCCCTTCGACTCCGCGTAGTGCATGTACATGCGCAGCAGATCGGCGCCGAAGAGCGCCGACTCCGCACCGCCCTCGCCGCCCTTGATCTCGAGGATCACGTCGCGGGCGTCGTCGGGGTCGCGCGGAATCAGCAGTCGGCGAACCTTCTCCTGGGCCTCTGCGAGGCCCTCCTCGAGACCCGGGATCTCCTCGGCGAAGGCGTCGTCCTCCTTCGCCAGCTCGCGTGCGGCCTGCAGATCGTCGCCGAGCTGCTGCCACTGCTCGTAGGCGGCCTTGATCTTGCTGAGCTCCGCGTAGCGCCGATTGACGCGCTTGGCGCGACCCGCATCGGCGTGCAGCGCGGGATCGGCCAGCTCCTCCTGCAGTCTGGCGTGCTCGGAGAGCAGCGCCTCCACCTGTTCGAACATCAGGCGCGGCTCCGCTGGACCTCTGCGAGCAGTGCGGCGTTGGAGGCGGTGGCGCGCAGGCGCGCAGCGATCTCGTCGACCGCGTCGTCATCGGACGCGATGCGCTCCCGCAGCGCGGAGAGTGCCGCGGCCTCTGCCGCGCCGAGCATCGCCTCGGCGTTGCGGGTGAGCGAGGCCTCGAGATCCACGGCGGGGACCGTGCCGGGCAGGCTCTTCTCGAAACGGACCTCGCTGTTGGCGACGGCGCGCACCTCGCGCAGCAGCAGCTTGTCGGCGTCGACGCCGGTCTTCGTCTGCGCCGTGGCGAGCACGGTGAGGGATCCGCCGTTCTCGACGTTGCGGGCCGCTGCGAGCAGACGCTTGATCTGGCCGAGCGCGAACTCGTCGATCTCGTCGAAGGCGGGGCGCGCCGAGGCGTGCTGCGCCTGCGCGTAAGCCCGCGCGAAGCGGTTGAGTGAGTCCACGAGCACCACGACGTCGTGCCCGAGCTCGACGAGGCGCTTCGCGCGGTCGATGGCGAGCTCGGCGACGGTGGCCTGGTCCTCGGCGGGACGATCGAAGCTCGCAGCGACGACCTCGCCCGAGATCGTGCGCTGCAGGTGGGTGATCTCCTCGGGCTGCGCGTTCGCGAGCACGACCATCAGGTGAGCGTCGGGCCGGTTGGCGCTGATCGCCTGCGCGAGTTCCGAGAGCACTCCGACGCCGTGGGCGGAGGCCGGCAGCACCAGCAGACCGCGCTGGCCGAGGCCGATGGGCGCCGCGATGTCGATGGCGCGCCCGAGCAGCCGATCCGGCGTGGTTTCGAGCGACAGGCGCTCCTGGGGGAACACCGGGGTGAGGTCGGCGATGTCGACGCGCTTCTCGTTCTCATCGACGGTGCGCCCGTTGACGGTGTCGACCTTCACGATGGCGTTGTACTTCTGGCGGCCGCCGCCCTCGCCCTCACGGGGCTGACGGATCGCGCCGACGACCGCGTCGCCGCGGCGCAGGCCGTATTTCTTCACCTGGCCGAGCGAGACGTAGACGTCGCTCGTGCCCGGAAGGTAACCGCTCGTGCGCACGAAGGCGTAGTTATCGAGCACGTCGAGGATTCCCGCGACGGGCAGCAGCACGTCGTCCTCGGTGATCTCGGGCTCGAGATCGTCGTTCTGGCCGCGGCGCTTGCGATCGCGCTGGCGGGTGCGGGTGGAGCGCGACGCGTTCTCGCCCTTGCCCTGACCGTTCTTGTCGCCGCCCTGGCTCTGGCCGCGCCCCTTGGAGTCATCGTTCTGCTCGGCCGCGTCCGCCGCCTCGCCGTTCTCGTTCTTCTGCCCGCGGGTGCGACGGCCGCGGCCGCGGCCGTTGCCCTCGCCCTCGGCGTCGGACTTCGCAGCATCGGACTTCGCAGCGTCCGCCTTGGCGGCCTCGTCCTTGGCCGGCTCCTCGGCCGACTCGTTCTGGGGAGCTTCGTTCTGGGACTGCTTGCCGCGCCCCTTGGCCTTCGCCTTGCCGCCCGAAGCCTGCTCCGCGCTCTTCTCGGCGGGCTGATCCTCCGTTGCCTCGGTCTCCGCCTGAGGCTTCGACTCGGCCTGCGCACGGCGCGAACGACCGCGCTTGGCGGGAGCCGCAGCGGTCTCGGCGTTCTCAGCGGCCGAGGTATCGCTCTCGCCCGCGGGGGCCTCGGCAGCGACCGGGGCATCGGTAGCGGGCACCTCAGCGGCCGCCTCGGCCGGAGCTTCTTCCGCGGCCTTCTTCCGGCTGCGCGAAGCACGCTTCTTCGGCGCCTCGGCAGGAACCTCTCCGGGGTCCGCTGCATCCGAGGCAGACTCCGCGGGGGTCTTCGCAGCCGCAGGCTCCGCAGACGCGTCGGCGGCCGGCGCCTCAGCGGGCGCCTCCTCTGCGGCCTTCTTCCGGCTGCGCGAAGCACGCTTCTTCGGCGCCTCGGCAGCAGCCTCGGCAGCGGGAGCGGCCTCGGCAGGAGCACCAGCTTCAGCAGGAGCGGCGGCGGCCTCAGCAGGGGCGGCAGCGGCCTCGGCAGGAGCAGCGGCACCCGCCGCCTGCGTCTCCGCGGGGGCGGCCTCGCTGACGGTTCCCGCAGCGGTGCTCACGCGACGCGAGGCGCGGCGCCGCACGGGCGCGGTCTCCTCAGCTGCGGGGGCAGAGTTCGTCTCTTCGACGTTCGATTCCATCGTTCTTCCTCTCGGAACGCGCGGGTTCAGCGGGCGCAAACGGCCCTCCCGCGGTGGTGCACAGACTGTGCTTCGGGATCACCGGACCTGTCGTCTCGGTGAGGGAATGATCCACCGGCCACGAGCGAGGAGCGAGAACGCGATGCGCGCCGACTGCTCGCCCGCATGATTGCTAGGCGGGGATCGCCTCCACTGTAGCACCCTTCGTGTCGACGGCGAGGATCAGCGCCTGCCAATCGCTGTGCTCCGCTTCGACGAGGTCGACGGCTCGCAGTCGATCCGCCGGCCCGTTCGAGAGCACCAGGATCGAGGGCCCCGCTCCCGACACGACCGCCGGGTGCCCCGCCTCGCGCAGCTCGCCGATCAGATCCCGGGTCGCGGGCATCGCATCGCCCCGGTAGTTCTGGTGCAGGCGATCCTCGGTCGCCTCGAGCAGCAGCTCGGGGCTCTGCGTGAGCGCGGCGATCAGCAGCGCGGAGCGCGAGACGTTGAACACCGCGTCCTCGTGAGGCACCTGCTTCGGCTGCAGGCTGCGCGCGAGCTCGGTCGACATCGTGAAGCTGGGCACGAGCACCAGCGGTGCCACACCGCGGTGCACCATGAGCCTCTTGAACCGCGGCCCCTCCGGGGTGGTCCACGCGATGGTGAGACCGCCGAAGAGCGCGGGTGCGACATTGTCGGGGTGCCCCTCGAGCTCGGTCGCGAACGCGAGCAACTGCTCCTCGCTCAGCTCGATCGGGTCGACGGGGTCGCTCTGCAGCAGCCCCGCGGCGATCATCACACCGGCGACGATCGCCGAGCCCGAAGAGCCCATGCCGCGACCGTGCGGAATGCGGTTGTGCGCGGTGACCTCGAGGCCGGGCACGGCACGGCCCAGCCGCTCGAAGACGTGCGCCGCCGAGCGCACGACCAGGTTGGAGGCATCGGTCGGCACCTCCCCCTCGCCGACGCCGGTGACGTGCACCGTGGCGCCCGGCTCCTCGCGAGTCACGGCGGTCAGCTCGTCGCCGTAGGCGAGGGCGATGCCCAGGGTGTCGAAGCCCGGACCCAGGTTCGCGCTGGTCGCCGGCACGCGGACGCGCACGGCGCGCTGAGCGCTCGCGCCGCTCACGCGTTGCCCTCGAGACGCAGCACGCTGGTGACCTCGATGACCATGTCGGAGGAGCGAAGCGCTTCCACGGTCGCCGCGAGGTCGGCCTCCCGGGCGATGTGAGTGCCGATGACGAGCGCGGCTCGAGCCGCCTCATCGCCTGCGCCCTGCGCTGCGGTCTGCTCGACGCTCGCGGCCGACACGCCGTGCTCGGCGAGAATGCCGGCGATCGCCGCGAGCACGCCCGGCTCATCGCGCACCTCGAGCATCACCTGATAGGCGGTATTGACCTCACCCACGGGGAGGATCGGGAGGTCGGCGTGCTGCGATCCGGCAATGCCCGGACCGCCCGCGACGTGGCGCCGGGCAGCGGAGACGAGGTCACCCAGCACGGCCGACGCGGTCTCCGCGCCCCCGGCGCCGGCACCGTAGAACATGAGCTCACCCGCGGCCTCGGCTTCGACGAACACCGCGTTCTTGCCCTCGTGAACGGCGGCGAGCGGGTGGTCTCGGCGGATGAGCGCCGGGTAGACGCGCGCCGAGACACCGTCGACGCCCTCAGAGGAGGTGAGCCGCTCGGCGATCGCGAGCAGCTTGATCACGTAGCCCGCGTTCTTCGCGGCCTCGATCTGCTCGGCTGTGATGCCCGTGATGCCTTCGCGGTACACGGCTTCGACGGGCACCTCGGTGTGGAAGGCGATGCTCGCAAGGATCGTCGCCTTCTGCGCCGCGTCGTAGCCCTCGACGTCGAGGGTCGGATCCGCCTCGAGGTAGCCGAGCTCGCTCGCGACGCGCGCCGCGTCCTCCGCACTGTCTCCGAAGCGATCCATGCGGTCGAGGATGTAGTTGGTCGAGCCGTTGACGATCCCGAGCACGCTCGTGATGTGGTCGCCGGCGAGGCTCTCGCGCAGCGGGCGCAGGATCGGGATCGCCGCGGCGACCGCAGCCTCGTACGACAGCTGCGCGCCGACCTGCTCGGCGGCGTCGGAGAGTTCGGGCCCGTGGGCGGCGATCAGCGCCTTGTTGGCGGTGACCACGTCGGCGCCGCCCTGCAGCGCCTGCAGGATCAGGGATCGCGCCGGTTCGATGCCACCCATGAGCTCGATCACGATGTCGGCGCCCTGCACGAGGCGCTCTGCGTCGGTGGTGAAGAGCTCCGCGGGGAGTTCGACGTCGCGCTTCGCTTCGATGCTGCGCACTGCGATCCCGGCCAGAACGAGGCGCGCGCCGACGCGCGCGGCGAGCTCGTCGCCGTGCTCGAGGATGAGCCGGGCCACCTGTGCGCCGACCGAGCCGCAGCCCAGCAGCGCGACCCTCAGATCACGGTACTCGTTCACTTCGTATCTCCGTTTCGTTCGAGAATGCTTCTGTTCGACTGTCAAGGTTCGGAGGCCGCCTGCCCGTGAGAACAGTCTGCGGGCGACCTCCGACATTCATGGCGAGAGGGTCGCGACCACGCTCTTCGCGAGCAGCTCGTCCTCGGTCTCACCGCGCACGATGATGCGCGATGCTCCCTCGCGCACCGCCACCACCGGGGGTCGCGGCACGTAGTTGTAGTTGCTCGCGAGCGACCAGCAGTAGGCTCCCGTGGCCGCCACGGCAAGCGTGTCTCCCGGCCGCACATCGCCGGGCAGCACGTCGCGCTGCACCACGATGTCGCCCGATTCGCAGTGCTTGCCGACCACGCGCACGAGCGCCGGTTCGGCGTCGCTCGACCGATTCGCCAGGCGCACCTGGTAGTCGGCGCCGTAGAGGGCGGGGCGGGCGTTGTCGCTCATGCCGCCGTCGACGCTCACGTAGAGGCGCGAGGAGTAGCCGAGGTCCGCGGGATCGGCAGCCGCGTCCGAACCGGCGAGCGCCACCTCCTTGGTCGTGCCGACGGTGTAGAGCGTCACCCCCGACTGACCGATGATCGAGCGCCCCGGCTCGAACGCGAGCTTCGGCACCGCGACGCCGAACTCCCGGGCGCTCTCGGCGACGATGTCGGCCAGCTCCCGCGCGATATCGGCGATCCTCGGCGCCTCATCGGCCTGCTCGCTCGTGTAGGCGATGCCGAAGCCGCCGCCGAGGTTCAGCTCGGGGATCGGGGCACCGACGAGCCGCTCGAGCTCGGGATAGACGCCGAGCAGCCGCCGAGCCGACTCGCGGAAGCCGTCGGTCGCGAAGATCTGGGAGCCGATGTGGCAGTGCAGGCCGACGAATTCGAGGCTCTCGTGAGCGAGGATCGCCTCCACCAGGCGAGGCGCCTCGCCGAGCGGCTGGCCGAACTTCTGATCCTCGTGCGAGGTCGCGAGGAAGTCGTGAGTGGAGGCGTGCACTCCGCTGTTGACCCGCAGACGCACCCGCTGTCGCCGACCGGCCGCGCTCGCGGCCGCGGCGATCCGCTCCGTCTCGATCTCGCTGTCGATGATGATCGTGCCGACGCCTGCTTCGACGGCGCGCGCGATCTCGCGCTCGGACTTGTTATTGCCGTGGAAGCCGATCCGCGAGGGATCGACGCCCGCTGCGAGCGCGACGGCGAGCTCGCCCCCGCTCGCGACATCGACCGCGAGGCCCTCCTCGTCCATCCAGCGGGCCACCTCGACGCAGAGGAAGGCCTTCCCTGCGTAGTAAACGGTGGCCTCCGTGCCGACGCGCGCGGCCTCGCGCTGCAGCGCCTCGCGCACCTCACGAGCGCGATCCCGAGCCGCTTGCTCATCGACCACGTACAGCGGCGAGCCGTGCTTCGCAGTGAGCTCGGTGGCGGGGATCCCGGCGAGCTTCAATTCACCGCACCGGCTCCCGCGGCGTGCCGACGGGGGGAACACCCGAGCGTCGACGGCGTTGAGGTCGCTGCCTGGTGCGGCTGTGGTCATGCTTCACTCCTCAGGGATTCTTGCGGATCCGTCGACGCTCGATCAGCCTGACGGCAACCGGCGAGCGGACCCGGATTGGCCCCTGAAGCCTGCGAACGGAGGAACACCTCGGAACGGACCGCTCCAGTTTAGCGGGACGACAGTGCCGATGCTGTATGCGACCGGGATCGACGCGGCGGCGGACCGCCCGCTACTCGCAGCTGCCGGGCTGCTGCTCGGCGGGGTCGGAGAGGATGCGCGGAGAGAGATCCGCGGTGATGGATGCGGATCCCGTGCTCGACAGCGAGATCCCCGTGAGTTCCACGCCCGCGGGCAGATTGCCCCGCACGCAGACCGTCTGCGTCTCGAGCAGCGGGCGCAAGATGCCGCCGCCGACATCCGCGAGCTGATCGGCGTTCAGGTCGAACCCCGCAGCCGCGGCACCGCGCGGCTCCACCTCGACCTCGCCGTCCTCGGTGACCCTGAGACCGAGAGACGCGGTGATCGGCACCTGCTGACCGAACAGTTCGAGCGTGCGGCCGACGACGAGCGAGCCGTCGCGCACCTCTCCCGTCTGCGCGACGCCCTGCGTGAGCAGGCTCACCACCGATCCGAGCTGCTCCTTGTCGACCCTCAGCTCCGCGGTACCGTCCCGGATCTCACCCTGGGTCGGATCGAACGGCACGAAGCTCGCCCGCACCGTCCCGTCGGCGGAGACGCCCTCGAGCAGAGGCGCGTCGGGAACCGTGACGGTCACCCCGCCGATCCCTCCGCGCAAGGCGTTCAGCAGCGAAGAGCCCGACAGGGACACCTCGACCGGGTGATCCGGCGTGAGACCGAGCCCCTCGCGCACCGAGTCCGCGACGATCCCGGGCGAGATCGCGCGCAGCACCAGCTCCACCGCACCGCCCAGCACCGCGATCGCGAGGATCGCGCTGAGGATCCGGAGCCACCACCGGGGCTTGCGTTCGGCCTTCACGTCGATCGCGCGCCTACAGTCGCTCGGGAGCGGAGACGCCGAGCAGATCGAGGCCGTTGCGCAGCACCTGGCCGGCCGCGTCGTTCAGCCACAGCCGGGTGCGGTGCAGATCCTCGACGGGCTCCTCGCCCATCGGGATCACGCGGCAGTTGTCGTACCAGCGGTGGTACGCGGCGGCGAGCTCCTCGAGGAAGCGCGCCACGCGATGCGGCTCGCGCAGCTCGGCGGCGCCGGCCACGATGCCCGGGTACTGCTGCAGCTTGCCGAGCAGGTCGGTCTCGGTCTGGTGCGTGAGCAGCTCGGGTGCGAAGGCGCTGCGATCCACACCGGCCGCGGCCGCGTTGCGGTCGACCGCGCAGGTGCGGGCGTGCGCGTACTGCACGTAGAAGACCGGGTTGTCGTTGGTGCGGCTGCGCAGCTTCTCGCCGTCGAGGGAGAGCGGCGAGTCGGCGGGATAGCGCGCGAGCCAGTAGCGCAGCGCGTCGCTGCCCAGCCACTCGAGCAGATCGTCGAGCTCGATGATGTTGCCCGCCCGCTTCGAGAGGCGCGCGCCGTTGAGGTTGACGAGCTGACCGATGAGCACGGTGACGTCGGTCTCGATGTTGTCGCCCGCGGCGCCGGCGATCGCGGTGAGGCGCCCGATGTAGCCGTGGTGGTCGGCACCCAGCAGGTAGATCTTCTCGCCGAAGCCGCGGTCCATCTTCGAGAGGTAGTAGGCGGCGTCGGCGGCGAAGTAGGTGTAGACCCCGTTGCCGCGGGTGAACACGCGATCCTTGTCGTCGCCGAATGCGGTCGTGCGCACCCACACCGCGTCGTCCTCGTCGTAGACGTGGCCCTGCTCGCGCAGCCGGTCGATCGCGGCTTCGATGGGGCTCGGTTCGCCGTTCTCGCCCTGTGCGTGCAGCGTGCGCTCCGAGAAGAACACGTCGAAATGCACGTTGAAGCGCTCGAGCGAATCCTTGATCTCGGCGAGCTGCAACTGGTAGGCGAGCTCCTGGGCCTGCTCGAGAGCGGCCTCACGGTCGCTCTCGGCGAGTTCGGCGAGATTCGGGATCCGCTCGCGCACCTGCGCGCCGAGCGACTGGATGTACTCGCCGGGGTATGCGTCTTCCGGGGCCTCCTCGCCGAGGGCGGCCGCCAGCACGGAGCGACCGAACTTGTTCATCTGCGCGCCCGCGTCGTTGATGTAGTACTCGCTCGTCACATCCGCGCCCGCGGCACGCAGCACCCGCGCCGTCGAGTCGCCGAGAGCCGCCCAGCGGGTGTGCCCCATGTGCAGCGGGCCGGTGGGGTTGGCGCTCACGAACTCGAGGTTGATCCGCTGCCCCGCGAGCACATCGCTGCGACCGTAGGCCTCGCCCTGCTCGACCACGCGGCGAGCGGTCTCACCCGCGCTCGCGGCGTCGAGGGTGATGTTGATGAAGCCGGGGCCGGCGACCTCCGCCTTCGCCACACCCTCGATCGCCGCAGCGCGCTCGACGATCTCCTCGGCGAGTTCACGAGGGTTCGTGCCGATCCGCTTCGCGAACTTCATCGCGGCGTTCGAGGCCCAATCGCCGTGATCCCGGTTCTTCGGGCGCTCCACCTGCGTGTCCTGCTCGGTGACCTCGATATCGGCACCGCGAGCGGCGACGATGTCGGTCAGGATGCGGGCGAGGGCGAGGGCGAGTTCTTGTGGCGTCACAAACGACCAGTCTACTCCGCCCGCCTGCGGGGGCGAATTCGCTGAGAAATGCGGAGGGCCCGGCCAGAAACTCGTTCTGACCGGGCCTTCTCGGTTGCTTTCGTGCCCCCGGAGGGATTCGAACCCCCGACCTACGGTACCGGAAACCGGCGCTCTATCCCCTGAGCTACGGAGGCGAGCACTGGCAACGCCGACTAGCCTAGCGCACTTCCGGGGGTGCGCCGTGCCACCCCGGCGTCTCCTTCAACGAGGTCTCCTTCGGCGGGGTCTTCTTCAACGAGGTCTCCTTCGGCCGTCGAATCTTGGCTCGCCCTGCGCCTACCTCCCGGCCGGTCGGCCTTCTGCTCTCAGCTTCTCCCCTCCGGGAGAGGGGCAGCGAGGACCTCCGTCCCGCGGTCGAGATGACGCTTGTCGCCCCGAGAACGCCGACCTAGGGGCCGTAAGCGTCATCTCGGTCGTGGACGAAGGACGCCGCGAGCAGCCGGCACGCATCTTCACCCGGCACAATGGAATCTGCGATCCGGATCGATCGCGAGAACGTCGATCGAAACCCCGAAGGAGAACCACCATGTGCCAGCGAGTGACCTGCCAGAGCTGCAACAAGCCGACCTGGGTGGGCTGCGGCGAGCACGTCGAGGAGGCCCTGGCCGGGGTGCCCCAGGCCGAGCGTTGCCGCTGCAGCGACTGATCGCGGCGCCCGGCGTCCTCCGCGGCGCTGGCTGATTGAGGCGCCCGCGCTGCACCTCTGACAGCACCGATCGACGTTGGAGCACCCCGATTCCGAAACTCGGGGTGCTCCAACGTCGATCGGTGCCGTTGCATGCGGGGGTTGACGACGGCGCACTCGGTCGGGGACGCGACGCTCGCCGACTACCGATCGTCGAGCGCCTCGCCCCGGCGATCCACGAGGCCCCAGGTCGCCCCGGCCGCGACCACGAAGAACACCGCGAACACCGCGAAGGTGAGACCCGCTCCGCCCGCAGCCAGCATGAGCGGCACCAGCAGCGGAGCGACGATCGAGGCGATGCGCCCCACACCCGCGGCCCACCCCGCCCCCGTACCCCGTAGCGAGGTCGGGTAGATCTCGGGGGTGACCGCGTAGAGCGCACCCCAGGCGCCGAGGTTGAAGAAGGAGAGCGCCATGCCCGAGGCGATGGTCGCACCCTCGGCGTGGACCGTGCCGAAGATCACGGCCGAGACCGCTGACCCCATGAGGAAGAGCGACAGCGTCAGCCGCCGGCCCCACACCTCGATGAGCCACGCCGCGACCGCGTAACCGGGGAGCTGCGCGAGCGTGATGATCAGCGTGAATCCGAACGAGCGCACGAGGTCGAAGCCCGCGTCGACGAGGATGCTCGGGATCCAGATGAATGCGCCGTAGTAGGCGAAGTTCACGCAGAACCACACCAGCCAGATCGAGGCCGTGCGCAGTCGGAACTCCGCCGACCAGAGTCCGCCGAGCCTGGAGCGGGCGCCGAGCCGGTGGGCCGGTTCGCGCGCTTCGACAGGGTCGACATGCGAACCGGGCTCGGCATGCGAACCGGGTTCGACAGCCTGACCGGCCCTGACCGCGGACGACTCGAACTCGCCCACGATCCGCTCGGCTTCGGCGGTGCGCCCGCGCCCGGCCAGCCACCGAGGGGACTCGGGCAGGCCCCAGCGCACGATGAGCGCATACACGGCGGGGATCGCCCCGAGCGCGAAGGCCCAGCGCCACCCGTTCTCCGAGGCGGGCACCACGAAGTAGCCGATCAGCGCCGCAGCGGTCCACCCCACCGCCCAGAAGGCCTCGAGGATCACGATGAGCCGGCCGCGGATGCGCGCCGGCGCGAACTCGCTCACGTATGTCGAGGCCACGGGCAGCTCGGCGCCGAGCCCCAGCCCGACGAAGAATCGCAGTACGAGCAGCAGAGCGATACCGCCTACGAGCGCGCTCGCCCCCGTAGCCGCGCCGTAGACCAGCAGCGTGAGCGCGAACACCTGGCGCCGCCCGAACCGGTCGGCGAGCAGGCCGCCGAGGCTCGCACCGATCGCCATGCCCAGGAAGCCGATCGAGGCGATGAGGCCGCTCTCGCCCTTCGAGATGCCCCAGTGCTCGACCAGCGCCGCGATGATGAACGAGATGAGGCCGACGTCCATGGCGTCGAGGGCCCACCCGAGCCCGGACCCCGTGAGCACGCGCCCGTGCTTGCGGGTGAAGGGCAGCGCATCGAGACGCTGCGACAGGGAGGGGTGGGTTTCGCTCATGGTTCACATGTTAGAGCGGGGCTCGGACATTCATGGGAGCCGGCCCCGGACATTCATACGCGAAGGTAGTTCAAGTCCCGGATCTGACGCCCCTTCTCAGCGCCCTTCTGCTCGAAGGCGGTGAGCACGCGGCCGTCGAAGCGATCCGCCCACTCCCCCTCGAAGCCGCGCTCGAAACCGTCGGCGGCATCGAGCACCTCGCGCATCTGCTCGGCGTAGTCCTCCCAGTCGGTCGCGAGCCGCAGCACGCCCCCGGGCTTCAGCGCGCGGTGCGCGATGCGCGCGAAGTCGGCACTCACGAGTCGCCGCTTCTTGTGGCGCTCCTTCTTCCAGGGATCGGGGAAGAACACCCAGATCTCGTCGACCGAACCCGCCGGCAGATACTTCTCGAGCAGCTCGGGCGCGTTGACCTCGGCGAGGCGGAGGTTGTCGAGCTTCGCGAGCTCGGCGCGGATCATGGTGCGGGCGAGCCCGGCGCGGAACACCTCGATGGCGAGGAAGTCGGTATCGCGACGATGCTCGGCGGCGTGCAGGATCGCGTGGCCCTGTCCGGAGCCGACCTCGACCACGAGCGGCGCCTTCCTGCCGAAGATCTGCTCGGGATCGCCCGTCGCCCCGTCGGCCACGCTCGTCGCGGCGGGGCCGTGCGCGATGTCGAGCACGTACTTCTCGCGATGCTCCTCCCACGCCCGCGTCTGCGAGGGCGTCATGCGCCCGCTGCGGCGCACGAAAGATACCGGCTTGTCGCGGAACGTGGTGGGGTCGAAATTCTTGTGAGGCAGGGGCTGCTGGTCGGTCACCCGTCTACGGTAGCCCACGGTCGGCGATCCCGAACTCTCCCCGCGTCCGCATCGCGAGAACGACTGACCGCGAGCAGCCCTGCGGCGGTACCATGGGTAGAACACTTCGAAGCGGAGGGAACGACCCATGTCCAGACGACTTCTCCTGGTGAACGGCCCGAACCTCAACCTGCTCGGCACGCGCGAACCCGAGATCTACGGCGAGGAGACCCTCGAAGACGTCGAGGCGCTCGTCTCGCGCATCGCGTCCGACTTCGGCTTCGGGGTGCGCGCCGTGCAGAGCAACCACGAGGGCGAGCTCATCGACGCCATCCACGCGGCCCGCGAGGACTGCGCCGCGATCATCATCAACCCCGGAGCCTTCACCCACACCTCGATCGCGCTGCGCGACGCGCTGACGGGGGTCGCGCTTCCCGTCGCAGAGGTGCACATCTCGAACGTGCACGCGCGCGAGGAGTTCCGCAGCCACTCCTACATCTCGGGCATCGCGCAGTGCGTGATCGTGGGCTGCGGGGTGCAGGGCTACGAGTTCGCGGTACGCCGTCTGGCGGCGCTGACGGCGGGCTGATCCGGGCGTCGCCCGCGCGCGGGTGATGGCTGAGGATCGAGGCAGCCTATTCCTATCGAGCCAGGCCGAAAGTTGCGTGAATCATAGGCCGGCTCGTCAAGAATGGGCTGTCTCACTCGAGCGCGCAGCGGGATCGCGCCCGGAATCCGCTACGGCGCCGTCAAGAACACGTCGAACAGCTGCGGATTGTGGGCGTGGACCAGCACCGCGAACACGACCGCGTCGAACAGCAGGTGCACGGTCACGACGTAGGCGAGCGAGTGCGTGCGCAGGAAGATGTACCCCTGCACGAGCGCGAACGGGATCGTGAGCAGCGGCCCCCAGGCGCGGTAGCCGAGCTCCCAGAGGAACGACACGAAGACCACCGCCTGCAGCAGGTTCGCGGCCCACGCGGGGAAGTGCCGTAGCAGCACGGCGAACACGGTGCAGATGAAGAAGAGCTCGTCCCAGATGCCGACCGCTCCGACGCCGACGAAGAGCCGGGCGATGAGGTCGGCGTCGTCGACGTCGGGCCAATTGAGGTATACCCCCGAGCTGATGAAGTACCAGGGCAGGATCAGCCAGCCCAGCACGAGCACCGCCGCGAGCCACGTCCAGTGCAGCAGGCCCCATCGCTTGCCCGCGCCACCTCTCGCTTCGCTCCGTAGGCTGCCGCCGTGTGCGGCACCGCGGGCGCAGTCGACGCTCCGCGTCTCCTCGGCGCGCCCGCGCCATGGGAACCCGGTCGCGCGATCCCGGTACACCCACCTTGAGACGACGTACGGCACCGCGACGGCACCGCCGAGGGCGAGCGTGAACTTCACCATCGACCAGTCGTCGAGCTCGGCTGCGAGCGGGATGCTGCGCACGATCGCGAGCCCGATCGCGATGAGCGAGAGGTCGCGCAGCAGGCTGGGCGGGCGCGGCGCGGATCGGGATCCTGATCCGGATCCCGATCCCAATCCCGACGCGGCGCCCGCGGCGGGCCCCGCCCACGACCCCGATCCCGCAGCCGATCCTCGCTCAGCGCCCGCGACCGCCGCACCCCGCGACCCCGCCCACGCGACAAGCAGCCCTCCGGCCAGCAGGGCGAAGCCGAGCAGCGGCAGTTCGAGCACGAAGAACGCCGGGGCCGCGAGCACAACGAGGAGCGCGGCGGCCAGGCTCAGCGGCTCGATCGCCCGCGGGCGTGCCGGCTGCGGGCGTGGCGGCTGCGCCGATCCTCCCCCTGCGTTCACCCTCCCAGCGTAACGGCGCTCCGCCCAGGGGTCGTGTCGCGGTCACGTCGCCGGCTCGCCCGAGACCCGGGCACCCTGCTCGAGATACGGATCTCGCAGCTCCTTCCGCGTCCATGGGTGCGAAATTCGTATCTCGAGGAGGATCGGGGCCGGATCCTGCGCTCGCTTCGACAAGCTCAGGGTACGATCGATCCACCTCTCGAGAGGCCGCGCCGAAAGGTCGAAAAGGGCTCTGATCCACGTGGATCGGAGCCCTTTTCGACCTTTCGAGGGGATGGCCCCGCCGCGCCGCAACCCGCCGCGCCGCCGTAGCACGCAGGCCCCGCAGCGCCGCAGCAGCCTGCCCCGGGCCGCCGTAGCAGGCAGCCCGCAGCCCGCCGCTCAGCCGACGGGGGCGAGCGCCTTCGCGCGCCTCCGCTCCACGATCTTGCCGCGCACGGCGAACGCGATCACGAGCAGCAGCAGGGAATAGAGGGTGAGCGGGATCGGCCCCTGCACGAGCACCGAGAAGTCGCCGTTCGCGCTCATGGCGGCGTCCCGCAGGCTCGTCTCGGCGAGCGGGCCGAGCACCATGCCGATGATGAGCGGCGCGAGCGGGAAGTCGACGGCGCGCATCACGAAGCCGACGAGTCCGACGACGAGCAGCAGCATGAGGTCGAAGGTCTTGCCCGACGTGGCGTAGATGCCGAGGGCGCAGACCATCGTGATGCCCGCGTACAGGTACGGCCGCGGGATCAGCAGCAGCTTCGCCCACACCATCGCGAACGGCAGGTTGAGGATCAGCAGCACGATCATCGCGATGAAGAAGCTGGCGAGCAGCGCCCACACGAGTTCGGAGGATCGCTCGAAGAGCAGCGGCCCCGGCTGCAGCCCGTACTGGCGGAAGGCCGCGAGCATGATGGCGGCGGTCGCCGAGATCGGCAGGCCGAGGGCGAGCAGCGCGCCCATCGCCATGCCCGTCGTCGAGTTGCCCGCGGCCTCGGGGGCTGCGAGACCGCGGATCGCGCCCTTGCCGAACTGCGGGTTCTTGCGGCGCGCGTCGAGCTTCTTCTCGAGGCCGAAGGCCAGGAAGGTCGGGATCTCCGATCCGCCGGCGGGCACGACGCCGAAGGGCATGCCGATCGCCGTACCGCGCAGCCAGGCCGGCAGCGCTTCGCGGAACTCGCGGCCCGACAGCCACGGGCGGCCCTTGGGCCTGATGAGCTTGCCGCCGCCGATGTGCCGTTCGAGGCAGGCGACGTAGATGACCTCGCCGAGAGCCAGCACCGCCACCGTCACCGTGACGAGGGAGACGCCGTCGAAGAGGTTGGGCGAGTCCATCGTGAAGCGCGGCGCACCCGAGATGCCGTCGACGCCGATCACCGCGATCCCGAGCCCGATGAAGAGCGACGAGAGGCCCTTCACGGGGTTGTCGGTGACCACCGAGGAGGTCGCGACGAAGGCGAAGAGCGCGAGCGCGAAGAACTCGGCGGGGCCGAACTGCGTCGAGAAGTCGGCGAGCGCGGGCGCCATGAAGACGACCGCGATCGACGCGAGAAAGCCTCCGACGAACGCGCCGATCGCCGCGGTGGCGAGCGCTTGGGCGGCTCTGCCGTTGAGCGCCATCTTGTGCCCCTCGAACGTCGAGGCGATCGCCGAGGCCTGCCCGGGCATGTTCATGAGGATGCTCATCGTCGAGTCTCCGAAGAGCCCGCCGAAGTACACGCCGGAGAACATGATGAAGGCCGCCGTGGGCTCGAGTGCGAAGGTCATGGGCAGCAGCAGCGCGACCGCCATCGACGATCCGAGGCCGGGCATGACGCCGACCGCGGTGCCGAGCAGACAGCCGATCACCACCCAGAGCAGGTTCTGCCAGGTGAGGGCTCCCGCGAAGCCCTCTGCCAGGAGTTGCAGCGTATCCATGTCAGAACCCCCAACCGAGGATGCCGGACGGCAGCGTGAGGCCGAGCAGCATGTCGAACGCGATGTAGGCGAGCGAGCTCGCGGTCAGACCGACGACGAGGTTGAAGATCGGTCGTTCGGATCCGAAGGCGCGTGCCACGCACCAGAACAGCAGCGCGGCCGCGACGATCCACCCCAGGACGGGCAGCAGCAGCGCGAATCCGATGAACGAGCCGACGATCCACGCCATGGAGCGCCAGTCGATGCCGACTCGTTTCGCGGCCTCCGCTTCGAGCGCGGCGACCTCCTCGTCGGTGAGCAGCTCGATCTCCGCGGCCGATCGCTCGGCCGCCGCTGCAGCCTCGGCGCGATCCCTCACCGCCCGCACGACCAGCAGTACCGCGAACAGGTAGAGCCCGGCGGCGATGATCGACGGGAAGAACTGGGGCCCGGGGAACACGACGCCCTCGGGCACGCGCATCGTGAGGATGCCGATGAGCAAATAGGTGGCGAAGGCGACGAGGATCGCGGGCATGACGAGCTGCTTGAGCAGCGCGGCGCCGGGGTTCTCCCTCCCGATCTCGAGCTCTTCGCCCATGACCGCCGAGACGGCGGTGGGATTGTTCGAGTGCGTCATTGCCCCATCTCCCTGTACAGCTGCGCGATGCGTTCGTGCTCCTCCCCGAGGAACTCTTCGAGTTCGTCGCCGGTGAGCACTTTCTCGGTCCAGTGGTAGCGCTCCATCGCGTCGTCCCACTCGGGGGTCTCGACGGTCTCGAGCACCAGGTCGACGAGGGCCTCGCGGTCGTCGTCGCTCAAGCCCGCCGGCGCGGAGAGCGAGCGCCAGTTGGTGAGGGTGATGTCGTACCCCTGCTCGCGGGCGGTCGGGATGTCGATGCCGTCGACCCGCTCGGGGGCGACCAGCGCGAGCGCTCGGAGCCGGCCCGACTCGATCTGATCGATGTTGTCGGGGTAACCGCCGGCTGCTGCCGCGACGGTGCCGTTGAGCATGGCCTGGATCGCCTCGCCGCCGCCGTCGGACGGGATGTAGGTGAGGTCGACCGGATCGATGCCCGCGGCGAGCGCGAGATCGGTGATCACGAGCTGGTCGAAGGATCCGCCGCCCGACCAGGGCAGGGCTTTCGGATCGGCGCGCCACGCCTCGACCAGGTCGTCGAGCGTCTGGTAGGGCGAGTCGGCCGGCACGACGATGACGTCGTACTCCTCGACGATGGTCGCGAGCGCCGTGACGTCGTCGAGCGTGGCTGCCGAATCGAACTGGATGGTCGCCGCGAGGAGGCCGGTGCCGCCCACGAGGATGTTGTTGGGCTGCCCCGAGAGCACCGACAGGTTTCCGAGCGCGATGGTGCCGCCGGCTCCGGGCATGTTGACCACCTGCACGTTGTTCACGATGCCGTTCGCCTTCATGGCCTGCTGCATCTCGCGGGCCACGCCGTCCCATCCGCCACCGGCGGCCGCGGGTGCGATGACGGTCATCGAATTGCGGATGTCGGATCCGAGCGCCGCCGAGCTGATCGACCCGTACGAGGCGAAGCCGACGGCGGCCACCGCGATGGCCCCGCCGATCACGCGCCCGATGATTCTGCCCGTGCGCTTCCCCGTCCGCTGTTCCGGGGGCGGTGCCTGAGCAGGCTCCGCTGATGCTGCCGTCATTGATTTCACTCCTCTGTGCAGACTCCGTTGTCATCTGACGTAGTCACTAGAATGTACAGACGGTCCGGCCGGTTCACCCCGGTGCCGGGCCTTTGTGCTCATTGATGCTCACGATCCGGACTCCGAGGGGGTGGCCTGGTGGCGACACGGGTGAGGCCCGTCGCGATGCGTCTCGCGATCCTGCTGCTGCCGAGCCTCATCGTGCTCGCTTCGGTGGGCGTCACCACGGCCATCGCCGTGTCGGTGCAGGAGCGCAGCCTGCGCACCGCGACGGGCGAGCGCGTGAGGGAGGTGGCGATCACGCTCGCGGAGCTGAGCCAGGTGCGGGAGGCGCTGAGGATCGCGGCGGCCGATGCCGAGGGCGGCCGTGAGCGCGCCACGGCGGAGCTGCAGCCGCTGGCCGATGTGGTGGAGCACGCCTCGGGCGTCGACTACGTCGTCATCACCGACGCATCGGGGATCCGGATCACCCACCCCACCCCCGCCGAGCGCGGAAAGCCCGTGTCGACGGACTCGTCCAGGGTGCTCGCGGGCGAGGAGTTCCTCGGAACCGAGACCGGAACCCTCGGAACGACGCTGCGCGCGAAGGTGCCGGTGCGCGAGGGCGGAGACGGGAGCCGGGTGATCGGCACCCTCTCGGTGGGCATCCTCGAGTCGCACATCTCGGCCGAGCACGACGAGTCCCTGGGACAGCTGCTGCCGTGGGCGCTCGGCGCGCTGGTGCTGGGGACTCTGGCGAGCTCGCTGCTCGCGGCGGGCCTGGAACGACGTTTCCGCCGTCTCGCCGACGCCGCCCGCGAGCACGAGCGGGTGCGGCGCACGGCGGCGGCGCTCCGCGAGCAGACCCACGAGTTCCACACGCGGCTGCACGTGATCCACGGCCTCGTCTCGCACGGCGACGTGCAGGAGGCGCTCGACTACATCGATGACGCGGCCCCCGTGCTCACCGAGGGCGGTGGCGACGGAGTGCTGCCCGGGCAGCCGCTGCTGCGCGCGACCGTCGAGGCGCTGCGGGCCGAACTCGGGGCGCTCGGGGCGCGGATCGAGACGCGGATCGAGGTCTCCGACGAGATCGATCGCGATGCGGTGCTCGTGATCGCGAATCTCTGCCGCAATGCCGGCGAGGCGGGCGCCTCACGCGTGCGCTGCTCGCTCGTGCAGCGCTCCCGGCGCCTGTTCGGCGTGGTGGAGGACGACGGTCCGGGCGTGGACCCCCGGGCCGCGGAGCGGATCTTCACCCGCGGGTACTCCTCGAAGCCCGACCCTTCGGGGGTCGGCCGGGGGCTCGGGCTGGACCTCGTGCGGCGAACGGTCGCCTCGCGGGGCGGATCGGTCGAGCTCGGCAGGTCGGAGTGGGGCGGCGCCCGCTTCTCGTTCGAGATGGACATGATCGAGGGCGGAGGGCACGACGATGGCCGATAAGCCGATCCGCGTGCTCGTCGTCGACGACGACCCGGGCGCACGCTCCCTGCACGGGCGCTTCGTCTCGGGCACGCCCGGATTCGCGCTGGCCGGCACGGTCGGGCTGGGCGAGGCCGCGATCGACCGCGGATTGCGCGGGGGCGTCGATCTGATCCTGCTCGATATGCGCCTCCCCGACATCAGCGGCATCGAGGTGCTGCACCAGCTGCGCACATTCGGATCGCGGTCCCCCGATGTACTCGTGATCAGTTCGTCCCGGGATCAGATCACCGTGCGCCAGGCGCTCGCGGCGCACGTCGTCGGGTATCTGGTGAAGCCCTTCACTCAGGAGGCCCTGCAGGAGCGGTTGCGGGTCTACCGTGCCGAACGGCGGGCGCGCGAGCACAACGAGCGGGAGCGGCCCCTCGGCCAGGGCGAGATCGACCGGCTGCTCTCGACGGGCAGGATCCGGCTGCCGGCCGCATCGGCGCGAAACTGGCGGAGAGCCGCCGGATCCGCGCCTCCCCTGCCCTCGACGACCCCGCCCAGACTGCCGAAGGGGCTCTCCGAGGTGACGCTCGCGCGCGTCGTCGACGCCCTCGACCCCGTCTCCACGATCTCGGCCGCGGAGCTCGCCGAGCGCTGCACGATCTCCCGGGCGACCGCGCGGCGCTACCTCGACTACCTCGTCTCGGAGGGCACCATCGATCTGGCGCACCGCTACGGCAAGCGCGGTCGGCCGGAGGTGCTCTACCGGCTGGCCCCGTCCCCCGCCGGCGGCGATCAGGAATGAAGAAGTGCGATGTCGGCGGCTCGCGCTAATCTTTCCCCATGACCGACGAGCACGCCGCACCGCAGCCTTCGACCCACCCCGCCGACAGCCACGATCGCATCCGCGTGCAGGGCGCCCGCGAGCACAACCTGAAGAACGTCAGCGTCGACCTGCCGAAGCGCAGGCTCACCGTCTTCACCGGTGTCTCCGGCTCCGGCAAGAGCTCGCTCGTGTTCAGCACGATCGCCGCCGAGTCCCAGCGCCTTATCAATGAGACGTACAGCGCATTCGTGCAGGGGTTCATGCCCTCGCAGTCGCGACCCGACGTCGACGTGCTCGAGGGGCTCACGACCGCGATCATCGTCGACCAGGAGCGCATGGGGGCGAACCCCCGCTCGACCGTGGGCACCGCGACCGACGTGAACGCGATGCTCCGCATCGTCTTCTCGCGGCTCGGGCAGCCGCACATCGGCTCTCCCAACGCGTTCTCCTTCAATGTGGCGTCGGTGAGCGGGGCGGGGGCCGTCACGCTCGAGAAGGGCGGCAAGAAGGTCAAGGAGCGCCGCAGCTTCGAGGTGCTGGGCGGCATGTGCGCGACCTGCGAGGGGCGGGGCACCGTGAGCGACTTCGCGCTCGACGAGCTCTACGACGCCGACAAGTCGCTGTCGGAGGGCGCGCTGAAGGTGCCCGGCTACAGCATGGACGGCTGGTGGGGGCGCCTCTTCTCCGATCTCTTCGACATGGACAAGCCGATCCGCGACTTCACCGAGCAGGAGCTCGACGATCTGCTGCGCAAGGAACCGACGAAGATCAAGGTCGAGGGGGTGAACCTCACCTACGAGGGCCTCATCCCCCGCATTCAGAAGTCGATGCTCTCGAAGGATCGCGAGGCCATGCAGCCTCATATCCGGGCGTTCGTGGATCGCGCGATCGTCTTCCGCCCCTGCCCCGAGTGCGACGGCACGCGTCTCAACGCCACGGCCCGATCCTCGAAGATCGACGGCCGGTCGATCGCCGACGTGTGCGCGATGCAGATCTCGGACCTGGCCGAGTGGGTGCGGGGCATCGACGATCCGGGCATGGCGCCGCTCATCGGCAAGCTCAGCGATACGCTCGACTCCTTCGTGCAGATCGGTCTCGGCTACCTCAGCCTCGATCGGCCGACGGGCACGCTCTCGGGCGGCGAGTCCCAGCGCACCAAGATGATCCGCCACCTCGGATCCCCCATCACCGACGCCACCTACGTGTTCGACGAGCCCTCCGTCGGCCTGCACCCCCACGACATCCAGCGCATGAACCAGCTGCTGCTCAAGCTGCGCGACAAGGGCAACACGGTGCTGGTCGTCGAGCACAAGCCCGAGATGATCGCGATCGCCGACCACGTCGTCGACCTCGGCCCCCGGGCCGGCACGAACGGCGGCGAGATCTGCTTCGAGGGCACGGTCGAGGCGCTGCGCGCCTCGGAGACCCTCACCGGCAAGCACCTCGACGACCGGGCGAAGCTCAAGGAGAGCGTGCGCTCGGCGAACGGCTCCATCGAGGTGCGCGGGGCGGATCGCCACAACCTGCAGAACGTCGACGTGGACGTGCCGCTCGGCGTGCTGTGCGCGATCACGGGCGTCGCCGGTTCGGGCAAGAGCTCGCTCATCCACGGCTACGTCTCGAACCGCGAGGGGGTCGTCGCCGTCGATCAGGGTGCGATCAAGGGTTCGCGCCGTTCCAACCCCGCCACGTACACGGGCCTGCTCGATCCCGTGCGCACCGCCTTCGCGAAGGCGAACGGCGTCAAACCCGCGCTCTTCAGCGCCAACTCCGAAGGCGCATGCCCCGAGTGCAAGGGCGCGGGCATCATCTACACCGATCTCGGCATGATGGCCACGATGGAGAGCGTCTGCCAGGTCTGCGACGGCAAGCGCTACGATTCCGAGGTGCTGCAGTACACCCTCGGCGGCAAGAACATCGCCGAGGTGCTCGACCTGTCGATGTCGGAGGCGCGCGAGTTCTTCTCGGGACGCTCCGACGCCGGGGCTGAGGCGAAGATCCCGAAGGCCGCCAAGATCCTCGACCGCCTCGTCGACGTCGGCATCGGCTACCTGAAGCTCGGGCAGCCGCTCTCGACCCTCTCGGGCGGCGAGCGGCAGCGCCTCAAGCTCGCCATCCACATGATCGACGACGCCGACGTCTACGTGCTCGACGAGCCCACCACCGGCCTGCATCTCGCGGACGTCGAGCAGCTGCTCGAACTGCTCGACCGCCTCGTCGACGCGGGCAAGAGCGTGATCGTGATCGAGCATCACCAGGCCGTCATGGCGCACGCCGACTGGATCATCGACATCGGACCCGGCGCCGGCCAGCAGGGCGGCACGATCGTGTTCGAGGGTTCGCCGCGCGAGCTGGTCGAGGCGAGGTCGACGCTCACGGGCGAGCACCTGGCCGAGTACGTGGCGGGCTGACCGAACCGCTGTTTTTCGTTCAGGCGACGACCGGTTGACACGACTCGATCAGGGCGGCATAGAATCAGCGCATGAGCGAGATCACCGTTTCATTGAGCGAAGACGCGCAGGCGTTCGTCGATCGCAAGGTCGCTGAAGGCGGCTACGGAACGGTCGTCGAGTACCTGCACGCCCTGCTCGAGCAGGAGCAGGCGAAGCAGCAGCTCCGTGATCTTCTTCAGGAGGGCATCGACTCCGGGGATTCCGGGATGTCGCATGACGAAGTCATGGAGCGCATGAGACAGCAGGGGAAATCGCCGAACATCCTTCGCTCGGTTCCCAACGCTACGCCCAGATCCTCAACTTCGAGCAGCTGCGCCATCGTGCAACTCCGGGATTCCCCTACCTGATGCTCTATCGTGAGCAAACGGATCGAATCGAAATCATCCGCTTGCTGCACGCACGACGGGATATCCCCTCGCTTATCGGTTGAATCATCCGGTTAACCGCGGCCCTCCCGCTCGGGCGGGTTATCGCTCGGTCGGATCCCGACGCGATGCTTTGTCTCGGTACATCTCGCCGTCGGCGTTGGCGATCGCGTGGGAGAGCTTCTCGTCGGCCCGCCACTCGACGAGGCCCCACGACCAGGGGTGCGACGAGTGCCCGTTGAGGCGTTCCATGACGCCGCGCCCGGTCTCGGCGTCGGTGTCGGGCAGCACGACCACGAACTCATCGCCGCCGAGCCGCGCGATGATGTCGCTCTCGCGCAACTGCGTCTTCCACTGCCCCGCCAGACCGCGCAGCACGTAGTCGCCCGCGCTGTGACCCCGGGTGTCGTTGATCTGCTTGAAACGATCGAGATCGATCATCGCAACGCTGATCGGGCGCTCACTCCGGCTGGCGCGCGCCCGCTCGGCGTAGGCGCGGTCGAGGAGGCCCTGCCGGTTCAGCAGGCCGGTCAGGCTGTCGACATGGGTCTCGCGCCTGAATCGTTTCCGAGCGTAGATCCCGGCTTCGAGACAGACCCAGACGAAGACCATGGTCTTGAGCAGGTTCCTCCCGCCGTAGAAGACGTCGGTTCCCGCGTGCCCCAGCACGGCGGCGGAGAGCACGGCCAGCAGCACACCGGCCTCCATGACCCGCGCCGCGAGCGGGCGCAGGAAGACGCCGAGGTAGAGCGCCAGCACCGGCAGCTGGATCAAGGACCCGATGGTGTTGGTCGGCACGCGCAGCAGGGTGAAGTCGAGCACCATCATGACGCCGTTGGCGGTGGCGACCGCGAGGGCCGGCCAAAATCCGAGCCTGTCGCCGAGCACGAGAAACACGAAGGCGGCGACGGCCGACAGGAGCATGAGCGCGACCGCTATCGGATAGCCGAGCCGCGGGCCTCCCGGCAGGAACAGATCGGAGAACAGCAGCACGGTGAACACGACGCAGAGGGTCGCGGTGGCAACCGAGTACATCGTGCTCCGCTTGCGAATCCACGCGAGCACGCCTTCAGCATCTCCCGATCTGACCACCCGCACCCCTCACACAGCTGTGTATCAACTCCAGTCTATGCGTCCCCTTGCTTCTTCGCGGCGAGTTCATTGCACGCGCGGATCAGAGTATGCAGAGATCCGATCGCACGCGGTTGCGGCACGAACGAGATCCGTGCGAGCTCGAGGCGATCCCGATCCGCCACCTCCTCGGGCGCAGGATCGGCGAGCTCGATGCGTCCGCTCGCGATCAGGTCGGCGAAGCGCTGGTTCAGCTCCGCGATCTGCTGCTCGTTCGGAGCCGTGCGGAGCCGCAGCACGAGACGGTCGTACCGCACCTCTGCCGCAGGCGGCGCAGGCCTGCCGGGGCCCGCCCCGGCCGGGCCGCGATCCGGCACCCAGCGCAGCGAATCGTAGTTGCTCCAGAATCCCGCGATCTCCGACACCGCGGCATCGACCGAGTCGGTGATGAGCACCCGGTCGAGATCACCCGCCGACACCATGCCGTACTCGGCGAGCTGCTCCCGCACGAACCCCTCGAATCCGCGCCAGAACGTGCCTCCCGGGCGGTCGAGCAGCACGATCGGCGTGGGCGCCATCTTGCCCGTCTGCTGCAGCGTCAGCAGCTCGAAGGTCTCATCGAGCGTGCCGAACCCGCCCGGCAGGCAGACGAAACCGCTCGACTCCTTGACCAGCATGAGCTTGCGCGTGAAGAAGTACTTCATCGCGACGTGATTGCCGTCCTGGTTGATCATGTCGTTCGGCTTCTCCTCGAAGGGCAGCCGGATCGAGACACCCAGCGATTGCGCCGGGCCCGCACCCCTCGCCGCGGCCTCCATGATGCCGGGCCCCGCGCCGGTGACCAGCATCCAGCCGAGTGCGGCGAGGCCTTCCGCCACGGCCTCGGCCTGCTCCCAGAGCGGATCCCCGAGTCGCGTGCGGGCCGAGCCGAAGATCGTGACCTTGGGGGTGCCGTCGTGTGCCGCGAAGATGCGGAATGCGCGCCGCATCTCCGTCAGGGCCGCCGCCGACAGCTTGAGATTCGCACGGTTCGTGCCGTCCTGCCCGAGGCCGACACTCGTCTCGACGAGCTGGGTGATCAGCTTGCGCTGCCCTCGCACTCCGGCCTCGTCGAGCAGCTCGGCGATCCGCCCCCGCAGCGCGTCCAGTTCCTCTTCCGCTCGCCCCTCACTCATGCCCTCGAGTCTAGAGGTCGCGGGGCGCGGCTCAGGTCTCGAGCATCCTCGCGAGATTGGCGAGCGACGATGCGAGGCCGACCGCGTGCTCCGCCGCAGAGATCCCCGACGGCACGTTCTCCGCCCGGATCTCGACCCGGCTGCTGTTCGGGCCTCCGGTTCCGGCCGACACTCGCCACGTCATGCGCATGGTGCCGCGGTAAGCCGGATCGGGCGACTCGAAGTCGATATCCTGCACCACGCGCTCGCCCGGAACGAGCTCGACGAAGCGCGCCTCCACCGCATCGGTGCCGTCCCCGCGCTTGCCGGGCGAAGCGGCGGGATCCTCATAGCTCAGCACCATCCGGTACGAGCCGCCCGGCCGCGCGTCGAACCGCTCGAAAGCGGCGCGCATGCCGGCCGGCGGCAGCCAGACGAGCAGTGCGTCGGGGTCGACGAACGCGGCGTAGACGCTGTCCGGCGCAGCGGCGACCTCGCGAGCGGCGGTGTCTGTGCGCGGCATGATGCGGGCCTCAGACCGTGATGACCTCGGGCGCGCCCGTGCCGGCCGTGTGGCCCATCTCGTCGGCGATCCGGTTCGCCTCCTCGATGAGCGTAGCGACGATCTCGCTCTCGGGGACGGTCTTGATGACCTCGCCCTTCACGAAGATCTGACCCTTGCCGTTGCCGCTCGCGACACCGAGATCGGCCTCGCGCGCCTCACCTGGACCGTTGACGACGCAGCCCATCACCGCCACGCGCAGCGGCACGCTCATGCCCTCGAGGCCCTTCGTGACCTCATCGGCGAGCGTGTACACATCGACCTGAGCGCGGCCGCAGGAGGGGCACGACACGATCTCGAGCTTGCGCTCGCGGAGGTTGAGCGACTGCAGGATCTGAAGGCCCACCTTCACCTCTTCGACCGGGGGCGCCGAGAGCGAGACGCGGATCGTGTCGCCGATACCCTCGGAGAGCAGGATGCCAAACGCGGTGGCGCTCTTGATGGTGCCCTGGAAGGCGGGGCCGGCCTCCGTCACACCGAGGTGCAGCGGCCAGTCGCCGCGCTCGGCGAGCTGACGGTAGGCCTTCACCATGACGATCGGGTCGTTGTGCTTGACCGAGATCTTGAAGTCGTGGAAGTCGTGCTCCTCGAAGAGCGATGCCTCCCAGATCGCGCTCTCGACGAGCGCCTCGGGGGTGGCCTTGCCGTACTTCTGCAGCAGACGAGGATCGAGCGAGCCGGCGTTCACGCCGATGCGGATCGAAACGCCCGCGGCCTTGGCGCGCCTCGCGATCTCACCGACCTGATCGTCGAACTTGCGGATGTTACCCGGGTTGACGCGCACCGCCGCGCAGCCGGCGTCGATGGCCGCGTAGACGTAGTTCGGCTGGAAGTGGATGTCCGCGATCACCGGGATCTGGCTCTTCTTCGCGATGATGGGCAGCGCCTCGGCGTCGTCGCGCGAGGGGCAGGCCACACGCACGATGTCGCATCCCGACGCCGTCAGCTCGGCGATCTGCTGCAGGGTCGCGTTGATATCGGTGGTGGGCGTCGTGGTCATCGACTGCACCGAGACGGGGGCGTCGCCGCCCACCATCACCGAACCGACCTTGATCTGCCGGGACTTGCGCCGGGGGGCGAGGACCTCGGGGACCTTCGGCATTCCTAGATTCACTGCTGCCACGCACGAGAGTCTACCGCTGCCCGCTGTGCGCCGCCCGATGATGAGCCCGAACCGGGCGGGCCCCGCGAGCCTCAGTAGCTCGGCGCGGCGGGCAACCCGAAGTACTCCTCGAGATTCTTGATCCCGCGCTCATGCATATCGCCCGCCACCTGCGTACCGACGTATCGGAAGTGCCACGGCTCGTAGATGAAGCCGACCACCGGCTCCTGACCGGCGTCGTAGCGCAGGATGAAGCCGAAGCGGTGCGCGTTCTCACGCAGCCACTGCCCCGTCGCCGTCTCACCGAAGCAGCTCTCGAACGCGCATCCTGAGCCGTCGTCGAGATCGACGGCCAGCCCCGTCTGATGTTCGGAGTGCCCCGGCCTCGCCGAATAGGTCTCGGCGGCCGCCACGCCGTCGCGCGCGGCGTAGCTCTCGAACAGCGACACCTGCAGGCTGTAGCTGCGGTAGGCGCTCGTGATCGTGAACGGCAGCCCCGCAGCCGAGGCCTCCGCGTACATCGATTCGAGCGCGGTCGCGGCTTCGGCGCGCACCGGCTGACCGTTGGTGTTCGGGATCCCGGCGGGCATGCGCAGGTCGCCCGGCTCCCAGGAGATCGGGTTCAGCGGCCGCTGCTTGTTCACCACGACCGTGATCGAAGCCGGATCGCCGGAGTCCGCTCCTGCTCGGGCTTCCTTTCGGGCTTCCTCCTGCGCTTTCTCTGCTTCCTCGGCAGCGGCGGCGTCGTGCTCGGCCCTCACCGTCTCGAGCGCCGCGGTGAGCGCCGTCGCAGAGGAGGCTGCGTCCGGGAGCGGGGCCTCGACCACGGCGCCGCTCGCCTCTTCGAGTGCCTGTTTGGCCTCCGGCGAGGCCTCCGTCAACGGCTCCGCCTGCTGGGCCGCCGACGCGGCCAGTGCCTCCACTGCGGCGTCGGCGGCACTCACGACCGCCGACCGCTGCTCGGCCACGACGGCGAGCGAGGCCTCGGCGGCGCGCTCCTCATCTGCGCGCTCCTTGAGCGCCGCTTCGATTTCCTGAGCGGCGGCCCTGAGCTCGTCGGGGCTCCGGCGATCGCCGCTCCGCACCGGGCTTTCGCTCTCGACCGCGGCGCCGTGCTGCTCGGCGGCCTCACGCGCCGAGGCCACGGCCCCGGCGAGCGCGGTCTTCGCCTCCGTTCCGACCAGAGGCTCGGGCAGCGCCTCGGCGAGCGCCTGCGCCGCGGCCGTCTCACCGTCGAGGCCGTCGAGTGCTTTACTCAGACGAGCATGGGCAGCATCCTCGGACGACGCGTCCCAGCGCTCGACCGCCGCTCGATACTCCTCTCGGGCGCCTCGCTCGTCGATCCAGCGGATCGTCCCGGCGACCCCCACCGCCACGACGAGTACGGCGGCGAGCGTCGCGAGGCCCCAGACCCAGTTCCGCCGTCTGTTCCGGCGCGGGCGTGGCTGCGCCCCGGGGTCGAGCACGGACGGGGTGTTGCTCTGCTCGTTCACGCGATCCAGTCTAAGAGCAGCCTCTGACAGGCCCATGGACCGTGTCGGCCGGGTCCGGTCTCGATCGAGATGACGCGTGCGGCCCCTCTTCGAAGGTTCCGGGGGCATCGAGCGTCATCTCGTCGACGGCACCGGGGAGGGTGACGGTTATGGCACCGGGGGCCGCACCCGCTCCCCCCGGGCGCCCTCACCCGAAGAACGAGACCGGTTTCACGATGTCGGCGTACATGAGCAGCAGCGACATGGCGCCGAGCGCGACCACCACCACGAAGGTCACCGGAACCATACGAGCGGTGTCGACGGGGCCCGGGTCCGGTTTGCGCCGGATCCGCGCGATCCCGCGCTTCGCCCCCTCGTACAGCGCGCCGGCGACGTGACCGCCGTCGAGCGGCATGAGCGGCACCAGGTTGAAGACGAAGAGGGCGACGTTGAGGGATCCCAGCAGCCCGATGACGCCCGATGCGCGCGTGGCGATCGGGGCCTCGTCGAGGCTCACGATCTCACCCGCGAGCCGACCGACGCCGACCACGCTCATGGGCCCGTTCGGGTCTCGCTCTTCCGCTCCGAACGCGGCGTTCCAGATGTCGACCATGCGCTGCGGCAATCGCACGATCACCCCGGCGACCTGCTGCACATTCTCGCCGACGAACGCGGGCACGGCAGTGATGGGTTGCGAGACGGTCTCGGTCGCGGCGACGGCTCCGATCATGCCGACCGTCTCGGTGACCGGGTCGCCCTGCGCGTCGACCACCGGCTGCCCCGCTCCATCGACGACGATGCGGGCGTTCGGCTGCGGCGTCAGGGAGAGTGCGCGTTCGGCCCCGTCGCGCTCGATCAGCACGCGGAGGCTCTGCCCCGGAGCGTCCGCGACAATACCGCGGAACTGCTCCCAGCTGTCGATGTCCGTCCCGTTCACCTCCAGGATCCGGTCGCCGGGCAGCATCCCCGCAGCGGCCGCGGGGGCCGCCGGGTCTCCCTGCCCGCACGAGGTCGCGGTGCTGCCCGCGGGCACCAGGCACTCGCTCACGCTGCCGAGCGTGGTGCTCGACTGCGGCACGCCGAATCCCACGAGCACGATGCCGAAGAACACGAACGCCAGCACGAGGTTCATGAGGGGTCCGCCGAGCATGATCACGATCTTCTTCCAGACCGGCAGGCGGTAGAAGGAGCGGTGATCCTCGCCCTCGGCGATCGTCTCACCGCTCGCGATCCGGGCGTCGTCGACCATCCCTGCAATACCGCGACGCGCCTCGCCCGGGACGGAGTCGGCGGGCGTCTCGGTGGTGGTCGTCGCGGCGGGCTCGGGATCCCCGATCCGCTCGATCTCCGCGATCGCATCGCTCGTACCGGATCGATGACCGAGCGCCGGCCGCTCCTCCACCACGGTGTTGAGGAAGCCCGTCGTCGATTCGCGTGGTGCCTCCCCCGGCTTCTGAGGCGGATACATGCCGATCATCGCGACATAGCCGCCGAGCGGGATCGCTTTGACTCCGTACTCCGTCTCGCCCTTCTTGCGCGACCACAGGGTCTTGCCGAAGCCGACCATGTACTGCGTCACCTTCACGCCAAACAGCTTCGCGGGCAGCAGGTGGCCGATCTCGTGCAGGCCGATCGAGACCGCGAGCCCGACCAGCACGATCAGGATCCCGAGCACGTACAGCAGCACCTCAATCACCAGCTCAGGCTACTGCGCCGCGCTGTGGAATCTCGGGGAGGTCCCTCCACGACCGCCCGGCTCCGCCTCGGCGCCGCCGGCTCCGCCTCGACGCACCGATCGAGCCTCAAGCACCTCGATTTCCACGGAATCGGTGCTTGAACGTCGATCGGTGCCGTTGGGAAGCAAAGCGGGCGCAGCCGCGCGGGGCAGAGCCGCGAACCGGAGTCGGGCGGGATCAGCGCGAGGATCGGGCCGCGATCACCTTCTCGGCTCGCTCGCGCGCCCAGCGCTCCGCCTCCGCGAGCGACTCGAGGGTGAGCTGCTCGGGCGCGGTGTGCGCCTCGAGCACGTCGCGCACCGTGTCGACGATGTCGAGGAAGCCGATGCGGCCCGCGTGGAACGCCTCGACCGCTTCCTCGTTCGCGGCGTTGTAGACCGCCGGGTAGGTGCGCCGCGCCCGGCCGACCTCCTTCGCGAGATCGACCGCGGGGAACGCCTCGGTGTCGAGCGGCTCGAACTCCCAGGAGGTCGCGCGGGTCCAGTCGAGCGGCGCCCCGACGTTGCCGACCCGATTCGGCCAGCTGAGGCCGAGCGCGATCGGCAGCCGCATATCGGGCGGGGAGGCCTGCGCGATCGTCGAGCCGTCGATGAACTCGACCATGGAGTGCACGATCGACTGCGGGTGCACGACCACGTCGATGTCGCCGTAGGAGACGCCGAAGAGCAGGTGCGCCTCGATCACCTCGAGCCCCTTGTTGACGAGGGTGGCCGAGTTGGTGGTGACGACGCGCCCCATGTTCCAGGTGGGGTGCGCGAGGGCCTGCTCCGGGGTCACGTCGCGCAGCGATTCGCGGCTGCGACCGCGGAAGGGCCCGCCGGACGCGGTGAGCACGAGCCGCCGCACCTCGTCGGAGCTGCCCGACCGCAGCGCCTGGGCGAGCGCCGAGTGCTCGGAGTCGACGGGCACGATCTGCCCGGGTTTCGCGAGGCCGGTGACGAGGTCGCCGCCGACGATGAGGGACTCCTTGTTGGCGAGAGCGAGCGTGCGACCGGCCTCGAGCGCGGCGATGGTGGGGCCGAGGCCGATGGAGCCGGTGATGCCGTTGAGCACGACGTCGGCGGGCACGTCGCGGATCAGCCTCGCCGCGTCGTCGGCGCCGAGCGCGGTGTGCTCGACGTTGAACTCGTCGGCCTGATCCCGAACCCGATCCGCCTGCGACCCCGCGACCAGACCGACGACCTGGAACTTCGAGGGGTTCTTGCGGACGACGTCGAGCGCCTGCTCTCCGATCGAACCGGTGGACCCGAGGATGACGATGCGCTTCATGACTCCCATTCTGTCGGTTCGCCGGAGACGACGCAGCCCCGCAGGCTCCCCGAGATCGTCGAAGGGAGCGGGCGGGGCTGCGAGCGGATACCCGGTTACTTCGCCGAGTCGTCGGCGTGCACGGTGCCGAGGATGTCGAGCACGAAGACCAGGGTGTCGTCGTTCGTGACGTCGAAGTCGGGGTTCGAGCGCTTGAGGCTCGCCTCGGTCTGATCACCGTAGCCCTCGGCGGGCGGCACGACCGAGATGATCTGCGAGCCGACCTTCTGTCCCTCGAGCGCCTTCGTGAACCCGGGAATCACCTCGTTCGTGAGGAACGGGACGGGCTGCCCGCCCTTCCAGCTCGAGTCGAACTCCTCGCCGGTGCGCCAGATCACACCGCGGTAGTGCACGTAGACCCGATCGCCGGGCTGCACCTCTTCGCCGTCTCCCTCGATGAGCGTGGCGACTTCGAGCTCCGAGGGCGCCTCGACGCCCTCGGGCATGGTGATGGTCGGGGATCCGTCCTCGGCGAGCTTCACGCTGGGGAACCCCTCGGGGGCCTTCTTCGCCTTGCCCTCCGCCTTCTTCAGCAGCTCATCGGGCTTGAGTTCGCCCGGCTCGCCCGCCGTGACCTCGCCGAACTGCATGACGATGACGATCGAATCGTCCTCGCTCAGGTTCTCGTTTCCGCTCTGCTCGGGCGGCACATTGCCGAGCACATCGGCGTAGGGCGCCACGATGGCGGCCTGCTCGCCCGGCACCGCGCAGCGAATGCCCTCGTTCGCCCAGGGCATGAGCTGTCCCTCGTCGAACGGCACGGCGGTCTCGGGGAACTGCTGCAGCACGGACCCGTCCGAGCCGTTGAACATCGTCATCGCGACGCCGATGCTCTGCCCGTTCTCGACGACGTCGCCCTCGCCCTCCTTGAGCACCGACCGCTGCATTTCATCGGCGGAGACGGGAGTCTTCGAGGTCAGCTCCAGGTCCGTACCCACATCGCCCTTCACCGCGATGCTCTTGCTCGCCTCGCCGGCGGGCACGCAGTCGGCTCCCGAGGAGTCCTTCCCGGCACCACCCCCCGCGCAGCCCGACAAGAGCAGAGCCCCGGCGAGAGCCGCGGGCAGGAGAACGGAGGAGAGCTTCACGAGTACCTGACTTCCTGACACCTGATGAGGTATTGGCGCAACCGGTTCAGTATTTCGCACCCGGCTGCCCGTCACCTGAGAGCGACGACCGGAGCGGGGCGCCGCTCAGCGCGTCGGCTTCGGAGGCAGCAGCGCCCGGACCGCGCCCATCGCGACCACGACGAGCAGCACCATGGTGGCGAGATCGCACACGATGTAGACGTAGTGCCACGGCGACTGCCCCGGATCCGCCCCCTGCAGCACGAGATCGGTGCGCGCGTTCAGCGGCGGCCGCACGACCGTGAGCTTGAACACGAAGACGAGCAGCAGAGCGATCCATGTCCAGAGGCGGGCTCCCGCGATGCGGGTCGCTGCCGGCCAGAAGCAGAGCAGGGTGTAGGCGAGCAGGATCGCGGCCTCGACGATGTTCAGCACCGCGAACACGAGCCGCCCGATCCCGAGCCCCAGCGGAATCGTGATGCCGGGCGCCTGGAACTTGAGCGGAGCCTCGATGAACGAGATCGCCGCGACCATGCCGAACCACAGCACGGGCAGCACGATCCGCCATAGCTCGATCGTCATCCGGCCGCGCTCGGTCACCGTCTCCCGGTTCATGCCCGTCCTCCTTCAGCGCGGGCGTCGAGCGCCGCAGCGTACAGTTCGCGCGCCGAGAGCCCGGTCGCCTCGGCGACGGCGCGGGTCGCGTCTTTGAGCCGCTCGCCCTCCTCGACGCGCTGCTGCACCTCGGCGAGTGCCGTCTCGGCCGACACCGCCACGTCGGGTGCGCCGCCGACCACCACCACGATCTCGCCGCGCACGCCCTCAGAGGCCCATTCGGCGAGCTCTCCGAGCGATCCCCGGCGCACCTCCTCGTGCAGCTTGGTGAGTTCACGGCAGACGGCGGCGGGGCGCTCCGCCCCGAAGGCGGCGGCGAGGTCGGAGAGTGAGGCCGCGAGCCGGGTCGGCGCCTCGAAGAACACCAGCGTGCGGCGCTCGGCTGCGAGCGCCGCGAGCGCGCGGGATCGCTCCCCCGCCTTGCGCGGCAGGAACCCTTCGAACGCGAAGCGATCGGTGGGCAGCCCGGCAACGGCGAGCGCGGTGATGACCGCGCTGGGGCCGGGGATCGCGCTGACCTCGACACCCTGCTCGGCCGCGAGCTGCACCACTCGGAAACCGGGATCCGACACGGTCGGCATGCCCGCGTCGCTCACGAGTACGACGTCCTCGCCTGCCGCCCGCTCCACGAGGGCCGCGGCCTTCTCGTGCTCGTTGTGGTCGTGCAGCGCGAGCAGCTCGGGGCGGTTGCCGATACCGAGCAGGCGCAGCAGCTGAGCGGTGTGGCGCGTGTCCTCGGCCGCGATCACGGTCGCTGTCTCGAGCGTTTCGCGGAGGCGGGCTGATGCGTCCCCCAGGTTGCCGATGGGCGTTGCCGCGAGGAGGATCATGCGTCAATCGTAGCCCCGCCGGATTGACGCGGGGCGCCGCTGTCAGGGGGTGCTGCCAGAATGTGGGGCATGAGCGAAACGTCTGCCCCGGACCCTCAGGGCTCCCAGAATCCCCTCGACCCTCGGGATGCCGAGCGCCTCAGCGCCCCGCCGGCGAACCCCTTCGCTGACGCGGAGGCGGCCGGCCGAGGGGATCGCGGGCAGAAGCGCGTGATGATCTGGATCGCCGCCGCGCTCGTCGCTCTGCTGTTCACGGGGCTCATGGTCTGGTACGTCTCGGCGAAGCTGGGGTCGGACGCGGGCGGCGACCGGCCGGCCGCCGCGCCGCTCGAGGAAGACGACTCGCGCGCCGAGGCCCCGGGCGGCGATTCGTCGGAGAGCGGGGCGGTCGAGTGGCCGGCGAACATGGTCACGGGCGGCGTGCTGTTCTCGGGGGACGATGAGGGCGACGGGATCGGCGTCATCGCTTCCCAGGCGCCCGAGGACAACGCGCTGCCCGTGCCGCTCGACGCCTCGGAGATCGGGGCGCAGCACCACATCCGCGTCTACCTCGACTACCGCTGCCCCTTCTGCGCGCGCTTCGAGGACGCGAACGCGGACACGCTCGAGCAGGCCGTGCAGGGAGGCGGTGCGGTGCTCGAGCTGCACCCGCTGACCTTCCTGGATCGGGTGTCCCAGGGCAGCTACTACTCCTCGCGGGCCGCCGGCGCCCTCGCGTGCGTAGCCGATGCGCAGCCGGAGGTGGCGTGGCGGGCGCACAGCGCGCTGATCGATCCCGATTTCCAGCCCGCAGAGAACGGACCGGGGCACGACAACGCGGCGATCCTCGACGAACTCGACCGCGCGACCGGCGGCCTGAACGGCGATGCGAGCTCGTGCATCGAGCAGGAGCGCTTCGTGCCGTTCACGCAGGCCCTCAACGACTGGGTGTTCGCGAACCCGGTGCCGGGAGCGGTGGATCCCGAGCTCATGGTTACCGGCACCCCGCTCGTGCTGGTCGATGGTGTGCCGTACCCGGGCGATCCGGGCGACAGCGCGAGTTTCCGGGCGTTCCTCGAGCAGCAGGGCGTCGAACTCGGCTGACCGCTGCTAGACTCGGTCGGCTATGCATGCACCCCCTCGGCAGAGCCCTCCGCAGCCCGCTCCCACGCTGACCTCGCGCACCGGCATCCTCTACTACCCGGTCGCGCTGGTGGCGAGGCTGCCCTTCGCCATGATGGTGATCGGCGTGCTCACCCTCGTCGTGTCCGCGCGCGGTTCCGTCGAGCTCGGCGGTCTCAACTCGGCGATGGTCGGCCTCGGCATCGCCGTGATCGGCCCCCTGATCGGCGCCGCCGCGGACCGCTTCGGGCAGCGCCCCACGCTGCTCATCGCCGGAGCCGTGAACAGCGTCATGCTCGGCGCGCTCGCCTGGGTCGCGTTCAGCCCCGCCCCGACCTGGGTGCTGTTCCTCACCTCGTTCGCCGTCGGTGCGACCGTGCCGCAGATCTCCCCGATGTCGCGCTCCAGGCTCGTCACGATCATCTCGAACGACCTGCCGCGCGAGCGTCGGCCCCGCCTGTTCTCGACGGTGCTCGCATACGAGTCGGCCGCCGACGAGGTCATCTTCGTGTTCGGCCCCGTCGCCGTCGGAGCACTCGCCACCACGCTGGGGGCGTGGGCCCCGATCGCCGGAGCCGCGATCCTCACCCTCTGCTTCGTCACCGCCTTCGCCGTGCACCGCACGAGCGCCCCCGCGAAGACTGCCGAGGAGCGCGCCGCCACCCTCGGTCCCGTCTCGGAGCTGTGGCGGCCGGCGCTGCTCATCACGGTGTTCGGGATCGTCACCGTGGGCTTCTTCTTCGGCTCGATGCTGACATCGCTCACGTCGTTCATGCAGGATCGCGGCGACGCCGAGAGCGCCGGCCTCGTGTACGGCGTGATGGGCATCGGATCCGCGATCTTCGCCATCGGCGTGGCGCTGCTGCCCCCGCGCTTCACGCTGCGAGCGCGCTGGTTGGTCTTCGCGCTGATGATTCTGGCCGGCACCGCTCTGCTGCAGACCGCGGAGGACCTGCCGCGCATGCTGCTGAGCCTCGCGATGATGGGAATCGGGATCGGCCCGCTGCTCGTCACCCTCTACAGCTTCGGCGCGCGGCGCAGCCCCGAGGGCCGCTCGGCGACGGTGATGACCATGCTCGGATCCGGGCTGATGGTGGGCCAGTCCATCGCGGCGGCGGTGACGGGGGTCGTCTCAGCGGAGGCCGGCACGCGGGCCGCGCTGCTGCTGCCGCTCATCTCGGCGGTGCTCGCCGTGGTCGCCGGTGCGGTGAACTGGATGCTCACACCCGCCGGGCCCGAGCCCTCGCTGAGCACCGGTCCCGTCGACCTCGACTGAGCCTCCGTCGGCCGCTGAGGCGCCGGTCCCGCGGTCCTCAGTGCGGCTCAGCCCTCCCCGGGAGCCTCCTGCGAGTCACCAGGGCTCCGCTCCCGGCCGATGCGCGGTTTGGGCAGGTGCCACCCGCGCGCGACCGAGGTGAGACGCAGGAGGATCGCCCCGGCTCCTCCCACCAGGGACGCCAGGCCGTTCCCGCCGCCGAGCGCCATGATCGCCACCGCGATCCCCGCCCCGAGCAGAGCCGACACGGCGTAGAGCTCGCGCGTGAGCACGCCGGGCACGGTGTTGACGAGCACGTCGCGGATCACGCCGCCGCCGATCGCGGTGATCGTGCCGACGAGGATCGCGGTGAGCGGGGTCTGGCCCGCGGCGAGCGCGGTTGCGGCTCCGTTCGCGGAGAACAGGCCCAGACCGAACGCGTCGAACACGACCTCGAAGTGGCGGATGCGCGTGATGCCGGGGTGGATGAAGAAGACCGCGAGCGAACCCGCAACGGCGACCGCGAGGTTCGGCCAGTGCGTGAACGACACGGGCGGGTGCACGCCCAGCAGCATGTCGCGCACGATCCCGCCGCCGACGCCGGTGAACGAGCCGACCACCACCACGCCGAGGATGTCGAGTCGTCGCCGCACGCCGACGAGGGCGCCCGAGATCGCGAATGCGAGAATGCCGGAAAGCTGCAGTATCTCGTAGACGGCGTCGCTCAGCACGGGCCGATTCTACCGGCGAACACGGTTGGGCCGTCGGCTCGCGTCTGCCGGCCGCGAGCCCGTCGGACGGAATATCGGATCGGGCGTCGACGTTGTACCGGTTCCACGGGCAGGAGCCCGGGTGGAAGAATGGAGAACATGTCTGCTCTCACTCCCGCGGAGGTCGCCGAGTTGCGCGCGGCCTTCCCCTACTTCGCGCTGCAGGCGGGGAGCGCGCGGCCGCCCGCCTACCTCGACGCCGCCGCCACCTCGCAGCGCCCGACTGCGGTGCTCGACGCCGAACGGCGCTTCCTCGAGACCGCGAACGCCGCGGTGCACCGCGGTACGAGCGGCGCCGTCGGGGCCGCCACCGAGGTCTTCGAGGGTGCGCGCGCCGCGGTCGCGCGCTTCGTGGGCGCGGCGACCCCCGAGCAGATCGTGTGGGCGGAGAACGCGACCGACGCGCTGAACATCGTGGCCCTCGGGATCGGCGAGGCCAGCGCGAGCCCCGAACTCGGGGTGCCGGGCAGCGACCGATTCGCGATCGGACCCGGCGACGAGATCCTCGTCACCGAGGCCGAGCACCACGCCAACCTCATTCCGTGGCAGCGGCTCGCCGCCCGCACCGGGGCGTCCTTCCGCTACATCCCCGTGCGCGAGGACGGCACCTGGACCGTCGACGACGCGCGCGAGGCCCTGAACGAGCGCACCCGCGTATTCGCCTTCGCGCACGTCTCCAACGTCACCGGCTTCGTCGCCCCGGTCGCCGAGCTCGCCGACCTGGCTCGCGGCGTCGGCGCGATCACGGTGCTCGACGCCTGCCAGTCGGTGCCGCACATCCCGGTCGATCTCGACGCGCTCGGGGTCGATTTCGCGGCCTTCTCGGGCCACAAGATGCTCGGCCCGAACGGCATCGGCGTGCTCTACGGACGACCCGAACTGCTCGCTGCGCTGCCGCCGTCCCGCACCGGTGGATCCGCGATCACCCGGGTGACGATGGAATCCGCGCAGTTCATGCCGCCGCCGATGCGCTTCGAGCCCGGCACGCAGCCGGTTTCGCAGGCGGTCGGCCTGGGCGCGGCGGTCGACTTCCTGACCGAAGCGGGCATGGAGCGGGCCGCGGCGCGCGAGCACGAGCTCATCGGGCGACTCGTCGACGGGATCGAGGCGACGCCCGGCGTGCGCCTGCTCGGACCGCAGGATCCGGCGCGGCGGATCGCGCTCGCCTCCGTGTCGGTCGAGGGTCTGCACGCGCACGACGTGGGCCAGTTCCTCGACGAGCAGGGGGTGCTCGTGAGAGTCGGGCACCACTGCGCGCAGCCGCTGCACCGGGCGTTCGGCATCGCCTCGTCGACCCGCGCAAGCGTGCATCTGACCACGACCGAGGACGAGATCGATCGCTTCCTCGACGCGCTCCGCGGCGCCCAGCGGTACTTCGGAGTGGAGGTTGCGGCGTGAGCGCGCTCGACGGACTGTACCAGGAACTGATCCTCGATCATTCGAAGCGGCCCGTGGGCAAGGGCGCACTCGATGCCCCCGAGGGCGCCCTCACCGCCTCGCACCACGAGTTCAACCCGAGCTGCGGCGACGAGATCGATCTCTCGATCGCGGTCGACCCCGAGAGCGGCCGCATCGAGCGACTCGCCTGGGAGGGCCAGGGCTGCTCCATCTCGATGGCCTCTGCGTCGATCCTGTCTCAGCTGGTGCGCGACGAGCAGCTGACGATCGAGGATGCGCAGGAGCGCATCGCCGCGTTCAGGGAGATGATCCAGGCCCGCGGCGAGGGTGAGCCCGACGAGGAGTTGCTGGGCGACGCCGTCGCACTGCAGGGCGTCGCGAAGTTCGTGATGCGGGTGAAGTGCGCCATGCTCGGCTGGGTCGCGCTCGAGGCCGATCTGCGCCAGGTCGAGGGACAGCGGGCGTGAGCACCCCCGTCACGATCGACAGCACCGCCGCGGAGGTGGTCGCGGCGCTCGAGGCGCTCGAGGATCCGAAGGTGCGCGCCGTCAACGAGAAGCACGGCGACGACCACGGGGTGAACCTCACCCGGCTGCGCGAGGTGGCCAAGCCGCTGAAGAAGAACCAGGATCTCGCCCTCGAGTTGTGGGCCACGGGATACACCCCCGCCCGGCTCGTCGCCACCCTCATCGGCAAGCCCCGAGTGTTCACGCAGGCTCAGCTCGACTCCATGCTGCGCGAGGCATATGTTCCGAAGGTGCACGGCTGGCTCGTGAACTACATCGTCAAGAAGAGTCCGCACGCCGAGGCGCTGCGCCTGATCTGGCTCATGGACGACGACCCCGTGGTCGCGAGCGCCGGTTGGGATCTCACGACCGAGCGCGTCATGAAGCAGCCCGAGGGCGTGGATCTACCGGGGCTGCTGAACGTGATCGAACTCGGCATGGGCAGCGCTCCGGATCGGCTGCAGTGGGCGATGAACTGGTGCCTCACGCAGATCGGCGTCTGTCACGAGGAGTACCGCGAACGGGCCGTTTCGATCGCCGAGCGCCTGGAGGTGCTCAAGGACTACCCCACCCCGCCCGGCTGCACGTCGCCGTACGCTCCCCTCGCGATCGCCGAACTCGTGTCGCGCCGGGAGGGGTGATCCCGAGCCTCACGCACGGGCCAGGAGATCCCCCTCGGCGTCGGCGAGCCGGTCCGCGACCTGACGGATGATGGCCTGCATGGCAGCGGCAGCATGCGTGGGCGCCATGTCGCTGCGACGCGCGATGCTGATCGTGCGGGTGAGGCCGTCGCCCTCCAGGGTCGTGACGCGCAGCTTGGCGCGATCCGCCGCCACCATCGCCGGGACCACGGCGGCCCCGACGCCCCGCTCCGCGAAGCTCAGAGCCGCGTCCATCTCGGCGCCCTCCACGGCCACGAGCGGTTCGACCCCCGCATCCCGAAAAGCGGCGTCGGTCGCCGCACGCAGGTCGTAGCTCTCGGGGAACACGATCTGCGGCACGCCGGCCAGCGCTTCCAGGTTCACGGGAGCAGCACCGGCGAACGGATCCGGCCCGTCCACGGCCGAGACCGCGACCAATCGCTCCCGCAGGATCGGCTCCCGCTCCAGCACCGCGCGCGCCGCCCCCGAGGAGACGCTCGTCACGATGAGTGCGAGGTCGAGCCCGCCCTCCATGAGCTCGGTGATGAGACTGCGCGATCCGCGCTCCAGAATCTCGATGTCGACGCCGGGGTATCTCCCTCGGAACTCGGCGAGCACCTCCGCCACGAGGCTCGTGCACAGCGTCGGGGTCGCTCCCAGCCGGATACGACCGCGTTTGAGACCCGCGAGCTCGGCCATCTCGCCGCGCGCCGTGTCCGCGTCTGCGAGCATGCGCCGCGCGAACGGCAGCAGGCGCTCCCCCGCGGCGGTCAGCGCGACGTTACCGCGAGCGCGATGGAACAGTTCCACCCCGAACTCTTGCTCGAGGCCGGCGATCTGGCGGCTCAGCGACGGCTGAGCGAGGTGGAGGCGCTCGGCGGCGCGCGTGAAGTGCCCGGTGCGGGCGACCTCCGCGAAGCCGCGCAACTGGTCGAGATTCACACTTCATAGCTTATCCGCATCATTATTATCCGATCTATTCATTGGAGTAATCGAGCGCGGATGCCTAGCGTGGTCCGCATGAACACCATCGCAGCAACCACCGACATTCCTGCTTCCGCGCGCTCCGAGCGCCTGCTCTCGACCTCCGTGCTCGTCATCGGCACCGGGGGCGCCGGCCTGCGAGCCTCGATCGAGCTCGCCGAGCGGGGCGTACAGGTGCTCGCGGTCGGCAAGCGCCGCAAGCACGACGCCCACACGACGCTCGCAGCCGGCGGGATCAACGCGGCCCTCGGCACGATCGATCCCGAGGACAGCTGGCAGCAGCACGCCGCCGATACCCTGCGCGAGTCGTACTTCCTCGGCGATCCCGCGATCATCGAGGTCGTCGCCAAGAACGCGGCCCGCGGCATCGAGGATCTCGAGCGCTGGGGCATGCCCTTCGCGCGCGAGGCGGACGGGCGGATCAGCCAGCGCTTCTTCGGAGCGCACAAGTACCGCCGCACCTGCTACGCGGGCGACTACACCGGCCTCGAGATCCAGCGCACGCTGCTGCGCCGCGCCCGCGAGCTCGAGGTGCCGATCGTCGACACGATCTACATCACCCGCCTGCTGGCCGCGGACGGCAGGATCTTCGGCGCCTACGGCTTCGACGTCGTCGACGGCACCCCCGTGCTCATCCACGCCGACGCCGTGATCCTCGCAGCGGGCGGGCACAACCGCATCTGGCGCAACACCTCCTCCCGACGCGACGAGAACACCGGCGACTCCTTCCGTCTCGCCGCCCTCGCGGGTGCCAGGATCCGCGATGCCGAGCTCGTGCAGTTCCACCCCTCGGGCATCCTCGAACCCGCCGACGCCGCCGGAACCCTCGTCTCCGAGGCGGCGCGCGGAGAGGGCGGCATCCTGCGCAACGCCCTGGGCGAGCGCTACATGGAGCGCTACGACCCCGAGCGGATGGAGCTCTCGACCCGCGATCGCGTCGCACTCGCGAGCTACACCGAGATCATCGAGGGGCGCGGCACGACGAACGGCGGCGTCTACCTCGACGTCTCGCACCTGCCGCGCGAAACCATCTTCGAGAAGCTGCCCCGGGTCTACCGCACGCTCATCGACCTGCAGATGCTCGACATCACCGAGGAGCCGATCGAGATCGCTCCCACGGCGCACTACTCGATGGGCGGCGTCTGGGTCGACGCCGAGAGCCACAGCACCGGCGTCGACGGCTTCTACGCCATCGGGGAGGCGTCCTCTGGTCTGCACGGCGCGAACCGTCTCGGCGGCAACTCGCTCATCGAACTGCTCGTGTACGGGCGCATCACCGGCACCGACGCGGCCGAGTACGTCTCGGGGCTCACGAGGGTGACCCGCTCGGCAGAGGCCGTGGCCGAGGCGCGGGCCGAGATGCGGGCGCTGCTCTCGAGCAAGGGCACCGAGACTCCGCGCCTGCTGCAGCGGGCCGTGCGCGACCTCATGACCGAGCACGCGGGTGTGGTGCGAAGCGAGGCGGGGCTGCGCGAGGGCCTCGAGAAGCTGGGGGCGATCGAGGATCGCGCCTCCGGTCTCGGGGTGCACCCCGATATCGCGGGCTTCGACGACCTCGCCCACGCGTTCGATCTCTACGGTTCGCTGCTGGCCGCCCGCGCCACCCTCGAGTGCGCGATCGAGCGCCGCGAGACCCGGGGCTGCCACAACCGGTCCGATTTCCCGGAGCAGGACGAGGCGCTGCGCGGCAGCTTCGTCTGGACCCCCGAGGGCGGCGTGACCTTCGAGCGCGTGGCCGAGGCACCTGATTCGTTCCGCAGTCTCGCCTACGACAACATCGACACCTCGGTCGAGGGCAAGCTCGTGGAGTAGCTGGGGAGCAGGCGCTCCGCTCCTCTTCTGGTCTCTGTCTGGTCTCTGTCTGGTCTCTCGATGCTCCTCGTCCCCGTCCCTTCGTTCGGATCTCACCCGTTTTTCGGATGAAACTCCAACGATCCGATCCGAATGAGTGGCAGCATCCGAAAGAGGGGACACGCGCTCCGCGCCGGAGGACGGATAGGAACTTCGCTCACAATCGGCCGATTCGGGTGAATCTCACCCGAATCGGCCGTGCGCCTGTGCATAACCCGATTCCTCCGCTCCCCGCGGCGCATGATCGGTGCATGAACCGAACCCACTCACCCTCCGATTCGCCCCGTGTGCTCAAGTGCCGCAGCACCGCAGACTTCCTGGCAGCTCTGCCGCACTTCATCGGGTACACGGCCACCGACAGCCTCTTCGTCGTCCTGTTCTCTGGCTCGCGCACCGGCCGGGCGATACGCATCGATCTCCCGCAGGACGAGAGTGCCGAGCAGGTCGACCCTCTGCTCGACTTCATCTGCGACATCCTCCACGAGCTCGATGTCACGAGCGAATCGGCGCCCGCGATCGCGATCACCTGCTCCCGCACCTTCGCCGAGTGCGGCGGCCCTCCGTGGAGTGCCCTCGCCCGGCGGATCGAACACCGTCTGATCGACGAGGAGATCGGCCTGCGAGAGCTGTGCTGCCTCGCACCCGACGGATGGATCGGCTTCCTCGATCCCGCCGCCCCACGAGAGGGACGCCCGCTCAGCGAGATCGCGGAGAGCCCCATCAGGCTGGATGCCCAGCTGCGCGGCGAGGTTCCGCGCGATCTGGCCGAATTCGGCGTGGTGCCCGAAGCGGATCAGGATCGATGCGAGGAGGTGCGGAAGGCGCTCGACGAGATACCGCCCTTCGCTCCGGCCCGGGTCCCTTCGACGTTCAGGTTGAAATCTCCGAAGCTTCGGAAGAGCAGCGCTCTCGGCCGCCGCGACTTCGAGACGATCATGGCCGAGCAGGCGAGGCACCCGGCGCCGCCCGAGGCGTACTCCTGGATGCTCGATACAGCGGAGGTGACCGAGGCGCTGCGGAACACCGCTCAGGCCCTCGCACCCGACATGTCGGCACGTCTGATCCGCTGCGCTCAGCTCCCCGACCGCTGGTTGCTGCTCGCTCTGGGAATACTCACTCGACCGCTCTTCCCCGTCGAGCTCGCTGAGGAGATCGGACCGTCGCAGTTCGTCGACATTCCGATCGATCTCGACTCCGGCCCGGAGCCCGCCCTCGCTCCCGGATGGTCGGTGTGGCGCGTCCTCGCCACCATCTGCCCGGATTTCACCGAGCGAGACCGCCTGGGCCCGCTGCGCGAACGGCTGCTCGAGGTGCTGGCCGAGACGCCGCCGCCGCTGAAGCCGGCGCTCTTCGCTCTCAGCGCCTGGCTGTGGTGGTTGAGCGGTTCGCAAAGCATTGCTCTGCGTCAATTGGACGAGGCGCTCGAGATCGAACCTGGAAACGAGCTCGCGCTCATGGCACGGCATCTCGTCTCGAATCTCAGCTCGATCCGCCCGGCTCTCCTTGCGAGCGCGGCCTGATGCACCGCAAGACGGGCGCGTTCCACCGGAGCGCGGTTTCAGCGCACCCGGACCTCGGATCGGAGCACCGCGACGATGCGATCGATAGCACCCTCGTCGAGGGGCGACGCGAGAGTGAATCGGATCGCCGTCTGCGCGAGCTCGGCAGAGAACCCCATCGCGAGCAGCGTCGGCGAGGCCTCATCCCGTCCCGCCGCGCAGGCCGAGCCCGAAGAGACCGCGAAACCCGCGGCATCGAGCGCGACCAGCAGCGACTCTCCGCTCGCGGAAGCGATTACGAACGAGGCGTGGCCCGGCAGTCGTTCGCTCGGGTGGCCGGTCAGACGCGCCCCCGGCACCTCTGCGAGCACCCGCTCGACCAGGCGGTCCCTGCTCTCGACCAGAGCCAGAGCGCGGGTGCCGATCTCGGCGGCAGTGGACTCGGCGGCAGCGGCGAAACCGACCGCCGCGACCACGTTCTCCGTTCCCGAACGCCGCCCGCTCTCCTGCCCGCCTCCGTGCAGCAGCGGCTCGAGAGGGAGGCGCGCGCGCACGAGCAGTGCGCCGGCGCCCTGCGGCCCGCCGAACTTGTGCGAGGCCACGCTCATCGCGTCGACCGCGGAGCCGGGCCAGGCGGGGCTGCGGTCGGCACCGGAGCCGCCGTCGCTCGCGAACGATACGGGCAGAGACGCGGCGGCCTGCACCGCGTCGGTGTGCACCCGCACCCCGAGAGCTCGGGCATGCGCCGCGATCTCCGGCAGCGGCTGCACCGTGCCCACCTCGGCGTTCGCGAGGCCCACCGTGAGCAGCGTCGTGTCCTCCCGGAGAGCGGCGGCGACATCCGCCGGATCGACGCGCCCCTCGGCATCGACGGGCACCAGGCTCAGCTCGAACCCGTGCAGCCGCTGCAGGAAGCGGCAGCTCTCGAGCACGGAGGGGTGCTCGATCGGCGTGGTCACGATGTGGCGGCCGCGCGGGTCGGCGAGCGCGAGCCCGATCACCGCGAGGTTGTTGGCCTCCGTACCGCCAGAGGTGAGCACCACCTCATCCGTGCGCGCGCCGAGGGCTTTCGCGATCGCCGCGCGAGCGGCGTCCAGGGCCTGCTGCGCGCGGTATCCGGCCTGATGCACGCTCGACGGGTTGGCCTGACCCGCGTCGAGAGCCGAGAGCATCGCCGCGCGGGCTTCCGGGCGCAACAGCGCGGTGGCCGCGGCATCGAGGTATCGCGAGTGCGATTCGTCGAGGTTCACGGGGTGTCCAGGCCGAGATCGAGCGCCTGCGCACCGTGCGTCAGACGGCCGACGGAGATGATGTCGACGCCGGTCTCCGCGATCTGCGCGACGGTCTCGAGGCTCACGCCCCCGCTGGCTTCGACGACCGCGCGACCGTCGATCATCCGCACCCCCTCGCGGAGGTCCTCGATCGAGAAGTTGTCGAGCAGAATGCCGGTCGGAGCAGCTGCGAGCACCGGAGGAATCTGTTCGAGTCGATCCACCTCGACCACGATCGAGACGGTGTGGCCCGCTCGACTGCGCAGCTCCCGCAACGCCGCCGTGGTCGATTCGTCGTCCATGGCACCGAGAGCGGCGAGGTGGTTGTCCTTCACCATGATCGCATCGGAGAGCCCGAAGCGGTGGTTCGTTCCTCCGCCCGCCCGCACCGCGTGCTTCTCGAGTGCGCGCAGCCCGGGCGTCGTCTTGCGGGTATCAGCGATGCGGGCACCGGTGTGGGAGACGGCGGCGACGTATCGCGCGGTGAGCGCTGCGATACCGCTCAGGCGCTGGCAGAGGTTGAGCGCCACCCGCTCGCCCGTCAGCACGCCGCGTGCGGGTCCGGCGATGCGCGCGAGCGACTGGCCCGCACTGAACGCCTCCCCCTCCGCTGCGAGCGCGGTCACCTCGATCCGTGTGTCGAGCTGCCGGAAGGTCTCGACGACGAGGGGACCGCCCGCGAACACTCCGGGCTCCCTGGCCACAAGCCGAGTGTCGATGCACAACCCCTCGGGGATCGCGAGTTCGACGGTGAGGTCGCCCCAGGGGGCGTCTTCGGCGAGCGCGGTGCGCACGACCGACTCGATGATGCGGGGGGTCAGCATTGTGCGAGGCTCCTCTGCTGGGCGGGTTCGGTGGTCGACGGCGCGGCGAAAGCCAGAGCGAACCCGCGCCGGCGGGCCTGGGCGGGATCGGTCTGCGGGGCGTCGTCTCTCTGGTGCGCCCCACGCGATTCTGCACGTGCCGCCGCGGCGAGGGCGATCATGTCACCGAGAGGGCTCGTTCCCCGGTCGGCGGCGATCACCCCCGGCACGGCCGTTGAGACCAGCTCTCGCATTCCGTGTCCGTCGAGCTTCCAGTCACCGCGCTTCTCGGCGAAGGCGGCGGCCGCCAATCCGGCGCGGCGCCCGAAGACGAGGCCCTCGAGCAGGGAGTTGGAGGCGAGCCGGTTGGCTCCGTGCACGCCGGTCGACGCCGTCTCGCCGGCGACGAACAGTCCGGGCACCGTGCTGCGGCCCCGCAGGTCGGCGGCCACGCCTCCCATCGTGTAGTGGGCCGCGGGTGAAACGGGAATCGGCTCTCGCGTCCAGTCGAGACCGTGCTCCGCGAGGGCGGCCGTAATCCCGGGGAACCGTGCGGCGAGCGAGCCCGGGCCTCCCTCTCGTTCGATACCGGTGGCGTCGAGCCAGAGCCGGGATTCACCGCGCATCCGCATCGCACGTTGCATCTCCCTCGACACCACGTCCCGCGGTGCGAGCTCCGCGAGCGGGTGACGGCCCGCCATGAAGCGGGATCCCGATCCGTCCCGCAGCACGGCCCCAGCGCCGCGCACCGCTTCCGAGATGAGGAGACCGGAACCATGCAGCACCGTCGGGTGGAACTGCACGAACTCGAGATCCGAGACGACTGCGCCGGCTCGGGCCGCGAGCACCACGCCGTCCCCGCGAGACGAGGTGGGATTCGTCGAGCGCTCGTAGAACGCGGCGTACCCGCCCATCGCGAGCACCACGGCGTCTGCGTGCCTGCTCTCGAGGGCGCTGTCTCCCGAAAGAGACCGCAATACGGCACCCCGCACCACCCCCGAGTCGCTCGTCAGTTCGACGGCCGTGCGGTTCTCGATCAGTTCGATCCTCCCCGCCTCCGCATCGGCGAGCACCCGCGTCGCAAGGTGGGCGTGCAGCACCGCCCCGGTGCGATCACCGCCGGCGTGCACGATGCGGGCGCGCCCGTGCGCGGCTTCGAGCCCGAGCGCCGGGCGGCCCGCGGCGTCGAGGTCAGCGGCGAACCCCTCGCGCAGCAGCCCCCGCACGATCCTCGCGCCCTCATCGACCAGCACTCCGGCCGCCTCCGCGTCGACGAGTCCGACCCCTGCGGCGACGGTGTCTGCGAGGTGCTGCTCGGGGGAATCATCCGCGCCGATGGCAGCGGCGATGCCTCCCTGCGCGAGCACCGTGCTGCCGCCCGCGCAGCCGAGGCCCGCCGCAGAACCCCCGAGGCCCGCCGCAGAATCCTCGAAGCTCGGGCGCAGCCGACCCGGCACGACGAGGGCGACCTCCGCGCCCGCCGCGGCTGCGGCGAGCGCGCACGAGAGGCCGGCGACCCCCGCCCCGATGACGATGATCACGGCCGTGCCGCGAGCATTCGCTCGAGCGCGATGCGAGAATCGTCGGCCACGTCATCGGAGACGGTGATGCGATTCGGCACCGCTCCCTCGACGAGCGCTTCGAGCGTCCACGCGAGGTACGCAGGATGAATGCGATACATGGTCGAGCAGGGGCACACGACGGGGTCGAGGCAGAACACGGTCAGCTCCGGGTGCTGCTCCTGCAACCGGTTCACGAGGTTGATCTCGGTGCCGACCGCGATCACGTCTCCGGGCGCGGCCGCCTCGATCTGCTTGCGGATGTACTCCGTCGAACCGGCGCCGTCGGCGGCCTCGACGACCGCTGCGGGGCACTCGGGGTGCACGATCACGCGCGCACCGGGGTACTCCGATCGCGCCCGCTCGATCTGCTCGACGGTGAAGCGCTTGTGCACCGAGCAGAACCCGTTCCAGAGGATCACCCGGGCCTCGCGCAGTTGCTCGACGGTGTTGCCGCCGAGCGGCAGGTGCGGCCGCCACAGCGGCATCAGATCCTCTGTGATGCCCATCGCCTTCGCGGTGTTGCGGCCGAGATGCTGGTCGGGGAAGAAGACGACGCGTCGACCCCGCTCGAAAGCCCACTCGAGCACGGTGCGCGCGTTCGACGAGGTGCAGACGATACCCCCGTTGCGGCCGCAGAACGCTTTGATCGCAGCCGAGGAGTTCATGTAGGTGACCGGGATGACGGGTTCCAGCCCGTCATCCGGATCGGTTCCGAGCGCCGCGGTCAGGTCCTCCCAGCAGCGCTCGACCTGCTCGATCGTCGCCATGTCGGCCATCGAGCAGCCCGCGGCGAGATTCGGCAGCACCACGGCCTGCGACGGCTCCGACAGGATGTCGGCGGTCTCGGCCATGAAGTGCACCCCGCAGAACACGAACGCCTCGGCTTCGGGATGGGCCTTCGCGGCCTGCGCCAGCATGAAGGAGTCGCCGACGAAATCGGCGTGCTGCACGATCTCATCCCTCTGATAGAAGTGCCCGAGAATCCGCACGCGGTCCCCGAGCGTCTGCTTGGCCGCCACGATCCACTCGTGCAACTGCTCCTCGGAGGCATCGGTGTAGCGGGCGGGAAGCGGCCCCTGGCGCGGAGCGTCCCCGGGAGCCGCATCCTCCACCGAGGCGCCCGGCCCGTAACCGGGCGTCCGGTCGATCGCCCACGGGTCCCGAGCCAGCCCGGAGTCGCAGCTCGACAGCCCTGTTGCGCGGAGCGCGATGGGCCGGCGGTGAGACGTCTGCGCGCCCTCCGGCTTCCGCGGGGGCCGCGTCGCGCTCTCGCGCTCAGCAGCCGCCCGGATGAGTTCCTGCACGCTCGTCATGATGCGCTCCTCGGTAGTGGTTCGTCCGGCAGAGCACGCGCTCCCGGCTGGATCGGCTTCACCGGGCCGCGAGGCCCGGCGAGCCGGTCTGAGTGTTCGGGGTGACCCGATGACGGGCTCCCTCGGAATCGATAGAGGCGGGCGGGCCGGTGCCGCCCGCCGGTCTCGACCTCGCCGGTGTCGACGAGGTTGCCCTGCGCCAGCGCCTGGCGGCGGAAGTTGGCGGGATCCACGGTTTCCCCGAGCACCGCCTCGGTCACGGCCCGGAGCCTGGTGAGCGTGAACGTCGATCCGAGAAAACGGTGGGCGAGGGCCTCGTACTCGGTCTTGGAGCGCAGACGCGCGAGGGCGTAGGCCACGATCTCGGCGTGATCGAACGCGAGCTCCGGGAGCCTGTCGGCCGAGAACCAGGCGACATTGGGGTCGGGATCGCCCGGCGCGGGATCGCCCGACGCGGGATCGCCCGGCGCGGTGTTCCCCAGCGCGGTGTCCCCCGGCGCCGGCGACGCCGCCGGAGAGGGGGGATCCGGATCGTCCCAGCGCCGCGAGCGGTCACCGTTCTGCACAGCAGCGCCGTGCTCAGGAATCGGGCTGGGCGACTCGGCGAGGTCGCTCTCGCCGTACAGCGCCCAGTACGCGATGGTGACGAGACGCTGCGCCTCGGCGGAGCGCTCGACTCCCCCGAAGGAGTAGAGCTGTTCGAGGTATCCGGGATCCCTCAGCACCGCGGCCCGCAGCGTTCGCAGCGCAGTGTCCGAGAGCGTCTCGTCCCAGCGCGTCGGGCCTCCGGGCAGCGCCCACCTGCCCCGAAACGGAGCACGGGTCCGACGCACGAGCGGCAGCCAGAGCGTGATCGCCCGGCTGGTCTGCGCGTCATCCGCGCGCGACGCGTCGCCGATAAGCGATCCCTCCGGAGGGCGCAGGGCGAAGGCGACGGTCGAAACCGCGACCGCGGGCGGCATCGTACGCCGTTCGCTCACGCTCGCGTTCTCGTAGAGCACGACTCTCCCCCTTCGGCCGGGCCCGGAGGTTTCCGAGCCCCGTTCAACTTATGGTCATTGTGACCATAAGTCAATTTCCTCCGAAACACCACCGAAGAAGACACAAGAAGATCACAAAAGCACCACGGAGAAGACATCTGGGATAGGCTCGCCTACAAGACCAGTAATGCCGAACGTTGGAGCAGTCCAGACACGTTTTATCGCTGCGGTTCACCGCAGCACGCACCACCAGTCTCCACGTCGGCGCCGTCGCCGTGGCATCCCGGTCGCGTTCAGCGGCCAGCAACACACAAAGGAAACACAGTATGACCACCGGCACCGTGAAATGGTTCAACTCCGAAAAGGGCTTCGGCTTCATCACCCCCGATGACGGAGCATCCGACGTCTTCGCGCACTTCAGCGCGATCCAGGGCAGCGGCCGTCGCGACCTCTTCGAGAACCAGCGCGTTGAGTTCGACGTCGAGCAGGGCCCCAAGGGCCTGCAGGCCAGCAACATCGTCGCGCTCTAAGTAGCAAGCGACACCCGGCGGGGTGCGGGGCTTCGGCCGCGCACCCCGCTTTTGCGTGTCCGCGCTGCAGAAGCGTCCCCGCCCGCGCCGTCGTTTTGTGCATTCACCACACCGGGTTCGACAGAGGCTCCCCGGCCTCGTACATTCGGGTCACCGCGACCGACCGAAACAGGGATCAATGTCACCGCAGACCTACCCGCACCTCTTCGCACCCCTCGACCTGGGCTTCGTCACGCTCCCCAACCGGGTGATCATGGGCTCGATGCATCTCGGGCTCGAGGAGGCCCCGGGCGGCGCCGAACGCCTCGCCGCCTTCTACCGCGAGCGGGCTCGCGGAGGAGCCGCGCTCATCGTGACGGGCGGCATCGCGCCGAACCCGGCGGGGCGCCTCACTCCCGGCGCGGCCACGCTCGAGACCGAGGATCAGTTGCCGCACCATCGCGTCGTCACGGACGCCGTGCACGAGGAGGGCGGGAGGATCGCGCTGCAGATCCTGCACGCCGGACGCTACGGGGCGCACCCCGGCATCGTCGCGCCGAGCCCGATCCAGGCCCCGATCTCCCCGATCACCCCGCGAGAACTCGACGAGGCCGAGATCGAGCGCACCATCGACGACTTCGCCCGCACCGCCGGCCTCGCGCAGCGCGCCGGCTACGACGGCGTCGAGATCATGGGATCCGAGGGGTACCTCATCAACCAGTTCACCGCGCGCCGCACCAATCACCGCGAGGATCGCTGGGGCGGCGGCCTCGACGGCCGCCTCCGTTTTCCAGTCGAGATCGTCCGCCGCGTGCGCGAGGCGGTCGGCAAACGCTTCATCGTGATCTACCGCTTGTCGATGCTCGAGCTGGTGCCGGAGGGAGCTTCGCTCGAAGAGGCGCTGGAGCTCGCGCGACGCGTCGAGGCAGCGGGCGCGACGATGATCAACTCGGGCATCGGCTGGCACGAGGCGCGCATCCCGACCATCGCCGGCTCGGTGCCCCGCGGCGCTTTCGCCTGGGTCACCGACCGCTTCGCGAGTGCGGTGTCGATCCCGCTCATCACGACCAACCGCATCAACACGCCCGATACCGCGGAGCGCCTGCTCTCCGAGGGCCGCGCCGCCATGGTCTCGCTCGCCCGCCCCTTCCTCGCGGATCCCGAGTTCGTGAGCAAAGCGGCTTCCGGCGCTCCGCAGCGCATCAACACCTGCATCGGCTGCAATCAGGCGTGCCTCGATCACACCTTCTCGGGCAGGCCGGCATCGTGCCTCGTGAACCCGCGAGCGGGGCACGAGACCGACCTCGTCGTCGCTCCGGCAGCCGTCGGGAAGCGGATAGCGGTGACCGGCGCCGGGCCGGCGGGGCTCGCGTGCGCCACCACCGCAGCCTCACGGGGCCACGATGTCACGCTGTTCGAAGCGTCGGATCGCATCGGCGGGCAGTTGAACGTGGCGCTGCAGGTGCCCGGCAAGAGCGAGTTCCGGGAGACGCTGCGCTACTTCGGGGTGAGGATCGAGGAGACCGGCGTCGAGCTGCGCCTGAACCACCGCGTCACGGCCACCGAACTCGCGGAGCAGGGCTTCGACGAGGTGGTCGTCGCCACGGGTGTCGTGCCGCGTCGCCCCGACATCCCGGGCCTCGAGCACCCGAGCGTGCTCGGCTATCTCGACGTGCTGCGCGAGAAGGCGCCCGTGGGCGAGCGGGTCGCGATCCTCGGGGCCGGCGGCATCGGCTTCGATGTCGCCGAGTATCTGACGGCGCCCTCGGAGGATCCAGGATGGAGCGACGCGAGTGCCGAGGATCCCGAAGCGCTCCGAGCCTTCCTCGCGCACTGGGGCGTGGACCGGGACTACGCGCACGCCGGCGGGCTGCAGCCGCCGGCGCAGGAGCGGCCCGCCCGCGACGTCGTCATGCTGCAGCGCAAGTCCGGCAAGCTCGGCGCCGGCCTCGGTAAGACGACCGGGTGGATCCACCGCACCGAGCTCGCGCGCCGCGGAGTGCAAATGATGCCCGGCGTCGAGTACCTCGGTATCGACGACGCGGGGCTGCGGGTGAGGATCCCGTCCGCGTCGCCGGCCGCGGGAGCGCCCGAGGCCGATCCCTCGCACGAGGAGCGCATCATCGAGGTCGACACGGTCGTGCTCTGCACGGGCCAGGAACCGGCGCGGGAGCTGCACGGGGAACTCGCGGAGCTCGGGATCGGCGCGCACCTCATCGGCGGGGCCGACGTGGCCGGCGAGCTCGACGCCAAACGGGCGATCGATCAGGGGACGCGGCTCGCGGCGTGGCTGTAGGGTCCGACGCGATCCCGCTCAGCAGAGGCAGGATCGGAGCCTCATCATCCGGGCACCGACCCCAACTTCGGAGCTCACCCGTATTTCGGATCGGATCGCTTGGGTTTCATCCGAATAACGGGTGAGCTCCGAAGTACGGGGCCGCGGACCCCTGCCCCGGCCGGCTACCCGAGCACCTCGCGGGCGACGGCGAGCGCGTCGCCCAGCACGCGGTCGAGGCGGTGCCTCCCCGCTCCGAGATCGGCCCACCGCCACACGGCGGAGACGAGCGCAGCGGCGTAGCCGGCCCCGATCACCTCGGCGCGCACCGCCTCGACGCCGTCGCGCTCGAGACGGGCCGTGACCGCGGCGCCGATGCGCAACTGCCGCGCGGCCCGGCCGGCCTCGAGCTCCTGCTCGACATCCATGGTGCGGGCGTCGACGATCGCGAGGGCGAGCGTATCGGGCGCCTCACCGAGAGCGAAGGCCGCGAGCGCATCGGAGAGCGATCGCGCGGGATCGGCGAGCGCGTCGACCAGCGCGGCGATCCTGCCGTCGAACACGAACCACAGGATCTCGGACTTGCCCGCGAAGTAGTTGAAGAAGCTGGATCGGCTCACCCCGGCCCGCCTCGCGATCTCCGCGATCGAGGTCGCCTCGTACCCCTGCTCGAGGAACAGCTCGCACGCCGCGTCGGCGAGCACCTCGCGCGAGGATGCCGGCGGGCGTCCGCGGGTGGGTGAGCTCATGCCAATACCCTACTGACCGGAGCCGCTGCCGTATGCGGGGTGCGCTAGAATCGCATAGTTGAACTCGATCTAACAAAACGGCTGCCGCGGCGCGCGCAACACCGGCGCCGCCACCGTCGCAACTCCCTCTCCAGCCCCGACCCGAGGAGCCTCGCGCACCCATGACCCGACACCTCCCCCGTTCGCTCCCGCTCGTCGCACTCGCCGCGGTCGGCGCCCTCGCCCTCAGCGCCTGCAGCGCCGAGACGGCGGATGACAACGCCGCTCCCCAGGAGGGCGGCACCCTGGTCTACGCGACCGGCGACGCCGAGCCGACCTGCCTCGACCCGCACGTGGGCGGCAACTATCCGCAGGCGCTGATCTCGACGCAGTACCTCGAGCCGATGGTCGGCCGCGACGCCGACGGCAAGATCCAGCCCTGGCTCGCGACCGAGTGGGAGACGAGCGAGGACGGGCTCACCTGGGACTTCACGCTGCAGGATGGCGTCACCTTCACCGACGGCACCCCGCTCGACGCGGAGGCGATCAAGGCGAACATCGAGCACCTGCAGGATCCCGACACCCAGTCGTCGACCGGCTACCTCGCCGTGCAGAAGATCGCCGAGATCGAGACCGTCGACGACACGCACGTGCGCTTCCACCTCTCGGCCCCGGACTCGGCGCTGCTGGAGTCGCTGAGCCAGCAGTGGACGGCGATCCAGTCCCCCGCCGGCATCGCGCGCGGCATGGAGGAGAACTGCCAGTCCCCCATCGGCACCGGCCCGTTCATCGTCGAGAAGTGGACGCCGCAGCAGCAGGTGGACCTCGTGCGCAACGACGACTACCGCACGCCCGGGCCCGAGGCCGAGAACGACGGCCCGGCCCACCTCGAGCGCATCGAGTGGCGCTTCATCCCCGACGCCGCCACCCGCAACGCGGCCCTCACCTCCGGCGAGGTGCACGTCATCGACAACCCGCTGCCCGCCGACATCGTCGCCGCGGAGAACGCCGACGGCATCGAGCACATCGACGCTCCGCGACCCGGCGCCGTCAACCGCATCGAGCTGAACTCGGGCCAGGCCCCGTTCGACGACGCCCGCGTGCGCGAGGCGTTCATCCGGGTCGCCGACCCGAACCCGGGCATCGAGTCACTCTTCCAGGGGGTGGCCACGCGCTCCTATTCGCCGCTCGCGAGCGTCGAGCCGACCGCGGTGAGCGATGAGAGCCTGTTCGAGACCGATCCCGACGCCGCTGCGAAGCTGCTCGACGAGGCGGGCTGGACCGAGGGCGAGGACGGCGTGCGCGAGAAGGACGGCAAGAAGCTCACCGTGCGCTTCCCCGTCAGCACGAACCAGTCGACCGCGGCCGAGCAGTCGCTCTTCGAGCAGATCCAGGCCAACGCCGCGGCCGTCGGCTTCGACGTGGTCATCACCCCCGTCGACCTCAGCAGCTGGTACGGCGCGCTCGCGGCGCACGAGTACGAGGCCGTGAGCGCTCCGTACACCAAGGTCGGTCCCGACGTGCTGCGCATCCTGTACCACTCCGACGGCACGATCCCCGCGCCCTCGGGGTACTTCGCGAACAACGCGCAGCTCAAGGATCCCGAGCTCGACGCCGTCCTCGAGCAGGCCTCGGCGACCCTCGACGAGGCCGAGCGCACGAAGCTGTACGCCGATGCGCAGCAGCGCATCCTGGAGAGCTACACGGTGCTGCCGCTCTACGACCAGCAGAACCACTTCCTGGTGAACGGTGTCGAGGGCGTCGCGACGCTCGGCACGGTGGCCACGCCCACCTTCATCGACGCCCGGATTGCTTGAAAGAAGATGCCTCGCATGTTCGCGCAATCCGCGGTGACGCACTGCGTCAGGCCGACCCGGTAGGCGCCGCTCGAGTTCGCCCCTTTACCCACATGCACCGATCTGCCGTAGAGCACACGCGAACCCGGGTTCTGGTGTGCTTTACGGCAGATCGGTGCGTCTGCGATGGTGCAGGCGAGTGGGGGCGGCAAGGCGGCAAGCGTGGGGCGGCGAGCAGGAGCAGGGGCACGAGCAGGAGCAGGAGCACGGGCACGAGCAGGAGCACGACACGGTGAGGCAGCAGTGAGAGGCAGACGGATCGCGCGGGCCGCAGCGCAGAGGATCGGCGCGGCTCTACTCGTCGTGTGGCTGACGGCGACGGTCGTGTTCTTCGCGCTGCGCCTCTCGGGCGACCCGCTCGAGGCGATCATGGGCGGCCCCGGATCGCAGGCGGGCCCCGAGGCCACGGAGCGGGCGCGGCAGGCGTACGGGCTGGATCAGCCGCTCGTGCTGCAGTACCTCGCTCAGCTGTGGCGCACCGCCACGCTGCAGTTCGGCGACTCCTACGCCCGCAAGCAGCCGGTGGCCGATCTGCTCGCCGCGAATCTGCCGCCCACCCTCTTGATCGCGACGCTCGCGCTGCTGCTCGCATGGGCCCTCGTGGTGCTCGGCGCGCTCGTCTCCGCGGTAGCGGGGAGGGGCAGGATCGGCCGCGCGATCCGCGCCGTGCTCGCCGGCGTCGAGACCGTCGCGTCCGTCGCCCCGCAGTTCTTCGTGGGAGCCGTGCTCATCCTCGTCTTCGCGAGCGGACTCGGGATCCTGCCCGCCACGAGCGGCTCGTCACCCGCCGGGCTGGTGCTGCCCGTGATCACCCTCGCGGTGCCGATCGCGGGCTACCTCGCCCACGTGCTGCAGGGCTCGCTCGTCGAGGCCGACGACGCGCCCTTCACTGTGACGGCCCGATCCCGCGGGGCCTCCGAGACGCGGGTGCTGTTCACGCACACGCTGCGGCACGCCGCGCTGCCCGCCCTCGCGCTGTCGGGGTGGGCGTACGGTTCGCTGCTGAGCGGCGCGGTGGTCGTCGAGGCGCTGTTCGCGCGCCAGGGGCTGGGACGCATGCTGCTCGAGGCCGCCACGGTGCGCGACGTGCCGGTGGTGATCGGTGCGGTCGTGGTCATCGCGCTGCTGTACGTGGCGATCATGCTGATCTCCGATCTGCTCGAGCACCTCGTCGATCCGCGCCTGCGTCGCGGGGTGATCCCCGCATGATGCGCCGCGCACTCGGAAGCGGGCGGATCGGCGCGAACCCGCTCGGCTGGTCGGGCTGGGCCGCTCTCGCGATCCTGCTCGTCGCCCTCATCGCCGTCTGCGCGCCGCAGCTGCTCGCCCCGGGCGACCCGCTCGCGGTGCACCCGGCAGAGGGCTTCCGCCCGCCGTCGTTCGAGCACCCCTTCGGCACCGACGAATCGGGCCGAGACCTCTTCACCCGGGTGGTGCACGGCGCCGGAGCATCCGTGGGCATCGGCCTCGCGGCGACCGGCATCGGGATCGGGATCGGCGCCGCGCTCGGCTTCGCGGCCGGTCTCGGCCCGCGCTGGCTCGACGGCTCGCTCGGCCGCGTGTTCGAGGTGCTGTTCGCGCTGCCGACCCTCGTGATGGCGCTGCTCTTCATCTCGGTGATGGGTTCGGGGCCGACGGCTTCGATCCTCGCGATCGGCCTCGCCACGATTCCCGGGTACGCGCGCATGCTGCGCGCCCGTGTGCGCGGCATCGCCGCGAGCGGCTACGTGGAGTGGGCACGGCTCGACGAGGTCGGACCCGTGCGGGTGTTCATGCGGCACGTCGCCCCGAACTCGCTGTGGCCGCTGGTGTCGGCGGCGACGCTCGGGATCGGCCAGGCCATCGTGTGGGTGTCGGCGCTCGGCTTCCTCGGCCTCGGGGCGCTGCCGCCCTCACCGGAGTGGGGGGCGATGCTGAACGCGGGCCGCGTGTACCTCACCACGGCCTGGTGGATGACGGTGATGCCGGGCCTCGCGATCGTGCTGGTAGCGGGCTCGCTGACGGTGCTCGGACGGAGACTGGGAGGTTCTCGTGGCTGAGCGCAAGGGCGTGCTCGAGGTCGAGGGGCTGCGCGTGGAGCTGCGCGGCGGCGCCTCGCCGGTGCTCGACGGGGTGTCGCTGCGGGTGGAGCGCGGCGAGTGCCTCGCGGTCGTGGGCGAGTCGGGGGCCGGTAAGTCGGTGCTCGCGCGCACGCTCCTGGGGTTGACGCAGTCGGATCCGCAGTGGACCGTGCGATCCGACTCCTTCGAGATCGCGGGCAGCGACGCGCGCAGGCTCGGTCGTCGGCAGTGGCGGGGGCTGCGCGGCCGCTCCGTCTCGCTCGTGCTGCAGGACGCGCTGCAGTCGCTCGATCCGCTGCGCACCATCGAGGCCGAGGTCGGGGAAGCCCTCGCGGTGCGCGGGATCGGACGCCGCGAACGACGCGCCGCCGCGATCCGGTCCCTCGAAGCCGCCGGCCTCCCGCACGCCGCGGCCCGCCTGCGGCAGCGACCGGGCGAGCTCTCGGGCGGGATGCGGCAGCGGGCGCTCATCGCGTCCGCGCTCATCGGCGAGCCGGAGCTGCTGATCGCCGACGAGCCGACCACGGCGCTCGACCCGACCACTGCGGCTCGTGTGCTGGGCCTGTTCGACGAGATCAGGGCGCGGAGCACCGCGATCGTGCTCATCAGCCACGACCTCGCAAGCGTGGCCCGCGTCGCCGATCGCATCGCGGTGCTCGACCGCGGGCGCGTCGTCGAGCAGGGCCCGACCGAGCAGGTGCTGCACCGCCCCGCCCACGCGGTCACCCGAGCGCTCGTGGCGGCGATCCCGAGCGGCCCGAAACCCATCGCGAGCACGGCGCCCGCCGATGCCCCCGAACTGCTGGCGCTGCGCGGCGCCGCCCGCCGCTTCCCCACCCCCGGCGGCGGCACGACCGGCCTGCAGGGAGTCGATCTCGCACTGCGGCGGGGCGAGGCCGTGGGGGTCGTCGGCGAATCAGGCGCGGGCAAGAGCACCCTCGCGCGCGTGCTCGTGGGCGCCGAGCAACCCGACTCGGGCACCGTCGAGCGGGTCGATCCGCACATCAGGGTGCGCCTCATCCCGCAGGATCCGCTCGCGACCTTCGACCCGCGCTGGCGGGTGGGCAGGATCCTGACCGCCTCGCTCCGCTCCCCCGATCGCGCGCCCGCCAAGCTGCTCGCGCAGGTGGGCCTCGGCCCCGAGTACCTCGACCGCAAGCCGGCGACGCTCTCGGGCGGCCAGCGCCAGCGCGTCGCGATCGCACGCGCGCTCGCCGCAGACCCCGACGTGCTCGTGTGCGACGAACCCGTGTCGGCGCTCGACGTCACCACGCAGGCCGGCATCCTGTCGCTGCTGCGCGAGCTCCAGGAGAAGCAGGGCCTGACCCTCGTCTTCGTCTCGCACGATCTGGCGGCGGTGCGCACCGTGTGCGACCGCGTGCTCATCATGCGAGACGGTCGGGTGGTCGAGGAGGGAGAGACGGAGCCGGTGCTGGCTGATCCCCGCGACCCGTTCACCCGCGAGCTCATCGCGAGCGCGGCCGCTGGCTAGCCCCGCACCTCCACCCCACACCCCTCCCCCCCTCCGAAACGCGGAGTCCCGAATTGCTGCTTCATCGTCTCGGCAAACAGCAATTCGGGACTCCGCATTTCGCTCACAATGGTCAGCGCGAACTCTCGCGATAGAGGCCGATGAGCCCCTCGAGGCCCTCCGCCTCGAAGCGTTCGAGCTGGCGCCGCGCCGGCCCGCCCGTGCGCCGGAGCCGGTCGAGGTAGCGGGAGACCCGATCGTGGTCACCGGTGCGCCGCAGCTCGTTCTCGACCGAGGCGGCCATCCGCTCGAGCGTGTCGAAGGCCGGCTCGGGGCGTGCGGTGAGCGGATCGATGAGCTGCGCTCCGAGCCCGTCGCGAGCGGCCATCCAGATCGCGCCGTTCACGAGGCCGTGGGCGATACTCGGGCGCGGCTCTCCCGCCTCGGCCTCGCTCAGCGCCCGATCGACGAGCGCCCGCACCAGCACCGCGAAGCACACCGCGTCCTCGGCCTCCAGCTGAGCGTCGGCGATGCGCAGCTCCATCGTGGGGAAGTTCTGCGAGAGCCGCGCCAGCCAGGTCACCACCCCGGAGTCGAGCAGCACGCCGCTCTCGACCAACTGCTCGACGGAGCGCGCGTACGCCTCACCGCTGTCGAACTCGGGCGGGAACCCGGCCACGGGCCACGACATGTTCATGACGTGGCGCCAACTGGCGAATCCCGTCGGCTCGCCGCACCACAGCGGGGAGTTCGCCGTCATCGCGAGCAGCGCCGGAGCCCACGGGGCGAGACGCGCCAGCACCTCGACGCCCGCATCGGGCGAGGGGATCTCGACGTGCACGTGCGTGCCCGTCACGTACTGGTAGGCGGCAGCGTTGCGCAGCTGCTCCCCGAGTTCGCGGTAGCGCGACTTCGGGGTGACGGTTCCTGCGGCTTCACCGCCGACGGGCGGCAGGCCGCTGCCTGCGAGGACGATGCCGCGATCCGCCGCCTCTCGAGACAGCGCGGTGCGGAACCCGGTAAGGGTCTCCAGCGCCTCATCGGCGGTGCGGCACACCTGCGTCGCGGTCTCCAGCTGGCTCGAGAAGAACTCCCGCTCGGCCGGCGCCACGGAGTGCGGAGCCGACCGCACCATGTCGGCGGCGAGATCGGTCGGGGCACCGTGCGCTGCGTCGAGCAGCAGGTACTCCTCCTCGACCCCGAAACTGCGGAACTCGTCGGTTGCGAGCCCGCCGGTGTCGCGCGTACCGTCGGTGTGGCTCATATCGCCCTCCTTCGTGTTCGGCCGTCGCGTCACGGCCCGGGGTTCGAGCGTAGAGGTTCGCGGGACGAACTGTCACCGGGGTTGATTTCGCAGGCGCCCACCGGGTAGGCGATGACCCTCACTCAGAGCCGATGATGATCCCGGTGCGCAGCTCCGCCAGCAGTGCGAGCACCGCCGTGGCCGTCTCGGGATCGGGCACCCGCTCCATGGCCGCGGTGTCGCCCTCCCCCACCTTGATCCCCAGGTCGTCGTGACTGAGGGTCGTGAACACGTCCTCGTCGGTCACGTCGTCCCCGAGGAACAGCACGGGCGCGTCGGGCAGTGCCGCGCGGATGCTGCGCAGCACCGATCCCTTATTCGAATCGCGCACGGAGAACTCCCGCACCTGCTTGCCCTCGCGCACGTGCATGTCGGCGGCAAGGCCCAGTTCGACGGCCGCAGCCATCAGCTCCTCCGCCTGCTCGGGGTCGGCGACCTGCCTCGTGTGCACCGCGATCCCGAACGGCTTGCGCTCGAGCCGCACCCCGGGCTCGCCGCCGAGCACGCGCTCGAACCGCCGCCCGACGCGCTCGAGCCTTTCGCTCTCTTCCTCGGTGAGCGGGCTGCCGAGCGGGGGTCCGTCGCCGCCCTGCCCTGTCGGGCCGATGTCGAGCCCGGTCAGCTCCGAGCCGTGGGAACCCGACACGATCCAGCCGTCGCTCTGCAGCCCCGTCTCGGCCAGTCCGCCCAGCGAGCGCCCCGTGAGCACGGCGACGTAGGTGTCGGGCGCGTTTCGCAGCACCTCGAGCGCCTGGCGGGCCCTGGGCAGGATCCTGGCGTCCTCCGGCCTCGGCACGATCGGTGCGAGCGTGCCGTCGAAGTCGCTCGCCACGATGAGCCTGGGAAGCGCGGCGAGCCGGCGCACGCGGTCGTCGATGCTGCGCGGCACGAATGCCGTGCTCACCTGGATCGGCTCGGTACGGTGCCCGGTGGGGCTCGGGCGCTGCGCCTCCGCGGTCGCCCGCACCGCCCCCAGGTAGCCGGACGCCCAGTGCGCGACATCGTTGTCGTAGACGGTTCGGCGCAGCGAGCGCATGCGCCGGCGCTGCTCCTCGCGCGGCATGTGGGCCGCACGCACGATCGCGGCCTTGAGCCCCTCGATGTCGTGCGGGTTGACGAGCAGCGCGTCCCGCAATTCGTCGGCCGCCCCCGCGAACTCGCTCAGCACCAGCACGCCCTGCTCGTCGGTGCGGCACGCGGCGTACTCCTTCGCGACGAGGTTCATGCCGTCGCGCAGCGGAGTGACCAGCAGCACGTCCGCGGCCAGGTAGAGCGCCACCATCTCGTCGCGCGTGTGCCCGCGATGCAGATAGACGAGCGGCGCGTGCCCGATGCTTCCGTACTCCCCGTTGATGCGCCCCACGGTGAGCTCGACCTCGTCGCGCAACTGCCGATAGGCGTCGACGCGCTCCCGGCTCGGGCTCGCCACCTGCACGAGCACCGTCTGCTCGGCGTCGATCTCGCCGTCCGAGAGCAGCTCGTCGAACGCCTTGAGGCGGTGCCTGATCCCCTTCGTGTAGTCGAGTCTGTCGACGCCCAGCATGACCGTCTTCGGGTTGCCGAGTTCGGCGCGGATCTCCCTCGCCCGCTCCTGGATCTCGGGGCGGGCGGCCACCTCGGCGAAGGCCGCGGCGTCGATCGAGATCGGGAACTCCTGGGCGAGCACCGTGCGCGACGGCTCACCGGCGGCGCCGGGCACGACGATCGTGTTGCCGAGCGCGGGCACGCGGGTGAACCGCTCGGCCGTCATGCGGAACGCCACGGCGTCGGTGACCTGCTGGAACCCGATCACGTCGGCCCCGAGCAGCCCCTCGACCACGCGCTTGCGCCACGGGAGCTGCGCGAAGAGCCGGCTCGGCGGGAACGGGATGTGCAGGAAGAAGGCGATCGTGAGGTCGGGGCGCAGCTCGCGCAGCATCGCGGGCACGAGCTGGAGCTGGTAGTCATGGACCCAGACGATCGCACCCTCAGCCGCGTGCTGCGCGACGCGCTCCGCGAAGCGCTGGTTCACCTTCTGATAGCGGTCCCACCACACGCGGTGGAATTCGGGACGCGCGATCACGTCGTGGTAGAGCGGCCAGAGCGTGCCGTTCGAGAAGCCCTCGTAGTAGAGCTCGATGTCGTCCTCGCTCAACTCGACGGGCGCGAGGCGCATCGATCCGATCTCGAATGGCTCCACCGCCTCGTCTGCAGAACCGACCCACCCCACCCAGAGGCAGCCGAGCTGCTCCACGATGGGGGCGACCGCCGTGACGAGTCCTCCCGGTGAGGTGCGCCACGAGGTGGATCCGTCCTTCTCGACGACCCGGTCAACCGGCAACCGGTTGGACACCATGACGAGTTCGCGCCCGCCCGTCATGTCCTTCATCTCGGTCATGGCACCCCCTTGCGAGTCTCTGTTATCGCAGTCTACGAGACCTGCGCGACCGCTGCTGCCCATTGCGGCCGTATCCCGCCGGATGCTAGTGAGCCGCGCGTTTGCCTCAAGCGAACAACAGTTAGCACTCTACCCGAGAGAGTGCTAATATTTTCTCAAGTTGAGTTACCTGCACTCAACTTTCACATCTTGAATCGCCAGTTCAGAGAAAGGTGAGAAACATGGCAACCTACACCCCCTTCCGTGAGATGGAACGCATCGCCGACAGCCTGTTCAACGAGCCCCTGCGCGGACCGCGGCAGATGCCCATGGATCTCTATCGCGACGGCGACCACTACCTGCTGACCGCTGACCTGCCCGGCATGGATCCGGGCTCCGTCGACATCGATGTGGACGGCCAGTTGCTGACGATCCGCGCCGAGCGCACTCTGCCGAGCACCGAGAACGTGAAGTGGATCACCCGCGAGCGCACCTCGGGCAGCTTCCTGCGTCAGCTCAGCCTCGGCCAGGGCATCGATACCGAGCGCATCAGCGCCAGCTACGACAACGGCGTGCTGTGCGTGACGATCCCGGTCAGCGAGCGGGCGAAGCCGCGTAAGGTGGAGGTCACCAGCGCGAACGGCAGCGCAGCGTCGCAGACGCTGGAGGCAGACAGCGGGGCGGACAAGCAGCAGCTGGAGAACAGCCCCGCGTAAGGGCTGACCCACCGCTGAGGCTCGGGGCGGGGCCGCAGACCGGCACCCGCCCCTTCCCTCCCCGGCGCGACCGGCCTAGAGTTGAGCGATCAGACCGCAATCGCCTGGAGGCGTCATGGCTCGCGCACGCATACATAATCAGTTCGTGTCTCTCGACGGCTTCTCGGCGGGCGACCACGTGACGTTCGACCGCCCGATCGGAGACGCCGGCGCCCTCTTCAGCTGGTTCGACGGCCGCGTCATCGAGGGCGTTCACCGGGTCGCCGATCCGGTGACGCTGGATCGTGCCCTGTTCAGCATGTGGGGGCAGGGCATCGGCGCGGAGATCATGGGGCGCCGCAAGTTCGGCCCGCAGAGCGGGCCCTGGCCCGACGACGGGTGGCGTGGATGGTGGGGCGACGAGCCGCCCTTCAAGACCCCCTGCTTCATACTCACGCACCACCCGCGCGAGCCCATGGTGTTCGCGAACGGCACGAGCTTCCACTTCATCGACGCCGACCCGGCCGAGGCGCTGCGCCGCGCGAGCGAGGCCGCCGACGGCAGGGACGTTCGCATCGGGGGCGGGCCCTCGACGATCCGCCAATTCCTGCGCGCCGACCTCGTCGACTTCATGCACGTCGTGGTCGTGCCGATCACGCTGGGTCGCGGCGTGCACCTCTGGGACGACGTCGTGGGGATCGAGGATCGCTTCACGATCGAATCGGTCAGCAGTTCGAGCGGGCTGACCCACCAGCTGTGGAACCGGAAGCAGTAGCCGCCGTACCTCGGGCCGCTCGCTACGCCCCGTGCCCGCTGGAGTCGAGCTCGAGCTCGATCATCACGCCAGCCTAGCGGCGCAGATCTGCCGTCGAGCACACCGGATCTCGGGTTTCGGTGTGCTCGACGGCGGATCTGCGGCGCGACCACCGCGTCTCGAGCACTATCATGAGATGGCCCGAGCGATCCGCCCCGGGCCCGGTACCCATCGTTTTCCGGAATCCCCAGCGGAGAGGGACATCCGCCCATGGCGCCAGCACCCCGCTTCAGGCTCATCCCGATGCGCCCGCGAGACCCCCATGAGCCGGGCCGGACGGCGTCGACGCTCGAGCTGTTCTTCGACCTCGTATTCGTCGTCGCGGTCAGCATCGCGGCCGCACAACTGCACCACGCGCTCAGCGAGGGGCACATTCGCGACGGGATCCTCAACTACGCCATCGTGTTCTTCGGGATCTGGTGGGCGTGGATGAACTTCACCTGGTTCGCCACGTCGTTCGACACCGACGACTGGCTGTACCGGGTGCTCACCATCGTGCAGATGGGCGGCGTGCTCGTGCTCGCCTCCGGCGTCGCTCCGGCCTTCGAGGATCACGACTTCTCCGTGCTGATCCTCGCGTATGTCGTGATGCGCCTGGCCCTGGGCGCGCAATGGCTGCGCGCCTCGCGAGGTGCCGGGAGCGCGCGTCGGGCGACGCTCATCTACGCGGTCGGGGTCGTGCTGGTCCAAGTGCTCTGGCTCGCAGCACTGCTGCTCCCGGAATCGGTCTTCATGATCGCACTCGTCGTGCTCGTCCTCGCGGAGATCAGCATCCCCGTCATCGCGGAGCGCACCGGATCCACGCCCTGGCACCCGCACCACATCACCGAGCGCTACGGGCTGTTCACACTGATCCTGCTCGGCGAGAGCCTGCTCGCCTCGGCCAACGCCATTATCGAGGCTCTGCATGAGACCGAGATCCTCGGCCCGCTCATCGCGATCTCCGCGCTCACCCTCATCGCGACCGCGGCGCTGTGGTGGATCTATTTCTGGCCTCCCCACCACCACGCGATCAACGGCCTCAGGGGTTCCCTCGCCTACGGCTACGGTCACTTCTTCATCTTCGCGGCCGCCGGAGCCTTCTCGGCCGGGATCGAGGTCGAGATCGACGTCCTCGCGGGCAAGAGCGAGCTCGCCGCTCCCTACGCCTCGTTCGCCTACACGATTCCCATCGCCATCTTCGTGCTCGGCGTGTGGGTGCTGGCGATCCGCCCGTGCGCCGGGAGAGCGGTGAACATCGCGCTGCCCGCGGCCGGCCTGCTGGTGCTCATAGACCCGCTGATCCCGGTCCCATTCGCACTGACGGCGGTGATCCTCGCGCTCGCAGTGGCTGTGCTGGTCTGGCGTCCGCCGGTCGAGCGCGACTCCGCGTCCTAGCGGCACCGATCTGCCGTCAAGCACACCGGATCCCGGATTTCGGTGTGCGCGACGGCAGATCGGTGCGTTTGCTGTGGGGACTACGGGGTAGGGGCGGGGGCGGAAGCGGCAATGCGGCGATGCGGCCATGATGCAGCGAGATGCAGCGAGGATCAGCACCCGCTCCCGCTTTAGCGCTCAGGCTGGTAGATACGGGTCAGGATCAGCCGCTCCCCGAGGGTCCACGCCGTCGTCGTGAGAAGGTACAGCCCCGCAGCGAGCGGAACGAACGCCGCGATCACGGCGGTCATGAACGGCATGAAGCTCAGCACGCGCATCATGCCCGTCAGATCCGGCATGCCTGCGGGCTGCTGGGACTGCGGCTGCGACGCCGTCTCGGGTTGCGGCTGAGCGAGCAGACGCCGCGAAGCCTGGGCGACGACGGCGATAAGCACCATGATCGTCAAGAAGACCGCCGCCGATCCCCATGACACCGTCCCCGCACCGATCTGCCCGATGAACCCGGCATCGAGCGGAACACCGAAGAACGTGTGCGAGAGCAGCTCGTTCGGGTGCCCGTCGATCTCCGGCAGGATGAACAAACCGTACACGGCCATGAGCACCGGCGTCTGCGCGAGCACGGGCAGACATCCGGCGAACGGGGAGGCCTTCTCCGCCGCGTAGAGCTCCATCGTCTTCCGCTGCAGCACCTCGGGGTTCTTCTGGTGACGGCGCCGCAGCTCGGCGATCTGCGGCGCGAGCCGCTGTCTCATGACGTTCGCCTTCACCTGCGATCGGCCGACCGGGACGAGGATCGCGCGGATCACGACAGTGAGCACGATGATCGCCACCGCGGCGCTGTACGCGCCGGCCACCGGTTCGAGGATCTCGCTGAGCGAGGTCACGATCCAGTAGGCGGCATTGATCAGGATCTTGATGGGCGGGAACTCGTAGATGCTCATCGGGCCTCCTCCTGACGCTCCGTGATCAGAGGAGCGGTCGCATTCGAGGGATCAGCGGGCAGATGGTATTCGGGGTGCATGGTGTTCTCGTTTCAGTCGCGGGTATCGAGCGCGTGCACGCCCTGCGAGAACGAGAGCACCCGAGGGTGCGCCGAAAGAACACCGACCGCAAGGATCGGTTGATGCGAAACGTCGTTCAGGCAGAGGCGTGAACGACGCGCGACGGAGCCCGCGCGAGCGCGGTCCCCGGCATACCGGCGTCGCCGGGTACGCGGAATTCGCGCACCTCGGGCACATGCGATCGACGCGGCGGAGCGTTGGGAGCCAGCGCCAGAGCCCGCGTGAGAACTCGCGCGATCGCCGGAAGGACCGGCACCAGGATGAGGGCCCCCACCGCGAGCACCAGCACCGCCTGGATCATCGGCTGCGGGAGATGCGGCGTGAGCGCGACGGAGAGCGTGAGCAGCACCAGCTGCGCCATCAGCCACAGCGATATCAGCATGCTCTGCACCTCCGCTCCCCTTGGAGTGTATCCGACCACCGGATCTTCTACGACCCGTACCCGGCCGCGCGCAGGCCGTCCTTCTGCCTGCGCACCCCGCTCGAGAGGCGATTTTTGCATGAGGATCGCGGATCCCGCGTGCAAAAATCGCCTTTCAACGGGTATGGAGAAGCAGGGTCGGGTCAGACGCCCCCGTTCTCCGCCTCGACCCTCTGGTTGTGGCCGAACATGATGAAGCTCCCCGTCAGCACGACGACGCCGAGAAGCACCAGCAGGAAGACGAGCTGCTCACTGCCGATGAGAATCCCACTGGACACCATGAGGACACCACCGAGCACGCGGGTCCAGATCGAGTGCCGGGGAATCGGCCGCGGGTTCGACCAGATCGGTATGCGCCGATCCGGATGCGCTCTCACGGTCAGCATCAGCGATACCAGGAACAGCATCGCGCCCGCCCCAGCGATCCCCCATCCGATGATCGTCGTCGCCATGCTCGCCTCCCGCATTTCTCCGTCCCATTCGCTCTCTCCAGACTGCCAGCGAGACGACGGACCGGCAATGGGGGTACGGCCCTGCTCCGCTCCTCCGGCTACGACACAATGAGAGGTGCGACGAAAGGAGGCCCGATGTCCGTGCAGACCGCTGCGGCGCCGTTGACCGTCGGCGCAGTCGCCGGCCTGGTCGGGGTCAGCATTCGCACCCTGCACCACTGGGATGAGATCGGCCTTGTGCACCCATCGAACCGCACGGCTGCCGGATACCGCAGCTACTCGGCAGACGACATCGGCCGCATCTACCGGGTACTGGTCTACCGCGAGCTCGGGTTCAGTCTCGCCGCGATCGCGGAGCTCCTGGACGATCCCACGGTCGATGCAGAGCAGCACCTCCGCGAGCAGCGCCGTCTCCTCGATGAGCAGATCACGCAACTGCAGCACACGGCGAATGCGGTGGATCGCCTGCTCTCGCTCAAAGAGGCCGGCGCCGCGCCGACCTTGCAGCAGCAAGCGGAGATCTTCGGGCGATCCTGGCGGCAGGACTGGGCCGTCGAGGCGCAGGAGCGCTGGGGCGGCTCCGGAGAGTGGCGGCAGTTCAAGGAGAACGCGGAGGCGCTCACCTCCGCGGAGCGCGTCGCGCTCCATGAGACCGGCGAAGCGCTCTACGGGGAGATCGCGGAGGCAGTGCGAGCAGGCATCGCTCCGACGAGCCCGGAGGCTGCCGCATTGGCCGTGCGCCATCGAGAGATGTTCGGGAGGCTCTTCACCTGCACGCCGTCGATGCACGCGCTGCTCGGCCGTATGTTCGTGGACGATCCGCGCTTCCGCGCGTTCTTCGACGGTGTCGAACCGGGGCTGAGCGTTTGGCTGCGGGATGCGATCTTCGCAGTCTCCCGCGCGGCCGGCGTCGATCCGTATACCGCGGTGTGGGAGTAGCCGTGACTTGACCCTCACGCTGCGTGAGGGCCGACGCTGAATGCATGACCGGTACCCTACTCGACGCAAGCGCTACGAATGGCGCGTCCACGGGGATCATCGAGAACCTCCGGCATCCGGCGGTGAGGAGAATCACCGACGTGCTTCGCTCGCAGACCGCCCGCCCCAGGACGATCCTCATCGACGATGAAGAGAACATCGCACAGGCACTCCGCGCAGGGCTTCGTCTACTCGCGCTGTACGCGACTGCCGGGTACGCAGAAGCGGCTCGTCGACTGCAGCAGGGCATCCCCTCGATCTCACTGCATGTCCTCGGCGACGAGGTGGCGCGATCGGTCTTCGGACGGGAGAAAGCCGCTCGGCTGTTCGCGCTCGCACAGGCACCCGCGCCTACGAGCTGGCGCGATCTCAGCACCCGCCGCGGAGATGTGCTCGTGCTCGACGGCGTCCGGATCGCGGGCAACATCGGCGCGATCCTCCGCTCAGCCCGCGCCTTCGACACCGCCGGCATCGTGCTCATCGACAGCGGCCTGACCACGGTCTACGATCGAAGGCTGATCCGCGCCAGCCGAGGGCTCGTCTTCACAATCCCGGCACTCATCACGACACGAACCGAACTCGCCCGCTTTCTCCGGGCGGAGCGGATCCCGCTCGCCAGCCTGAGCGCGGATGCCGGCACCTCTCTCGAAACGATCTCAAGGTTGCGGGGACGGATCGCGGTACTGCTGGGCTCGGAACGGGCCGGCGCATCCGGAGAGCTCACGAGCATCGCTACGCACCGGTACGCGGTTCCCATGTCGCCCGACGTGGAGTCGTTGAACGTGTCAGTCGCCGCGGGCATCGCCCTGTACGAGCGCCAGCGCAGTCGATGATGAACCCACCGGATCTGCCATGCGCTCTGCGCACGGCCCGTCGATCAGGAATCTAAAGCACGATTGTTCTGGACCGATAGCGGTCGCTCGCATACTGCTCATCGCATCGGAGGACATCGGCGTATTCCAGACCACGCGGGTCCAGCTGAAGCCCCCGAAAACCGGCCTTCCGTAGTGCTACGGCGGCGGGAGACGCAACCATAGCGTTCGAGGCTCGCGGGGTGCCGACCGATCACCGCCTCCGACTTTTGCGCTTCACCCCGGCTAAGCTCTCCTGAACCGACAACGATGGGACCTCTGCCGGTCTCGAGGTCGAGATGACAGATGCGGAGCGGAGGAGAAGGATCATGCCCAGCAGCACCCAACAGGCGGTGGAGGCCTGGCTCCGAGAGATGTCCGATGACCGGGTGCCGCTCCTCGCGGAACTGTGCAGGATCATCGAGCAGTCCGACGGCCGCGTCGTCGGAGAGATCAAGTGGAACGCGCCCAGCTACCGTATCGTCGAGCACTTCGCCACCACGGGTATCGAACGCAAGGGCGGCATCCGCCTCGTGCTCCACACTGGAGCGGCGAAACGCGAGACGCCGCTCCCGATGCGGGAGCATGTCGAGGATCCGACGGGGCTGCTGACCTGGAAAGGGTCGGATCGCGCGGTCGCGCTGTTCAGTTCCATCGAAGACGTATGCGCCGCGCGCGAGGCGTTGACAGCGATCCTTCGGCAGTGGATCGCCGCCATGCCCTTCCCTGATCCCGAGGCTGAGTCGGAGACCTCGTCCCCGGCAGGCTCCGAAACGGCAGAGACCGACGGGTTCCCGTCTTCGCTCGGCAAGGTAGCCCTGCGTGCTCTCTCCGCCGAAGGCATCACGAGGTTCGAACAGCTTGCGGAACGCACGAAGAAAGAGCTTCTCGCTCTGCACGGTGTCGGCCCGAAGGCGATCCGGATTCTGGGCGAGGAGCTCGAAGCCAGGGGGCTGAGTTTCCGGGGTGAGTGAGGACGCCGCGCAGGCGGCTCTAGCGCACCCGCAGGATCTGCCTTCTACCGGGCGAATACCCTGACGTGTGCGCGGGCGATGTCATGAGGCTCGGCGAACAGCTCGCGCGCCGCCGTACGACGAGATGCACGCTCGCTCGTCATGGCCCTCCGCGATCCTGTCCGTCGATCTCGTCCAGGAACGGGAGGAGCGCCGCGAGGAACGCGTCGTGCGCTTCGAGCTGGGCCCAGTGCCCGCAATCGGGTTGCAGCACGAGCTTCGCGCCGGGGATCGCCGCCGCCGCGCGCACGGAGTCCTGAGGATTCACCAGCGGATCCTCCATCCCGTGGAAGAACAGCGCCGGCATGCGCAGCTCGCCGATACGACCGGTGAGATCGTTCAGCATGCGTCCGCGCCCGATGGAGGCCTGGTTGTAGCGCAAATAGCCGATCGCACCTCGAGGATGCCGGGAGAGGCGCACGAACTCCTCGACGACCTCGGGCGGAATGACCTCGGGATCGCGCACCATCGCGCGCAGCGAACTTCGGACGAAGCGGTTCGCGACCCGGCTGAGCGGCAGCATCAGCCAGTCCGGCCAGCGTGTCGCCCACCAGGTGAGCGCATGGACCACGGGAGAGCGGAACCGGGAGAGCAGACCCCCGGGCGCGATGGCGACGATACCCCGCACGCATTCCGGATGATCGAGGCCGAGATTCAGCACCACGTCCCCGCCCATCGAGACGCCGATCGCCGCAACAGGCGCACCGACCGCTCTGTCGATGACCTCGGAGACGATCCCGGCCATGCGGGCGGCGCTGCCCACGCCGTCGAGGTCCATGCTGCCGCCGAAGCCGGGCAGATCGATCGCCCACACCTCCCTGCCTCGGGAGAGCGGCTCGATCAGGCGGTACCAGGAAACAGACGCGGCATCGCCCCCGCCGCCGTGCACGAGCACCAGCGGAACGCGCTCGGCGTGCGGGGTACCTGCGTGCAGCAGGTGCACCCTCCCGAGGCTCGTGTCGATACATCGCGACTCGGCCCCCGGCGGGATGAGAGGCCCCATGACGGGAGTACGAGTCATGATCGTGCTCCTCCCGCGTTGTCGCCCGGCACCACGATTCTTTCACGGGAGCCGGACGACCGATATGTGCGGATCGGCACGATCCCTCGAACTCGTCTTGGAACGAACCCCCGTGGGCGAGCCCGACATGCTGCCTTCTCGCCGTGGCGGTTGCGTCGCCTGGGGCGACTTCTCAGTCAGAAGTCGGGAGTATCGGGAAGAGTAGGTGCGGCCCTGCCGTCGTAGCGCACGGCTCGCACTCCGCGACGCCCCTGTTTCGAGAGGAACCCCGTGACACCGTTCTTCGCCGCTCCCGGCATCGTGCCCGCTCTGCTCGGGATCGACTGGCTCGACCCCGAGACCCTGCTCAACGCAGGCGGTTGGGCTGCGCTGATCCTCGCGTGCGCGTTCGTCTTCCTCGAGACGGGGGTCGTCGTACTCGCGTTCCTCCCCGGGGATTCTCTGCTCTTCACCGTCGGCCTCTTCAGCGCCACGGGGATCATCGATGTGCCCATCTGGCTCACCTGTGCCGCGCTCTTCCTCTTCGCCTTCGCGGGCGACCAGATGGGATTCATGCTCGGACGCAGGTTGGGGCCGGCGATCTTCAACCGTGAGAAAAGCCGCTTCTTCAACCCCGCAAACGTGGAGCGCACGCACGCGTTCTTCGAGAAGCACGGCCCGAAGGCGATCATCATCGCGCGGTTCCTGCCGGTGATCCGTGCGTTCGTTCCCGCGGCGGCGGGCGTCGGTCACATGTCCTACCGTCGATTCGTCGTCTACAACGGCGTGGGGGCGCTGCTGTGGGGCGTCGGGGTGACGCTGCTCGGCTACTTCCTCGGCCGGATCCCGTTCGTCCGCGAGTACAGCGAACTCTTCATCATCGTGCTCGTGCTCATCCCCGGCATCCCGATCCTGCTCGAGGCGATCCGGGCATTCTCCGCCTGGAAGAAAGGCCGCCGCACAGCTTGACGAGGGCGCAGCGTCGTATTCTGCTCACATGCGGGTGTTCTTGTCGCGGAGGATCCGATTGCGACGGTGCGCGGTCGCGGCTACCGGCTGGGTCGGGCGGTTTCAGGTAGGAATAGCGTGTGATCGTCCGCCGCACCGTGATCAGGCTCACGATCCAGTACCCGCTCGTGATGCTCGGGATCATCGCGGCCTTCGCGGTTGTGACTCGGCCTACTCGATGCCCAGCGCCTCGGCGATCTGGGAGGCCTCGCTGCGGACGGTGTCGGCGGAGACGACCTCTCCCACCGCCCCACCGGTCAGCGTGTTCTGCCGCTGGTCCAGGCTCTCGGCGGCGCGGCCGCTGTCGATCAGCTCGGCCTGGAGGGCCGATGCTGCATCGTCGATCGTGTGCCCGAATTCCTCGTTCGCTCGGAATCGCTCCGCGAGCACGTTGCTCCGGCTCATGCCGCCTTGCCCGCCGCCGAAGTCTTCGCCCCCGTCGCCCTCCGATTTGTAGAGCAGCGCGCCTTCCCCGAAGTTCGTCTCCGTCCATTGCTCGTTGGAGTTCTGCACGATCAGGCGCAGTGCCGAGCCGCCGCCGTTGACCGAGAACGATGACGAGACGGCGGCCTCGGCTGCGAGGCCTGTTTCGGCGAACAGGCTGAGCGCGATGGCCTCGTTGAGAGAGGTCTCCGAACTGTTGGCGTGGACCACGGGCTCGCTCCACCCGTCCCAGGTCCGGTCGTCGACGAATCTATCGAGCCGGATGATCCACGGCAGGGTCGCGGGATCGGACTGGGCCGAGATGCCGCGCAGACTCGAATTGCCCTTCAACTTGAGGCCCACATTCTCGAAGCTCACGCCGTCGATGAGTGGTTCGACGTGATGCCGCAAGTCGTTACGACCCGTTGCCGGACGCCTGGCCACTGACGGGGCCGCCGTTCCCGCCGCCGGGCATTTGGTCGCCACCGGGCATCTGACCACCACCGGGCATCTGGTCACCACCGGGCATCTGACCACCGCCGGGCATTTGACCGCCACCGGGCGCACCCATCTGACCCGCTGTGTCGGGATCCCACTCGGCGCCGTTCGCGGTGATGGTGACACCGTCGGCCACCGTGATCTCGCCGTTGGCGTCGAGCGGAGTATCGCCGCCGTTATCGGCGCTCGTGATCGAGAGATCGCCTCCGGTGATCGTGATGGTGCCGTTCGAGTCGAGCCCGTCGGTGCCCGCGTGCACCGTGATCGTGCCGCCCGAGATCTCGAGGCGCTCGCCGGTGTCGGCCTCCCGGTTCTGGGTGCCGTCGTTCAGACCTGCGGCGTTGACGCCGTCGTCCGAGGCGGTGACATCGATCGTTCCGTCGAAGATCGCGACGTTCACCGCTTCGATCGCCTCGGTGGACTCTAAGACGGTGATGTCCCCGCCTGAGACCGAGACGATGAGTTCACCCTTGATACCGTCGTCGGCGACCGCGACGGTGATGGTGCCGCCGGTGACGATCGTGTCGGTCTCGGCCTGGATGCCGTCGTCGCCCGCAGTGATGTCGATCGTGCCGCCCGTGATGAGGATGTATCCCCTGGTCTCGTCGCTGTCGTGGTTGCTCTTCATCCCGTCGCCTTCGGCCGCGGTGAGTGACAGCGTGCCGCCCTCGACCACGAGCGCGTCCTTACCGCGGAGCGCGTCGTCGACCGCGGTCACTGCGATGTCGCCGGAGAGGATGACGAGGTCGTCCTTGCTCGCGATGCCGTCATTGCCGTTGCCGTGCACGGTGAGGGAGCCGGTGCCGGAGACGGTGAGGTCGGCCGCCGAGAAGATCGCGGCCTTTCCGGAGGCGTCCTCGGCGTAGGAGGAGGTGTCGGAGACGGTGTTCTCGCTGCCCTCGGCCAGGTGGATCCCGACGTCGTCAGCACTCGCCACCGTGATTGCGGATCCAGTGTCGTTGGTGATCGTGACGCCGTCGAGGATGAGCACCACCACGGCGTCCTCCGGGGCGTCGACGACGAGCTGCCCGTCGAGCGTGCCGCTGAGCCGGTAGACGCCGGCCTCGCCGATCGTGACGGTCGATCCGGCGCTCGTCACGGCGGACGATTCGCTCGTCGCGCCGGATCCGTTCAGAGCCACGTCGACGGCGTCCGATACCGACCATTCGTCGTCGTTCACTGTGGTGTAGTCGGCGTTGTCGGCGAGCACCGCGTCGGGGCTGAGGTCGCCGGTGAAGGCCGTCAGCGCGGATGTCGCGGTCTCGGCGGTCGCGGCCTCGGCGGTGCTGCCGGTGAGCGCGGCGCTGCCGTCGGAGATCGCGGTGCAGCCGGCGAGGAGGCCGCCCGCGAGCAGCAGCGAGGCGAAGGTGAGCAGCGGTCGTTTCATGATGTTCCTCCTGGCGTCGGGGCGTGGGAGTACGCCGCGGCGGTCGATTGTGCTGAGAAGGCACCGCGCAGAGTGCGCGCCCACTTGTTGCTGGGGAGCTCTGGATGCAGAGCGGCGGTTCCGGTGCCGAACTTGCTCAGGCCGCTCGGCCGATATCCCGCGCACCACAGGGTTCGGTCGAGTTCGCTCGGGCGGCGTAGCGATTTCGTCTCGATGATGACGTGTCCGGGAAGCGCCGTCCGTTGCTCGCCGTCAGCTGTCGTCCAGCGCAGTTCGGTGTCGATGGTGGCCCGGCTGCCGCACGGCAGCAGCAGGGTGGCGCGCCGATAGCGGCTCACGAGCGACGGGCGCAGTCGCTCGACCAGGCGAGGATTATGCCCGTGCTGTTCGAGGAGCGCCGAGACGTACTCGCGGCCTTCGTCCGTGAGCTTCTCGCGGTTATGCGGATCGTACGGCACTCGGTCCTTCACCGTGCTGCCGCGTCCGCTCTTCGTCTTCAGCTCCAGGTAGGCGGTGCCGGTGTCCAGGTAGCTGCGGGTGCGGAGTTTGAAGCGGCGCCTGCGGCGCTGCGCCGTGAGCCGGTAGCTCAGATGATCGGGAGTGTCGAAATACACGGAGTCGTAGGCGAAGCCGCGACGCCCGCCGATCTCGAGCACTCGGCTGCGTCGGTCGATCCCGTCCAGGATCACGGCCGCGTCCGCAGCCGGCACCAGGTACTTGCGGTCGACGCGCTGCAGGAGCGCCGCCTGTGCGATGAGTCCCTCGAGGCTGATCGATGCGAGACCCTCGAAGCCGATCACCTGCGCGTGCCCGGTGCCTGCTTCGACGCCGGTGCCCTTCATCCGGATGTCCATCACACCGCCTCCGTCCTCTCTCGCGCCGGCCGTGCGCGAGCGGGTTCGAGCCGGAACCGCACGTCGACCAGCGTCGAGTCGTTCACCAGATCCAGCTGCTGCACGGTCAGCGAGGTGACTGTCGCTCCGAGGCGCGCTTCGATCTCCGTCCGTAGGTCGCCTTCGTCCGGGATCGCGCGGTCGATCCTCACCAGCTGATGCCTGCTGCCGGCGAGCAGGGCCGGGTGATCCACCACCCACATGACGGCGAGAATCAGAGTGATCAACGCGGAGGCGAGCACCGGGTTCCCGGAGCCGAGACCTCCGAGGAGCCCGGTCGCGAGCGCCGCGAAGTAGTAGGCGACTTCGCGCTGGGAGATCTCGGAAGAGCGCAGGCGGATGATGCTCAGGACTCCGAAGAGGCCCAGGCCGAGGCCGGCCGCGATACCGGCCTCGCTGAGCATCGAGGCGACGGCGAGGACGCCGACGTTCACACCGAGGAACGCGACGACGAGATCCCTGCGCCGATGCCGCGGATAGTAGACGCCGAGCGTGAGGATGAGGGCGGCGACGAGGTCGACGCCGACGGGGATGAGCGTGTTGACATCCACGGCTCAGTTCTCCGATCCGGGCAGCCCCGGACGGGTGCCGCCGTCTCCGGGGCCGCCCGAGGGCATCTCGCCTCCCCCTGGCGCCCCACCGCCGGGTCCCGACGTCTCCTGCTGCTCGACACTGTTCGCGTAGTCGTTCGTCGGGTCGCGGTAGATGGTGTGCACGTGCCCCCACCCGGCAGTGGTGACGCCGTCGACGTCGGCGCCCACCGAATCCGGTTGCGCCTGGAACGCGACGTAGACGTTCGGGCCGGAGATCGAGAAGCTGATGCCGTTCCCGGTGCTCATGTCGTAGACGGTCTCACCGCTCCACGCGACGACCGTGTCGTCGAGGGTCGCCTCGATCTCCGCGCGAGCAGCCTCGGTGGTCTGCTCGTCGGCCATACCCGCCCAGTTCATGATGAGATCCAGCAGCAGTTGCTTCTGCTCATCGGTCAGATCGGCCGCCATCAGGCCGTCGCCGGCGGCGAAATCGCAGGTGCCGCCGGGAGCGCACATGCTGACATCGCCAGAGGTGAGCGTCGCCTGTTGCTCGGCGGTGAGACTGTCGAAGAACGCGAACGCGTCGGTGTAGATGCCGTCGAAGGGCTGCACCTCGTTGCCGTCAGCGTCCGTGTACACGGCCGGCTGCACGCCCAGGTGGGTGGGAGCGAAGGTGATCGCGTCGGCGTCGGCGTCGAGGGTGGCGTTGATGCCGAGGTGGTGGCCGCCGAACTGTACCTCATAGGCGCTGTCACTCGTCGGGTCGCCGAAGAACGCGATGTAGTACTGACCCAGCGACGTCTCGGTGCTGCTCGAATACTCGAGCAGATACTCGTCGCCGCCCATGATCCCGGTGACGGTCGAGTAGGCCTCGTCGCTCAGCAGCGCTTCAAGCACCTCCAAGGCTGCGGCCCGCTGCTCATCGGTCAGGTCGTTCAGGTTGAGGCCCGCGCGCTCGACGAATGTGACGGGGAAGTTCGACCACGAGGTCGTCTTGGTCTCGTCGTCGTAGTCGTACAGCACGGCCTCGCGCTGCTCATCGGACAGGGTTGCGAGGAACGCTTCGGCCGCAGCGGAGGTGTCCGAGATGGTCTGGCTCGTGGTGGTCGCATCGGCACTATCGCTCGAGTAGGCCGACGTCGCCACGGTGCTCAAACCGGTAGTCGACCCGGTGCTCTCGACGCCGGTCGCGCAGCCGGTGAACAGCAGGCCGGCAGCAAGCGTGATCGCAGCGACGCTCAGCGTCCGCTGCTTCGTCTGTGATGTCAACATCGGGGTGCTCCTTCGTAAGAGTGCTGGTGACGTCGATACAAGCGACGAAATATTCACGAACGATAAGAAGCTTCCAAACGGCGCATAAGACTCGTCGTGCAGGGCTCGTGTTTCCTGTGCGAGACTGCCGCGGTAGGCGAGACTGGAGGTATGAACGACTCGAGCTCCGTGCAGCGCTTCACCCGACCCGATGGTTCGCCCGTGCGCGCGGTGGTGGCGGATGACGAGCGGAACCTCACCGAACTGCTGCACATGGCATTGAGCAACGAGGGCTGGCTGGTGGAGACGGCCGCGAACGGGCAGGAAGCGCTGAACACCGTGCGCGAGGTCGGTCCGGATGTCGTGGTGCTCGACGTCATGATGCCGGGCATCGACGGTCTCGAGGTGCTGCGCCGCCTCAGAACGGCGGGGAACGATGTGCCGGTGCTGTTCCTGACCGCGAAGGACGGGGTCGACGACCGGATCGACGCGATCACGGCGGGCGGCGACGACTACGTCACCAAGCCGTTCCATCTGCGCGAGGTCGTCGCCCGCGTGCGCGGCATGGCGCGGCGCTATGTCGGGGCGACGAACGACGACGGGCCCCTCACGGTCGGCGACCTCAGCCTCGACGAGCGCAGCTACCGGGTGCACCGAGGCGGTGCACCGATCCAGCTGACGGCCAAGGAGTTCGAGCTGCTGCGCTACCTCATGCAGAACACAGGGCAGGTGCTCACTCGGGCGCAGATCCTCGAGAACGTGTGGAGCTACGACTTCGGCGGCAAATCCGGGGTGGTCGAGATCTACATCTCCTACCTGCGCAAGAAGATCGACACGCTCGGCCCGCCGCTGATCCACACCGTGCGCAGCGTCGGCTACACGATCAGGGACAACGACGCATGAGATCTCCGCTGCGTTCTTGGAGTTTGCGGCGGCGACTCATCATCGGCACTACTGGGCTGGCGCTGCTCGCGCTGCTCCTCTCGTCCGCCGCGACTCTGTTCTCGCTTCGGGCTTCCCTGTACGAGCGTCTCGACCAGGATGTGCGCACCGGCCTGGAACTGGCCGTGGGGCCGCAGGGGGCGTCTCCGGACGGCGCCCCTGATTCCAGGCCACCAAGCGGTGCCGGCCCTCGTCAGCGGATCGACACGCTCGAGATCGTCTTCGCCGCAGACGGGACGGCCACCCGCTCCGCCTATGTCACGCCGGCGGGTCGTGTCGTCTCGCTGACGGCCTCGCAGCTGGAAGAGATCCGATCCGTGATAGAGACGGACCGGGGGCCGACGACGGTCGATCTCGGAGCTTCGCTCGGCTCGTTCCGCATCGCAGCGCAAACGGTCGCCACTTCGACCGTGGTGTCCGGCCTGTCGTTGCGGGATGTGACCGCGACAATGACCTCCCTCGGCGGGATCCTCGCCGCCGTCATGGGTACCGCACTGCTCATCATGGTGGCGGGCGTCGCGTGGCTCGTCACCCGCACGCTGCGACCGCTGCGACGGGTCGCCGACACCGCCGAGCGCGTCTCGCTACGCCCGCTCGCGGCGGGGGCGGTGACGGTTCCCGAGCGCGCCGGGCTCTCCGACGACCCCCGCACCGAGGTCGGGCGGGTCGGAGCCGCCCTCGACACGCTGCTCGGCCATGTCGAACAAGCGCTCGGGGCGAGGCAGGAGAGCGAGGATCGGCTGCGCGCATTCATCGCCGACGCCAGCCACGAGCTGCGCACCCCGCTCGCCTCCATCCGCGGCTACGCGCAACTCGCCCAGGGAGAGGACAGCGAGAAGACTGTCACCCAGGTGCGGTCACTCGACCGGATCGAGTCCGAGGCCGAACGTATGGGCACCCTCGTCGAGGACCTGCTGCTGCTCGCGAGACTCGACGCGGGGCAGCCGCTGCGACGCGAGCCGGTCGATGTCGCCCTGCTGGCGATCGAGGCGGCCGGAGATGCCCACGCGGCGCACCCGGATCACGAGTGGTCGGTCGAGGTCGACGAGTCGATCGAGGTGATCGGCGACGAGTACCGGCTGCGGCAGGTCTTCATCAATCTGCTGGGCAACGCAGGAGCGCATACGCCGCCCGGCACACGGGTGACCACTACCGTGCGGCAGGAGGCGGATCGAGTGGTGGTCACCGTGGCCGATGACGGCCCCGGCATCGACCCGGCACTGCTGCCGCGACTCTTCGATCGTTTCACCCGAGGCGACGTCTCGCGCAACCGGGCGTCGGGGAGTACCGGCTTGGGGCTCTCAATCGCTTCGGCGATCGTCCAGGCGCACGGCGGCGCCATCGAGGTCACGAGCAACGCCAGCGGGACGGTGTTCGTCGTCGTGCTTCCCCCTGCCACGTTTAAGCGGTGATGTTGGCGCTGTCACCGCCGGTCGCCGCAAAGCTCGTGCCGCTGACCATGCGGGCCTCTTCCGATGCGAGAAACACCACGAGCGGGGCGACGTCCTCCGGCTCGACCCACGGCACCCCCAGCGGCAGCTTCTTGCGCTGCGCATCCGCCGTGGTCTGCTCGTCCCTCGCCACGTCGCCGGTGGGCTCGTTGCCGCCGGTGCGGATGATCTGCGCGTAGCGGTCCTCGTGACGGGTGAGGGCCGTGTTGATCAGGCCGGGGATCACGGCGTTGACGGTGATCCCGTACTGCCCGAGTTCCAGCGCCGCGGACTTCATGAGCCCGATGAGCCCCCACTTCGACGCCGAGTAGCCGCTGCCGTCGAGTGTGCCGTGCTGACCCTGGGTCGAAGAGGTGATGATGATCCGCCCTCCGCCGCGCTCGACCAGCAGCGGCGCGGCGACGCGGAGGACATTCGCGGTGCCCGTGAGGTTGATGTCGATCTGGTCGTTCCATAGCTCGTCGCTCATCTCGAGCAGCGGAGCGAAGCCCTGCACGCCCGCGTTCGCGAATACGACATCGACGCCGCCGAACCGGTCGACGACCTGCGCGAAGCCCTCGCGCACGGCCTCTTTGTCGCGCTGGTCGAAGACCACCGGCAGCCACTCCGCGCCGGCCTCCCCCACGAGCCGGCCGGTCTCGGCGAGATCCTCGGCGCTGGCCGGCTCGTAATCCATGGCCGAGCTCGCGAGCGCCGCGATGTCCGCGCCCGCGACCCGGTATCCGGCCTTCGCGAACGCGACCGCCGTGGCGCGGCCGATCCCCCGCGCCGCTCCCGTCACCACCGCCACCCGGTTCTCGCTCATCGCACGCTCCTCCCAGTCGTCGAATATCGCTCACGATACTCCTCGACTCGCAGACGTACGGATCGACGAACCGGGATCACGTCCTGCAGAAGGTGCCCGCGGCGACAGGATCCGTGATTCCCCGCCCCTCTCCCCGGTGGCCAGACGGTGTGCTGCGCCGGTGCTGTCAGGCCTCGATACGGGCGCCTCGGAGTAGCGCGCCCGGGTCAGGCTTGCCCGACGGTCTGTCCGTCGCGGCCGTAGCGGCGCAGCGTGCGCCCGATAGCGGTCTCGACCAGCAGGGTGCACGCGATCGCCGAGGTCGGGGGATGCTGTCGAATCGTGATGCGAATCGCGTCTACGACCTCGGTCAGGTCACTGACCAGGCGCTCGCCCACGGGTTCAGGCAGCAGCATCGGATCTCCGGCAGCCTGCACGTGGCCCAGGAGCACCACCACGGCGCCCCGGTTGCGGTGATGCCGCACGGCGTCCATCAGCGGCGGGCTGAGCATTCCCGGAGCGACGAGCCGGTCGCGGATCTGCGCCTCCGCGACGCTGAAGGCTCGCTGCTGCGCAGCAGTCACGTCGTCACCGCGCGCGAGATGCTCGAGCAGCGGTCCGGCGTCACGGCTGATGCTCGCGTATTCCGCTCGACTCGCAGTGATGCTCGCCTCGGATGCGAGCGCGGCGAGTTTGGCGCGTTCTGCTTCGCTGCGGAAGGACTGTTCGGCGCGGATCATGCGGCGGAACCACCATCGGATGAGGTAGCCGACCAGTATCCCGAGCAGCGGCAGGGTGAGGAGCTCGTTATAGGCGGCGGGCGGCCCGTCCTGCGCTTGCACGTATACGGCTCCGAAGGTGAGGAGTGCGACACCGCCGATGCCTGCGGCGACAGGGTTGTCGCGCGCCGCAGCCATGCCGAGGAGGAAGGAGATGTAGCTGAAGTAGTAGAACGAATCGGTGATGACTCCGTTGCTCAGGATCGCAGCGCTGGCGACGACGAGGCAGACGACGAGCAGCGATGAGCGGGCCTTCGACAGCGGGGCGGTTCCGGGGGTCGTGACGAGGAGTGCTCCGAGGTAGCCGGCGAGGTAGCACCAGAGCATCCACGGGTGGTCCTGCCAGTTTCCGATGAGCAGGTCGTGGAGGACGTACAGGGTGCAGAAGGAGAGGAGCGCCCATCGCCCGCCTCGGGTGCCCAGGCCCGAGCCCCGGGTGGAGTCGCCGCGGGGGCCGTTCATGGCCGCCGCCATTCCAGGCGCACCGTCGTGCCGCGGCCGGGCGACGAGGTGACCGTGGCGCTTCCGCCGTCGACCTCGCGCATCCGCTGCACGATACTCGCGCGGATACCGAGCCGCTGAGCGAAAGAGGCGGCCATGTCGAAGCCGGCCCCGTCGTCCTCGATGAGGATCGATACCCGTCGTGCTGAGAGCTGAGCGGTGAACCTCCGGGGGACCGGATCGCCGGCGTGGCGGAGACTGTTGCGCACTGCTTCCGCCGACGCGTCCTCGAGGGCTCGGGCAGCATCGGCGGGAATTTCTTCGAACCCTGCTGCCGGGGTCAGCACCAGGTGCCAGAGCATCGTGTCGAGCTGTGCGCTCAGGCGGTGCGCGAGCTCCATCGGAGAGAGATCCGGTGAGGAGGATCCGCCCGGCACCCCGGGATCCTGCAGCATCTGCAAGGTGCGACGCGCCGACGCGCTGACCTCCTGCGGAGGCGGGCCGGTGAATCGGATCGCCGCTGCCAGGGTCGCGAGTACGTGGTCGTGAACGAACCGCACGAACCAGGCATCCGCACGCGCACGCGCCGCGGCGAAGGCTGACGCGATCTGCTCGGCTTTCGCGATCTGCTGGGCCTCGTGGTAGCGGATCATCTCCGCCCGCATCGCGGCGAAGATGCTCGCGAACACGAAGAACCCCATCTGGACGAGCACGAACCGTCCCGCCCCCGCGGGAAGGTAGCCGAGTCCGAGGACGGCTGAGATCCCGGGGAGCAGTCCCGCCGTCGCCGCGACGCCGATCGCCGGTCCGGGCCGCAGCCATACCGCGAGGAAACTCGCGTAGCTCATGCACATCCACCACTGCAGGGCGACGAACGTGCCGGCTTCGCCGCCCTCGTACGCGAAGAAGGTGAGCAGCGTCGTGAGATACCCGAGTGCGGGGATCGTGATCCACAGTGCACGCAGGAGTTGCAGCGGCAGTACGGGGCTCAAGAGGGCGACCGTGACGGTCGGCAGGATCCCGGCGAGGATCAGGAGATGCCACCACAGCGACATCGCCGGTACGGCGTCATACACGCGGATATAGAGCATGCCGGCGACCAGCAGGCCCAGCACGGCGACGAGTTGCCCGAGCGGACGATCGACGGGCTCGAATGCACGGTTCACGCCCTGTCCTCCTCCCGCAGCTGCAGCACTGACGGCGTGCTCGCCATTCTCCTCTGTCGCACCGTCCGAAGCACCTGCGCTCTTCCGCGCAGCCCCTGTTGCATCGCAGGATCGACGTCCGGGGCTGCTGGGAGCGGTCTAGTGATGGATCAGGACCTTCAACAGCATCAGGACCGCCCCGATCGCGGCGGTCAGGACGGCACCTCCGGCCCGACCCCACCACGAGTTCGTACGGGCGGCGGTGATCACCCAGCCGAGCGCCCCGAGCAGCGCACCGTCGAGGATGAGGGCGAGCCAGACAGCGTCCGCATGCCGGAGCAGGCCGATGACTCCGAGGCCGAGGGCGAGAATCGGGAGCACGCCGATCAGGAGCAGACCGAGGGATTCTCTGACGCTGTGCCGGATCGCGGAGCCGAGGTGGGTGGTGCCGGGTGCCGCGAGTCGGGCGAGCGCGCCCGCATACACGTGCGCGATGAAGAACACGATGAGGGTCACCGCCACGATGAGGAGCGCCTCACCGGAGGAGCCCGTGAGATCCCGGCTCACCACGATCATGCCGCCGACGAGGATCAGCCCGTAGATCCCCTCCGACGACGACGCGAACGCGCCGAGCCGTGAGCCCCGCCCGAGACGAACGGGCGGGGCTGCCGCTGCTCCTGCCGCTTCGATCATCGCGGGTTACTGCTGCAGAGTGCCGATCTCGGCCCCGTCAGCGTCGAAGATGTGCAGAGTGCTCCCGTCTCGGGTGGCGGTGCTCATCCCCGACAGCCAGGTATCGACATCGGGACAGGCCATCGTCGTGGACGCGATCTCGCCGAATGAGATCGTCTCATCCTTTTCCGTCCAGTCTCCGTTCAGACGGTTGCAGCCGTCGGTGCCGGTCAGGGTGCCGTCTTGGTCGAGTACGAGCTGCGGCTCACCCTCCGCGTCCGATCCCCAAGTGCCGGCCGCGCCGGATGCGCCCGAGCAGCCCGTCAGCAGGGCGGCTGCGGCGACGGCGACGGCCGCGAGAACGGTCCGGCCGCGCATCATCGCACCCTCGCCAGTGCTGCCGCTTTGAGAGAGGCGTACTCGTCTTCGCTGATCGCACCGGCATCGAGCAACTGCTTGGCACGAGCGATCTCATCGGTCGGGGTGGTTTCCGCGGCGACGGATCGGATGTACGACTCGGTGGCCTGCTGCGCCTGATCCGCCTGCGCCTGCGCGCGTTCACCCATCCCGCGACCACGGGCGATGAGGTACACGAGCGCGGTGAGGAACGGGAGGAAGACCAGGAAGATCAGCCAGATCGCTTTCGCGAAGCCGTTCAGCTTCCGGTCGCGGAACAGGTCGCTGATGATCGAGAACAAGGCCATGAGGTAGGCGATGAACACGAAGATCGTGAGCATCCACCAGATCGCATCCCAGATGTTCGACCAGAATGACATTGCGCTTCCTTTCTCACACCCGATTTCGGGCGTTCATGCTATTGGGGGTAGTTGGCTTCGGGTTCACGCGAGCAAGCGCTGCTTCTGGGCGTCGAACTCCTCGGCGGTGAGCACCCCAGCGTCACGCAATTGACCGAGCTGAGCCAGCTGGTCGATGAGCGCCTGGGAACCGCCCGACGGTGCGGCGGGCGACGGTGAGGCGACCGGGGCCGCAGCGGCGTGCCCGGCATCTTGCGCGGCCCAGGCCGCCTGTTGACGCCGCTGCACGCGGCCGACGGCACGGGCGGCGACCGAGGCACGGGCGGCGGTGCGAAGCAGACTCATGGCGCACTCTCCTGGTGCTGTTCGTCGAGGTCGTCGGGATCGACGCCGCCGACCCACAGTTCCGTGCCGCCGACGGCGGCGACCTGTGCGGCGAGGCCGGCGAGCAAGCGGTCCTCGTAGACGACGACGAACGCGAGCCGCCCGTCCGGGAGCTCTCGCGCGACCGTCTCGAGATCCCCCTCGTCGAGCAGCCCGGTCTCCGCGGGTGCGAGGCCCTCGCTGAGCTCGAAGCGCTGTACGGAACCGTCCTCCGCACGGCCCACGAGTTCGACGTCGAGGATCTCGGCCCGACGGTCCGCCGCGAGCCTGGTGAGTTCGGCGGTGATCCCGGCGAGATCCGGCGGGGCGGGCAACGTGAACACGGTGAAGCTCACGGGCCCTGCATAGGTGGCATCTGCCATCGTCACTCCTCCCGGTCCGGTGCGGTGAAGTCCGTTGCGAACTGCAGGAGCAGGCGAGCCCCGAATCCGGTCGCGCCGCGGGTTCGCCAGGAGTCGTCCTTCTCCACCTGCATGGTGCCTGCGATGTCGAGATGCGCCCACGGCGTCTTGCCTGCGAAGTGGTCGAGGAAGAGCGCGGCCGTGATGGTCCCGGCGAAGGGGCCTCCGAGGTTCGAGATGTCGGCGATGTCGGAGTCGAGCTGGGGACGGTACTTCCGCACCAGCGGCAACTGCCATACTTGCTCGTCCGTCTCGTCCGAGGCAGCGCGGACCGCATCGATCATCCGGTCGTCGTTGCCGAGGAGCGCGGCGACGTGCCCGCCGAGGGAGACGAGCGCGGCTCCGGTGAGCGTCGCGATATCGACGATCGCGTCGACCCGATCCTCGTTGGCGAGTGCGAAGGCGTCGCTCATGGCGAGCCGTCCCTCGGCATCGGTGTTCTTCACCTCGATCGTGGTGCCGTTCCGCGCGGTGAGCACGTCGCCGAGCTTATAGGCGGTGCTCGAGGGCATGTTGTCCGTGCACATCAGCCACCCGACGACCTCGACCGACGCGCCGGCATCGCGCAGTCCGGTGAAGGCGCCGAGCACGGCCGCGGCCCCGCCCATGTCCATCTTCATGAGCAGGTGCATCGGGTCCGACGGCTTCAGACTGATGCCGCCGGAGTCGTACATGATGCCCTTGCCGATGAGGCCGAGTCTGCCGGTGGGCTCTTCCTCGGGGCGGTAGCGCAGCACGATCATGCGCGGCTCCTCGATGGAGCCCTGATTGACGCCGAGCAGTCCGCCGCAGCCCAGATCGATGAGCTGCTGCTTGTCATGAACCTCGACGTCGAAGCCGAACCTGTCGCCCAGCTCGACCGCTATCTCGCCCATGTTCGTGGCGGTGAGGTGCCCGGGCGGAGTGTTCGCGAGATCCCGTGCGACGACCGCGGCGCGCACCGCCACGAGCCCGGTATCGACCGCACCCCGGTCGGCCTCGTCAGCGCCCTCGATGACGAGTTCGGTCAGGTCGATCCGCTTCGCGTCCGATTGCAGCACCGAGTAGCGGTACCGCGCGAGCAGTGCGCCCTCCACGATGGACCGCACGAGCACGGTCCGATCCAGTGCCTCCGCGACGAATCGCACAGCGATGCTCGCCCGCGAAGCCGCCGCGCGCACCAGGGCCGCGGCCCCGTCACGCACGCCGGCGGCGGTCAGTTCCGCGGTCTCGCCGAGGCCGACCGCGATGAGATCCGGCTCCTCGGATCGGGGCAGCAGGAGGGTCTGGCCGGGCTTCGCCTCGAAGCCGAGACTGGTCAGCGCCTCACGGGAGAGACCGATCTGCGCCGGGACGTCGGCGTCCGCGGTGACGCCGACGCCGAGGACCTCCGGCTGCGCATCCGCCGCGCCGAGTCGCACCTGCGCGAGACCGAGGGCGTCGAGGCCGGGAACGGTGGCGAGGTCGTTCGGGATGAGCTTGTTCGGGCTGCGTTGCATGAGTTCTGCTCCTTCGTCGATCGGGATGGACGGCGGGCGGTCAGCCGCCGAGCTGGACGGGGGCGCCCGGCCCCCACGGGATGCCGGTGAGGAACCAGACCACGTAGAGCGCGGTCCAGGAGAGGAAGATCCAGACGGCGTACGGGATCATGAGCGCGATGATGGTGCCGATACCGGCGTCCTTCCGGTACCGCTGCGCCACGGTGACCATGAACGGCAGGTACACCATCAGCGGGGTGAGGACGTTGACGGGCGAGTCGCCGACGCGGTAAGCGGCGAGCAACGTCTGCGGGGCGACATCGAGCGACGCGAAGATCGGGATGAACACCGGCGCGAAGATCACCCACTTCGGCACCAGACCGGGCAGGATGAAGTCGAGCAGCACGATCACGACGATGAACGCGACCAGCAGCACGATCGCAGGCACGTTCGCCTGCTGCAGCAATTCCGCAGCGGACACCGCGGCCACAGTGGGCAGGTTCGACCAGTTGAACAGGGCGATGAACTGGGCGATCATCAGGAACATCACGAGCAGCCCACCGAGGCTGGCGAAGGTCTTCGCGATCGCGCCGACCGCGGCGGATCCGCCCCTCAGCGTCCGCGCCCCGGCCCCGTAGGCGACGCCGCAGACGAGGAATCCGAGCGAGATGATGAACACGAGGCTCGCCATGAAGGGGGTGGTGCCGATGATCGCGCCCGTCTCGGGGTCGCGCAGCGGAGCACCTGGAGGAGCTGTGAGCGCGGCGATGACGACGATGAAGCCGATCAGCGCCCAGAACGCGAACTTGAGGCCCCGAGCCTCGGCGTCATGGTCGATCTCGTCATCGCTCTCAGCACCGGCGTACTGGGAGCGATCGTAGGCCCCGAGCCGTTTCTCGGTGACGAAGACCGTGACGAGCAGCGCGACGATCGCCATGAGGATCGATGAGGCGACGGAGAAGTAGTAGTTCTGCGTCACCTCGAGCGTCTCCATGCCCGCGGTCGCGAGCACCTCGTTCGTGATCTCGACGAGCATGCTGTCCGTCGGCGTGATCAGCAGGTTCACCGCGAAGATCGCGCCCACGCTCGCGAACGCCGCCGCGAGTCCCGCGAGCGGATGCCGGCCGACGGTGAAGAAGGCGGCTGCGGCGAGCGGCACGAGGATCAGGTATCCGGCGTCGGTCGCGACAGAGGAGAGCACGCCGACGAAGATGAGGATGAACGCGAGCCAGCGACGCGGGGCGACCTTCACCACTCGCCGGATGAGGGCGCCCATCATGCCCGCGTGCTCGGCCACGCCGACGCCGGCCATCGCGATCAGCACCACGGCGACGACACCGAATCCGGCGAAGTTGTCGACGAAGGAGGTGAAGAAGAAGCGGAGCCCGTCGACCGAGAGCAGGTTCTGCACCTCGAAGGTCTGTTCCTCGACGATGTAGTCCGGCACCTCCGCCGGTTCGCCCGTGGTGGAGTCGTAGATCGACCACGTACCGCCTAGATTCTCATTGATCTGCGAGAACTCGTCTTTCGGCACGGGCGTGACGACCTCGTCCGTGACCGACACCCCGGCCCAGGACAGGAGGGCCGAGAGCACTGCGATGAGCCCGATGAGGTAGACGAACATGATCGTCGGGTTCGGGATCCTGTTCCCGACCTTCTCGATCCAGTTCAGAAAGCCTTTTTGTTGCGCCGCGGGGGCGGCGTCGGCAAGGGCGTCCATGCGATGGCCCCTCCTTTCTGCTGCGGAGCTCGGCGCTCTTGCGGAATTCACAGGAGCCTGTGAGGCCATGATTTCGAGTGCCGCGAGACCCGGCAAATCACACCCCCCAGAACATGGGGTGTCCGGTATGAGCCTCCCCTTCCGCGCGACTACGCTCAGCAGCTATGGACCCGATCGTCGTCGTTCTCGTCATCCTGGCGCTGGCGGTGATCGCGTTCATCTCCAATGCGGTGCCGCTCGGGGTGACCGCCATCGGGGTGTCTCTCGCGCTGTACCTCACCGGCGTCCTCGACCTCGGATCCGCGCTCGCAGGGTTCGGAGATCCGACGGTGCTGTTCATCGCGGCGCTCTTCGTCGTCAGCGAGGCATTGGAGGCATCCGGGATCATCGCGTGGGCCGGGCAGCAGGTCATCTCCCGGGCGGGCGCACGACGTGTCCCGCTCACGATCGTGCTGTGCCTGCTCACCGCGGTCGTCACGGCCCTGATCAGCGTGAACGGATCGGTCGCGGCGTTCCTGCCGCTGGTCGTAGTGGTGGCGACACGGGCCGGCATCGCCCCGTCCCAGATGCTGCTGCCGCTCGCGTTCTCCGCGCACGCCGGTTCGATGCTCGCCCTCACCGGCACCCCGGTGAACATTCTCGTCTCCGAAGCGGCCCGCGACGCCGGAGCCCGACAATTCGGGTTCTTCGAGTTCGCCCTCGCAGGGCTCCCGCTCGTCGTCGGCAGCGCCGCGATCATCGTGCTGCTCGGGCCGCGCCTGCTCCCGAAACGACCGCCCTACCGCGCTCCGCTGGATCTCCAGCAGTTCGCCAGGCTCCTGCGTGCCGAATACGACCTCGACGGAGACGCTTTCACTGTTTCAGCAGAACGCGGCGTCACCGAAGTCCTCGTCTCCCCTCGGTCGCCGCTGATCGGCCTGCACGTCTACCCGGGGATGTGCACGCCGAGCGGAGACCTCGTCATTCGCGCCGCCCGCAGAGGCGATACCCTGCTGTCCGGAGCAGGCATCCGGCTCCAGGCCGGGGATGTGCTCCTGCTCGACGGCGCCTGGGAAGACCTCACCCGGCACACGTCAGACGGTCGCGAGGTACTCGTCGTCGAGCGTCCCGATCGCCTGCGCCGCAGCGTGCCGCTCGGCCGCGGAGCGAAACGGACGCTCGCCGTCACAGCGGGTATGGTGATGCTCCTCGTCACGGGAGTCGTTCCTGCGGCCGTCGCCGGCCTCCTCGCCGCATGCGCGCTCATCATTCTCAAGGTGATCACTCCGGCCCAGGCGTACCGGGCGATCTCCTGGACGACGGTCGTGCTCGTCGCCGGCATGATCCCGCTGTCTGCCGCGTTCCAGTCGACCGGTGCCGCGCAACTCATCGCCGACCAGCTCCAGTCTCTGGTCGGCGGGTTCGGGCCGACCGCAGCGCTCGGGGCGATAGCACTCGTCTCCCTCATACTGGGGCAGCTCATCAGCAACACCGCGACCGTGCTCATCATGATCCCCATCGCGACCGCGCTCGCCGACGGCATGCACGTCTCCCCGCTGCCGTTCCTCATGGGCCTCACCGTCATCGGCGCTGCGGCATTCCTCACCCCGGTCGCCACGCCGGCGAACCTGATGGTGATGGAACCCGGCCGCTATCGCTTCGGGGACTACTCGAGGTTCGGGCTGCCGTTTGCGGCTCTGTTCTTCCTCGTCGCTGTGTTCTGGGTGCCGCTCATCTGGCCGTTCCGGATCTGAGCGCCCGTCACGCGCCCGGAATCAGCCCGTCCTCTCGCGCGCGCCTGAACAGATCGATCTTCGTAGGTGCGGGACGATCCACCGCGGCATAGCGCCGCCTGATCCGTTTGATGTGGTCGATCACGGTCTCCACCGAGATCCCGAGGAATTCGGCCACCCGTTCGGCGGTCTCCCCCGAGGCATAGAGGGAGAGGACCTCCGTTTCGCGCTGCGTCAGCCCGGCGGCCTCGAGGTTCGGGTCGGACTCGAGCGCGGCGGCCCAATCGGCCGTGGAGACCACGTCGCCCGCTACAGCCCGGCGCACCGCCTGCGCAACCGCCTCCGGTGTCTCCGATTTACGCACCATGCCGGCCACGCCTGCGCGCGCCGCCTCTCGGATCAACCCGGGCCGGTCGCCGGCGGTGTACGCCAGAATCGGAACCGGGTTCTTGGCGTTCAGAGCGGCGATGTTCTGAGCGGGCGTCGTTCCGTCATTGAGCGTGAGGTCCAGCAGCACCACATCGAATGCTTGCCGCCGAGCGAGAAGCTCTCGCACGGTCTTCCCTGCGGCAACGACACGGAGGTCCGGGCGAGCATTGAGCACGGTCGCCGTCCCGAGCGTCATCGCAGGATGATCCTCGACAATACCGATGCGAATCATCCGCTCAGGCACCTCACTGTTCGGAGCTTGCGAGCCGACGGCTCCTAATCTTTACACATGATTCTATGCGTTCGGGTGGTCGACGGATGGGGCGGATAGCTTCCTCGACTCCCGGCTGATCAGCGTGGTGGGGCAGGGCGTTGGAGTACGGGTGCGCTGTTGAAGACTTCGTGACGCAGCTATGTCCTCGAGGGCCAGGTTTAGTCCTCGAGGGCCTGGTTTAGTCCTCAAGGAGCTGGTTGTCAGCCGAGCGCTACCAGGATTTTGGCGCCGGCTCCGTTGCGCAGCGCTTGGATCGCTTCGACGACGTCATTGAGCTGAGTCTCGTCGACCCACCCGGTGGTGTCGTAGACGCCCCTGGCCATGGCGCTGATGACGGTGTCGAAGTCGTCGGGGCGGTGGCCGACGGCGCCGACGATCTCAGTCTCTCCCATCATCAGTTGGGTGGGCAGGAACTCCATGGGTTGCTCGTGGAGCGCGACCACCACCAGCCGTCCTCCTGGTGTCAGGCTCGTCAATGCCGAATTGATAGCGGCACCGGCCCCGGCAGCGTCAATGGCTACGTCGACGCCCTGTCCGTCGGTGAGCGTCGCGACTGCATCGGCGAGGTCGGCGTTGACCGGGTCGACGACGGTGGCGCCCAAAGATGCGATGATCGCGCGACGCTGCTCGCTCGGTTCTGATACGAGCACCCGCTCTACTCCGCGCGCCTTGAGCGCGAACCAGACCCCGATCCCGATGGGTCCGGCTCCCGCGACGAGTGCGGTGCCTCCGGCGACCACACCGCTTCGCTCGACGGCGTGCCAGGCGACGGCCATCGGTTCGACGAGCGCGCCCATCTGCAGGCTGACGTTCTCGGGGAGGACGTGCAGGTTCGAGGCATCCACGACGGCGTATTCGGACAGACCTCCTCCGTTGGCGCTCGCGCCGAGGGACGCCATGAGAGGGCAGGCGAAGAAGATCCCCGCACGGCACGCCGCACACTCGCCGCAGGAAGCCACCAGCGGGTAGACCGCGGCTCGGTCGCCGACGCGCACCTTCGTAACGCCTTCGCCGACCTCGACCACCGTACCGGCGAACTCGTGGCCGAGAGTCTGCGGAAGCTTCGCCCCCGTGAGCGGATGTGGTTGGTTCGGGTCGAGCGGGAGTGTCTCTGGGTGGTAGAAGAAGTGGAGATCGGAGCCGCAGATCCCTGCGTAGGCGTTCTGCAGCTTCACTTGACCGGGGCCGGGCGTCGGCTCGGCGACCTCTTCGACTCGGAGGTCTTCCTGGCCGTAGAGCAGCGCTGTCTTCATGTGTGTACCGTTCTGGTCGGAGTGGATTTCGTGTGGCATTCTGGGCGGATCGACGGCCGGATTACGCGGTTTCGGCGTCGATGAGGTCGGCCGCGCGTGCACCCATCATCATCGCGGTCGCGTTCGGTCCCCTGCGCAGCAGATCCGGGGCGATGGACAGGTCCACGACACGGAGATTGTCGATGCCGTGCACGCGGCAGCGCTCATCGACCACGGTGCCCGGGTCTGACGAGGGCCCCATCTTGCAGGTGCCCATCAGGTGTCCGCTGGGGGCGGGGTTGAGCAGCATCCAGCGATCGAGATCCCGGTCAGATCCGATCACGTCAACAAGCTGCGGGGAGATCTGCCTGACCATCGGAGCGAACGCGGAGGTGCGCATCAGCTCGACGGTGAATCGGATCGCCTCACGCATCCGCCGGCGGTCCTCCGGATCGCTGAAGGAGCGATGCTCCGAGCGCGGGAACACGGACGGGTTGGCGGAGGTCAGAGTCATTCGGCCACGGCTGAGCGGATTGAGTACGGACACGATGAACGCGTTCGCTCCCATGGACGAGGTCATCCGGACCATCGATGACAGGTCGGCTCTCCGTACAGCCTTGAACGCACCGATCGGGTGGCTCGCCATCGAAGCCATGGCTTTGGCCTGCGAGATGCCCGCGGCCCTGCCCATCGTGGCGTCCATCAAGGGCAGAGTCATCGGCATGATCTCGAGATCGCTCCCGAAGTCCGAACCCTCGGCTGTCCGGTGCGCTACTGCTTCGATGAGGGCGGTATCGTTCGGCACGGGGAGAGGGACATCTGCGGCCTTGTACCCGACAAGCACTTCCGCATGGTCCATGAAGTCTCTCCCGACGCCGGGAAGATCCTGCACCACGGTGATGCCGTGGGCGAGCAACTCGTCAGCGGGACCGATACCCGACAGCATCAGCAGGTGAGGACTCTTCGCAGCCCCGGCCGACAGGATGATCTCCTCTCCGCGGATCACCTGGCGTTTGCCGCCGACGACCGCCCGGACTCCGACGGCTCGCCGGCCCTCGATGAGCACTCGCTCCACCAACGCGTGACCACGTACGGTGAGGTTGGGGCGACCTCGTCGTGGCGTCAGGTGAGCCATGGCCGAGTTGAATCGCACTCCATCTTGGATGTTCGCCGGCAGGGCACCGACACCGTCACCGGTGTGAAGTCCGTTCTTGTCGCGATCCTCCTCGACGCCGAGATCTAGGCATGCTTGGAAGAAGTGCTCGCTGATCGGGCTCATCTGCCCGGGCATCGCCCGGGTGATCGGCAGGGGGCCTGTGGAACCGTGCGCGGCCTCGTCGGCACCGAACTCGCGGTCGCTCTCTCCCTCGCGGAAGAACGGAAGGACCTTATCGAAGGACCACTGCGGGTTTCCCGATTCCGCCCACCGATCGAAGTCCGCGGCTAGGCCACGCACGTAGTACGCACCGTTGACCGAACTGCCCCCGCCGATAATCCGTCCACGCGGCAACGGCATCCGCGCACCGGCCGTCCATTGGGTCACGATCGGCCACCCGAACGGCGAACCCGGAGCCAAGGCGGACGACACGTTGGCCCGTCGGATTTCCAGCGGGAAGTCCTCGATCCGCGCGTAGTCGGGACCCGCTTCGAGCAACAGTACCGATCTGCCGGCGGTATCACTCAGCCGACCGGCCAAGGCGGCACCCGCAGATCCTCCGCCGACGACGATGACATCGTATTGCTCCATGACAGCTCCCTTGCTCGTCCGTGTCGCCCATGCACCTAGCCTCTATTATTGTCAGTCACAGACATAATGCAAGGATCCGCAGTTGCGACACGGTGCACCTGAGAGGATCGAAGAATGACAGACGCCGCAGATGACCTATCCGAGGGAGCCCGGACCCGGGGACGCCCTCGCTCCACGAGCGCTCACGAGTTACGCAGTATCGGTCTGAGGATGTTCACCGACCACGGGTTCGAGAACACCACGGTCGCGCAGATCGCCAGAGAAGCTGGGATCACCGAGCGAACGTACTTCCGCTACTACAACTCGAAGGCCGCCTTGTTAGGGTCCCTGTTCGAGTCACAGAAACGTTCCCTCCAGGCGGAACTGGACACCGCACCCAGCGGCCTTCCGATGATGGACGCCCTCCGCCATGCCGTCATCGCGGGCATTCAATACCCGGAGCTGGACAACCCCGAGCAACGCATGCTCGTCAATCTCCTCGCCTCAGAACCAGCGCTCAACGCCGTCGCAACCGACTACCTAGCGGCCTGGGAGCACATCATCAGCGAGTTCGCCGGAAAACGACTAGGGCAGCCAGCTACGTCGCTCTATTGCGTCGTCGTCGGGCGAACAACGCTCGCCGCCTGCCGCGCAGCATTCGAGGAATGGGCCGCGCATCCCGACGACACCCTGGCCAGCTACCTCGATTCCGCACTCATCGCTCTGGCAAGGGGATTCGGTTCCAGTTCTACAACCTAAAAAGCCGCGGAAACCCTTGAGTTTCCGCGGCTTTGTGGTCGGGATGACAGGATTTGAACCTGCGACCCCGTCGTCCCGAACGACGTGCGCTACCAAGCTGCGCCACATCCCGATTGCGTTTTTCACGCGAGGATTACTCTAGCGCGTTCCCCGCGAAAAACGAAAACGAGGCGCGCGGGAGCGGCCGGAACACCCGCTGACTCGAGCCCGGCGATGCCGCATCCCGCCGGCCGGGGCAGACGTGCCGACCCACGCTATAGTCTTGCTGCGTTCCCGTGACGGCCGCAGAGAACCGGAGATCCCATGGCATCGCTCACCCACTACCGCGGCGGGCGCATCTTCACCGCCGACGATGAGCAGCCCTGGGCCGAGTCCCTGCTGGTGCAGGGCGGCAGGATCCGCTTCGTCGGCTCCACCCTCGCCGCCGACCAGCTGGCAGCGCACCATCCCGCTGCCGCCGACGTAGTCGAGCTGCACGGCGCGCTCGTCGTCCCCGGCTTCGTCGAGGCGCACAGCCATCTCGTCAACCTCGGCCGCTCGCTCTCGCAGGTCGACCTGCTCGATGCACCCGACCTCGCCGAGGTGCAGCGCAGGGTCTTGGAGGCGGTCGACGCCGCACCCGACGCCGACCGTATCCTCGGCCGCAGCTGGCTGCTGGAGCCGCTCGCCGGGGCGCAGCCGGATCGCCGCATGATCGACGCGGTCGTCGCCGACCGGCCCGTCTACCTGGTGTCGAACGATCTGCACTCGGGCTGGGTGAACACGGCCGCTCTGCGCGAGCTCGGTATCGATCGGGAGACTCCGGATCCCGAGGGCGGCACGATCGTGCGCGACGCAGAGGGCGAGGCGACCGGACTGCTGCTCGAGACCGCGGCGCTCGTGCTCATGCGCGGGGGCGTCGAGCGTCTCGAGGACGACACCGTTCGCGACACGGCGGTGCTGCGGGCCCTCGAGAGCTATCGCGCGGCGGGCACCACCGCGGTCGCCGATCTCGGCCTGCGCCGCGCCGAGTTCGAGGCGCTCGAGCGGGCATGGGACGCAGACGCTCTGCCGATCCCCGTCGCCGGCTACCTGCGCGTCGAGACCTCCGCCGATCCGCGTCTGCTGCGCGAGCAGCTGCAGCGGGCCGTCGAGACCCGTGACCGCATCGCGGCCCGAGCCCTCGAGCGCGGTGAGCGCGATCCGATGCTGCGCATCGCGGGCATCAAGGTGTGGATCGACGGGGTCATCGACAGCGGCACGGCGGCCATGTCCGCGCCGTTCTCCGACGGTTCGCAGCCCGCTCCGCTGTGGACCCGCGAGCTCCTCGAACCCGTCGTCGTCGCGGCGGACGCCGCCGGCCTGCAGGTCGCGATGCACGCCATCGGCGACGCCGCCGTGAACCTCGCCCTCGACGCGATCGAGGCAGCCAGACGCGCGAACGGCGGCGACGGCCCGCGGCACCGGATCGAGCACCTGGAGTTCGTGGATCGTCGCGCCGCCCACCGGATCGCAGCGTCGGGCACGGTCGCCTCCGTGCAGCCCGTGCACTCCGACCCGGCGGTGCAGGGCGCCTGGCGGCGGCAGCTCGGCGACGACCGCGTCGAGCGCGGCTACCCGTGGGCCGAGTTCGAGCACGCCGGGGCGCTGATCGCGCTCGGAACCGACGCGCCCACCGCCCCGTACGCCCCGCTTCCGAACATCTTCATCGCGGTCACGCGCCGCTCCCCCGGCCGCCCCGACCTCCCGGCGAACCACCCGGCGCTGCACCTGGAGCTCTCGCGAGCCCTGGTCGCCGCGACCCGCGACGCCGCGGTCGCCTGCGGGTGGGGCGACAGCCGAGGTGTACTCGGGATCGGGCGCCGCGCCGACTTCGCCGCGCTCGACGTCGACCCCTTCGCCGACGGTGCGGAGGTGCTGCGCGAGGCGACACCGGTGCTCACGGTCGTGGGCGGCGAGGGGTTCCCGCGCACCTGAGGGCCCGAACCGCTGAGCGCCAAACGCAAAAACGGGAGTCCCGAACTGCTGCCTCCGTCACATTCGAGACAGCAATTCGGGACTCCCGTTTCGCAGCGCGCCTACTTCTGGTTCTTGAGACGCGACGCGGCGCGGGCGCGGGCGGTCGCCTCGAGCTCGACCTTGCGGATGCGCACGTGCTCGGGGGTCACCTCGACGCACTCGTCCTCGCGGGCGAACTCGAGGCACTCCTCGAGCGTGAGCTTGCGGGGCGGCGTCATCGACTCGAAGGTATCGGCCGTGGAGGAGCGCATGTTGGTGAGCTTCTTCTCCTTGGTGATGTTCACGTCCATGTCCTCGGAGCGCGAGTTCTCACCGATGACCATGCCCTCGTACACCTCTTCGGTGGGCTGCACGAAGAAGCTCATGCGCTCCTGCAGGTTGATGATCGAGAACGGCGTCGCCACACCCGCGCGGTCGGCCACGATGGAGCCGTTGTTGCGGGTGGTGATGGTGCCGGCCCACTCGCCGTAGCCGTGGGCGATCGCGTTGGCGATGCCGGTGCCGCGCGTGATGGTCATGAACTCCGAGCGGAACCCGATGAGACCGCGCGAGGGCACGATGAACTCCATGCGCACCCAGCCGGTGCCGTTGTTCACCATGTTCTCCATGCGGCCCTTGCGCGCAGCCAACAGCTGCGTGATCGCGCCGAGGTGCTCCTCGGGGGTGTCGATCGTGAGGTGCTCGTAGGGCTCGTGCTTCTTGCCGTCGATCATCTTGGTGACCACCTGGGGCTTGCCCACGGTCAGCTCGAAGCCCTCGCGGCGCATGTTCTCGACGAGGATCGCGAGCGCGAGCTCGCCTCGGCCCTGCACCTCCCAGGCGTCGGGGCGACCGGTGTCGACGACGCGCAGCGACACGTTGCCGATGAGCTCGCGGTCGAGGCGATCCTTGATCATGCGCGCGGTGAGCTTGTGACCCTTGATCTTGCCGACGAGCGGCGAGGTGTTCGCGCCGATGGTCATCGAGATGGCGGGCTCGTCGACCGTGATGGTCGGCAGCGGGCGCACGTCCTCGGCGTCGGCGATGGTCTCGCCGATCGTGATGTCCTCGATGCCGGCGATCGCGACGATGTCGCCGGGGCCGGCCTTCTCCGCCGGGTAGCGGGTGAGTGCCTTGGTGAGCATGAGCTCGGTGATGCGCACGTTCTGCACGCTGCCATCGTGCTTCACCCAGGCGACAGTCTCGCCCTTCTTGATCCACCCGTTGTGCACGCGCAGCAGCGCGATGCGGCCGAGGAACGGCGAGGAGTCGAGGTTGGTGACGTGCGCCTGCAGCGGGTGCTCGTCGTCGAAGCTGGGGGCGGGCACGCGCTCGAGGATCGTCTCGAACAGCGGCTCGAGGTCGGGGTTGTCGGGCAGGGCGCCGTCGGCCGGACGGTTGTGCGACGCGGCGCCGGCGCGGCCCGAGAGGTAGACGGTGGGCACGTCGAGCACGGCGTCGACATCGATGTCGGGGTGATCCTCCGAGAGGTCCGAGGCGAGACCGAGCAGGAGATCCTGCGCCTCGCCCTCGACCTCCTCGATGCGCGCGTCGGGGCGATCGGTCTTGTTGACCGCGAGGATCACCGGCAGCTTCGCCTCGAGCGCCTTGCGCAGCACGAAGCGGGTCTGCGGCAGCGGGCCCTCGGATGCGTCGACGAGCAGCACGACGCCGTCGACCATCGACAGGGCGCGCTCGACCTCGCCGCCGAAGTCGGCGTGACCCGGGGTATCGACCACGTTGATGACGATGGGGCCGTTCTTCGCGTGCGCCCCCTCGTAGGTGATCGCAGTGTTCTTCGCGAGGATCGTGATGCCCTTCTCGCGCTCGAGGTCGTTCGAGTCCATGACCCGGTCGTCGACCTCGGCGTGCGCGTCGAAGGAGTTGGTCTGACGCAGCATGGCGTCGACGAGGGTGGTCTTGCCGTGGTCGACGTGTGCGACGATGGCGACGTTGCGGAGGTCTTCGCGAGTGGCGAGAGCCATAGATGGTTCCTAACGAACGTGAAACAGCGAACGTTCAATGATACATGGCGAGCCTGCGAACTCCCCTGGACGCCGGGGAACCGGCCCGGCGTGCGAACCCGGCCCGGCGCCGAACGTTTCTCAGCGGCCGAGGCGCGCGGCGAGACCGGCGGCCGCCTCGAGCACGAGCAGCGCCGCGAGGCGGACCGTGCGACCGTCGGCGGCATCGGCGCTCGCGTCGACCTCGGCGATGTCGATGCCGCGCACACGCGCGTCGGAGGCCAGCAGACGGGTGGCGATCCGCAGTTCGTCGGCGCCGATGCCGCCCGGGATCGACGCCGGGCATCCCGGCGCCACCGAGCGGTCGCAGACATCCACGTCGAGATCCACATGGATCGGCCCGCCGCCCGCGCCCGCGACCTCGAGCGCCTCGTCGACGATCTCGGCGAGGGGGCGGGTGCGCAGTTCGTCGCGGTGGATCACCGTGACCCCGAGATCCTTGGCCCGCTGCCGGTAGGCCCGGGAGTTCGCGAAGTCGGCGATCCCGATCTGCACGATGCGCCGCGGATCCAGCCCGGCCTCGACGAGCCGCCGCACGGGTGAGCCGTTGCTGCGCCCGTCGCGCAGGTCGTGGTGCGCGTCGAGAGTGATGAGGCCGGCCGTCGCGAGGTCGTCGCCCGCGACGCCGAGCGCCGCGGGCACCGTAAGGGCGTTGTCGCCGCCAAGCGCGACGAGCAGCTGCGCGCTCGCGGCGAGCTGCTGCACGCGCTCGACGGCCGCGCGCTCCCCCGCCTCGGTGTCGGGATCCGCGAGGTCGCCCGCGTTGACGATCCTGAGCGCCTCGTCGAGCACCCACTCGGCCTCGTCGCCGCGCTCGCCCGGCGCTCCCTGGGCGACGAGGTGGCTGGAGTAGCGGCGCAGCGCCTCCCGCACCGCGGCCGGGGTCTCGTGCGCGTTGCTCGGCGAGAGCGAGGTCTGCGAGGTGGGGATGCCCACGATCACGAGGTCGGCCGGCGCGCCGTCGACGGGCGGCCAGGCGCCGGTGCGCGGCCATGCGGGATCGTGCGAGAGCGGACGTGCTTCGGGGGCTTCAGTGCTCATGCCTGCGACGCTAACAGCCCCGGGTGCGGGGGCAGCGCCGATCCGCCGCCCACCGTCTGTAATCCCGGACGCAACGCGCGCGAAACCCCTGGAACGCGGCCCTCCGCTGCGATGTGATCGAACACATGAACGCGAACGCATCCGCTGCACCCGCCGCATCCGCCGTCGAGCTCGGCTCCGCTCCCCTCACCGTCGCAGACGTCGTGGCCGTCGCGCGCCACGACGCGCGGGTCGAGGTGTCGGCCGAGGCCCTCGCCCGCGTCGCCGAGAGCCGCCGCATCATCGAGGATCTTGCGAACGACACCCGCCCTCACTACGGCGTCTCCACGGGCTTCGGCGCGCTCGCGAAGGTGCAGATCCCCGCGGAGAAGCGCCAGCAGCTGCAGCGGAGCCTGATCCGCTCGCACGCCGCCGGCGCCGGCCCCGAGGTCGAGCGCGAGGTCGTGCGCGCCCTCATGCTGCTGCGCCTGAACACCCTCGCGAGCGGGCGCACCGGCGTGCGGCCCGAGGTCGTCGAGACCTACGCCGCGATCCTCAACGCCGGCATCACACCCGTGGTGCACGAGTACGGCTCCCTCGGCTGCTCGGGCGACCTCAGCCCGCTGGCCCACTGCGCTCTCGCGCTGATGGGCGAGGGGTCGGTGAGGACCGCGAAGGATCCGCAGGCGGCACCGATCCCCGCCGCCGATGCGCTCGCCTCGGCCGGCATCCGCCCCCTGGTGCTCGCCGAGAAGGAGGGCCTCGCCCTCATCAACGGCACCGACGGCATGCTCGGCATGCTCTGCCTCGCACTGCACGACTTCACCGCGCTGCTGCGCACCGCCGACGTCGCGGCCGCAGCGAGCGTCGAGGCCCTCACCGGCACCGACTCCGTGTTCGCCGCCGATCTGCAGGCCCTCAGGCCGCACCCCGGTCAGGCCGCGGCGGCCGCGAACATGCGCGCGGTGCTCGAGGGATCGGGTCTGATCCAGCGCCCCCGCGACGGCGAGTTCACGCGGGTGCAGGACGCCTACTCGCTCCGCTGCGCCCCGCAAGTGCACGGCGCCGCACGCGACACCGTCGGCCACGCGGCGCGCGTCGCCGAGATCGAACTGGTCTCGGCCGTCGACAACCCGGTCGTCACCCTCGACGGCCGCGTCGAATCGAACGGCAACTTCCACGGCGCACCCGTCGGCTACGTGCTCGACTTCCTCGCGATCGCTGCGGCCGATGTCGCCTCGATCAGCGAGCGCCGCACCGACCGCTTCCTCGACGTGGCGCGCAACCACGGCCTCCCGCCCTTCCTCGCCGCCGACGCCGGCCTCGACTCGGGCCTCATGATCGCGCAGTACACGGCGGCCGGCATCGTGTCCGAGCTGAAGCGTCTCGCAGCGCCCGCGTCGGTCGACTCGATCCCGTCGTCCGCCATGCAGGAGGACCACGTCTCGATGGGCTGGCACGCGGCCCGCAAACTGCGCCGCGCGCTCGACGGCCTCGCGCGGGTGCTCGGGATCGAGCTGCTCGCCTCGACGCGGGCCCTCGACTTCCGCTCCGCCGATCCCGAATCCGGCTCGCCGGCTGCCCCGACCGCGGCGGTGCACGCGCTGTTCCGCAGCCGCATCGCCGCGCCCGACACGGACGGCTTTCTCTCCCCCGACATCGCGGCGGCGCACGAGTTCGTCGCGAACCGGAGCGTGCTCGACGCCGTCGAGGCCCGGCTGGGCACCCCGCTCGCCTGAGAATGGATATCGAGGCAGCCTCTCGCCGTCGAGACCGTCTGCAATACCGACGGCTGCAGGCGGTCTCGACGGGAGGAGCCCGAGTCGAATCCGCGGGCGCCGCGGGAGCACGGGGCGAGGTGAAGGCGCGGCGCGCGGGGCGGAAAGGTAGGCTTCGATCCATGGCGACTCCGAAGGTGCCCGCGGCGGATCACACGCTGCGCATCCTGAGCCTGCTCGCGGGTTCGCGGGGGCCGCTGCCCGCCAGCATGATCGCGGCCCAGCTCGAACTGCCCCGGTCGACCGTCTATCACCTGCTCGCCACGCTGCAGGAGCACGGCTTCGTGATGCACCTCCCCGAGGAGAAGCGCTACGGCCTCGGGATCGCCGCGGTCGAACTGAGCTCGGCCTACGCCCGCCAGGAGCCGCTGGCGCGCATCGGACGCCCGCTCCTGGCAGCCCTCGTCGACCGGGCGCGCATGAGCGGACACCTCGCGGTGCCGCACGGGCGCGACGTGCTCTACGTGATCGAGGAGCGGGCTCCGGGCTCGCCCCCGCTCATCACCGACGTCGATGTGCGCCTGCCCATGCACCTCACCGCGAGCGGGCGCGCGGTGCTCGCGGCACTGCCGAAAGCGCAGGCCCGTGCACTGTTTCCAGATCAGAACGCCTTCTCGCACCGGCACGAATCGAACGACGGCATCGACCGCTACTCGAAGCTGCGCGCTGTGCTCGACGAGACCGTGACGCGCGGCTTCGCGCTCGAGCGCGGATCCGTCACGCCGGGGCTCACCTCAGTCGGCGTGCCCGTGCTCGACCATCGAGGCTGGCCCGTCGCAGCGATCGCCGTGACGTTTCCCGACGAGCAGATCGCCGACGACGCACTCGCGGGTCTCGCAGACGATGTCCGGCGAACCGCGGAGACGCTTTCGACCCGCATCTACGGCCGGGCCGCCGCGACCGCGCGGTGATCCGGATCCGCGCACTCCCCGCCATACAGCGAGTCGGCCTCGCGCCGCATGCGGCCCCTCCCCCTCCCGGCCCCGCAGCGAGCCGGCCAGAAATTATCGAGTCGGCCCAAAACTTGCGTGAATCGTGGGCCGGCTCGCACAGAACGGGCCGGCTCGATCACCGCGGGGCGCGATCCTCCTACACGATCCGCGCTCCGGCCCGCCACACCGCCGCGGTGAGCGGCATCCCCGGCCGATAGGCCAGGTGGGTCGCCGACGGTGCCTCGAGCAGCTGCAGGTCGGCCCGGGCACCGGGCTCCACGACGCCGACGCGCGGTTGAGAGACGCCGCGCGGATCCCGCCAGCCGTCCTCGTGCATGCCGAGCGCCATCGCGCCCCCGAGTGTCGCCGCGCGCACGGCCTCCTGCACCGTGAGCCGCATCTGCAGCACGGCGGTCGCCACGCAGAAGCCCATCGAGCTGGTGTACGACGTGCCCGGGTTGCAGTTCGACGCGATCGCCAGCACGGCTCCCGCGTCGAGCAGTTCGCGAGCCGGGGCCAGGGGCACGCGGGTCGAGAGGTCGCACGCCGGCAGCACCGTGGCGACGGTGCCGCGCGCCCCCGACCCGGATCCCGATCCCGACCCGGAGCCCGATCCCGACCCGGATCCCGATCCCGACCCGGAGCCCGCTCCCGACTCCAACCCCGCGACGTCGCGCCACGAGCCGGCCAGCGCCGCGATGTCGTCGTCGCTGAGGTATCCGAGGTGGTCGACGCTGAGGGAGCCGTGCTCCACGGCCAGCTGCACGCCGGGTCCGTGGCCGAGCTGGTTGCCGTGCACGCGGGTGTCGAGGCCGGCGGCGAGCGCCGTCTCGAGCACGCGGCGCGACGCGGCCTCGTCGAAGGCGCCGGTCTCGCAGAACACGTCGACGGCGCTCACGTGGGGTGCGACGGCGTCGAGCATCGGGCCGGTGACGAGGTCGAGATAGGATGCGGGATCCTCCCCCGCCGGCACCACGTGCGCCCCGAGAAAGGTGATCGCGTCGACCTGCTCACCCGCGAGGCGGGCGGCGCGCACCTCGTCGGCGACGGTGAGCCCGTAACCCGTCTTGGTCTCGAGCGTCGTGGTGCCGCCGCGTCGCGCCTCGGCGACGAGCCGCTCGAGGTTCGCGGCGAGCGTCGCGTCGGACGCCGCCCGTGTCGCCTCGACCGTCACGTTGATGCCCCCGGCGGCGTAGGCCTCGCCCGCCATGCGCGCCTCGAACTCCGCGGTGCGGTCGCCCCCGAACACCAGATGCGTGTGCGAGTCGACCCAGCCGGGCAGCACCGCGCGGCCCGCGGCGTCGAAGCGCTCGTCCGCGGCCGGGGCCGCTGCCGCCGGGCCGACCCACGCGATCCGCTCGCCGTCGATCAGCACGGCGGCGTCGTGCAGGCGGCCCCCGATCCCCTCCCCGATCTCCGGGTCGTTCGTCGTCAGCTCGCCGATGTTCTCGATCAGCAGTGTGCGAGTCATCACTCTCCCAGCCTTCGCCGCACGCGGCCTACCAGGCGCGGTCGTGGTTGCGGATGGTCGGCGGCAACGGCACTCGCACCCCGCGTTCCGCGGCGGTCTCGGCGGCGCGCTCGTAGCCGGCGTCGACGTGCCTGATCACCCCCATGCCCGGATCGTTGGTGAGCAGGCGCTCGAGCTTCTCGGCGGCCAGCTCCGTGCCGTCGGCCACCGACACCTGGCCGGTGTGGATGGAGCGCCCCATCCCGACCCCGCCTCCGTGGTGGATCGACACCCAGGTCGCCCCGGAGGAGGCGGCCGTCAGCGCGTTGAGCAGCGGCCAGTCGGCGATCGCGTCGGATCCGTCGGCCATCGCCTCGGTCTCACGGTACGGCGAGGCGACCGATCCCGAATCCAGATGGTCGCGGCCGATGACGATCGGGGCCGAGACCCGGCCCTCGGCGACCAGCCGGTTGAAGAGCAGACCGGCCCTGTGGCGCTCGCCGTAGCCGAGCCAGCAGATGCGGGCGGGCAGTCCCTCGAACTCGACGCGCTCCTCCGCGGCGTCGAGCCAGTGGTGCAGATGCGCGTTATCGGGGAACAGCTCCTTGAGCGCCTGGTCGGTGACCCGGATGTCCTCGGGATCGCCCGAGAGCGCCGCCCAGCGGAACGGTCCGAGGCCCTCGCAGAACAGCGGCCGGATGTAGGCGGGCACGAAGCCGGGGAACTCGAAGGCGCGATCATAGCCGCCCTTGCGCGCCTCGTCGCGGATCGAGTTGCCGTAGTCGAACACCTCGGCGCCCGCGTCCTGGAACTCGACCATCGCCCGGACGTGCGCGGCCATCGACGCCTGCGCGTCGCGGGTGAACTGCTCGGGATCGGCCTCAGCCCGTTCGAGGCGATCCTCGACGCGGTATCCGATCGGCAGATACGAGAGCGGGTCGTGCGCGCTGGTCTGGTCGGTGACGAGGTCGATCGTGATCTCGCCGGCGCGGTGACGGCGCAGGATCTCGGGGAACACCTCCGCCGCGTTGCCGACGAGGCCGACCGACCAGCCGCGCTGCTCGCGCTTCGCCCGCTGCACCGTGGCGAGCGCCTCATCGAGATCACCCGCGATCTCGTCGAGGTAGCGCTTGCCCGCCCGTCGTTCGAGCCGGGTCCTGTCGACGTCGACGATGAGGCAGGCGCCGTCGTTGAGCGTGACCGCGAGCGGCTGGGCGCCGCCCATGCCGCCGCAGCCGGCCGTCAGCGTGATGGTGCCCGCGAGGGAGCCCTTGCCCTCGACCGCCTCGATGCGGTTCTGCCCCTGCAGCTTGCGGCCGGCGGCGGCGAAGGTCTCGTAGGTGCCCTGCAGGATCCCCTGGGTGCCGATGTAGATCCACGATCCCGCAGTCATCTGCCCGTACATCATGAGGCCCTCGGCCTCGAGCTTGCGGAACTCGGGCCACGTCGCCCAGTCGCCCACGAGGTTCGAGTTCGCGATGAGCACGCGCGGCGCCCACCTGCTGGTGCGGAACACGCCGACCGGCTTGCCCGACTGCACGAGCAGGGTCTCGTCCTCCTCGAGGTCGCGGAGGGTGTCGACGATCGCGTCGTAGGCCTCCCAGCTGCGGGCGGCCCTGCCGGTGCCGCCGTAGACGACGAGGTCGTCGGGGCGCTCGGCGACCTCGGGGTCGAGGTTGTTCATGAGCATGCGCAGCGGGGCCTCCGTCTGCCAGCTCTTGGCCGTGATCTCGGTACCGCGCGGGGCGCGGACGGGGCGGGCGCCGGGGAGAGCCATGGGTGATCCTTTCGTCGGGTCCGCGGGAACGCGGGATCATGTCCCCATTCCAGCGCGCCGGACGGCCGACGACAATGCGGTTCACCGGGGAGGCGTCCGGGATCACGGACACTCCGCGGATCGTATACCATCGGAAGGATGATGGCACGCGACCGACTCACGCCCGGATTGCTCGCGGTGCTCTCCTTCCTCGCGGCCGTCGGTCCCTTCGCGACCGACATGTACCTCGCATCGTTCACGTCGATCGCGGTCGACCTGGGGGCGGTGCCCTCCTCGGTGCAGCTCACCCTCACCGCCTTCCTCGTCGGCATGGGCACCGGACAGCTGCTGCTCGGCCCGCTCTCCGATCAGTGCGGCCGGCGCCCAGTACTCGTGATCGCCCTCGGCGTCTTTGCCGCCTCGAGCATCGCGATGGTGTTCTCGCCGAACATCGGCATCTTCATCGCGCTCCGCGCCGTGCAGGGAATGTCGGGGGCGGCGGGCGTCGTCGTCTCCCGGGCCATCGCCGTCGACCTCACGAAGGGCGCCGACTCGATCCGCGCGATCAGCCTCATCGCGATGTTCGTCGGGCTCGGCCCGCTCCTCGCGCCCCCGATCGGCGGCGCGATCCTCACCCTCGGCGACTGGCGCGCGGTGCTCGCAACCCTCGCCGCCATCGCCACGGCGATGTTCGCACTCGCGCTGATCCTCGTCCCCGAATCACTGCCCCGCGACCGCCGCGCGTCGTCCGGCGTGCGCACCGCGGTGCGCAACTTCGGCAGGCTGCTCGGCGACCCCCGTTTCCTGCTGCTCACCTGCGTATTCGGGCTCGGGTTCGGCAGTATGATGGCCTATATCTCGGCTTCGCCCTTCGTCGGGCAGACCATGCTCGGCATGCCGCCGCTGCTCTACTCGCTCGCCTTCGCGGCGGGCGCGTGCGCGATGATCCTCGCGAACATGGTGAACGCCCGTCTGGCCGGCAAGGTGCCCGCCTCCCGCATGCTGCTCATGGGCAGCGTGCTCTCGCTCGCCTCGGGCGCGACTCTCACCGCCTCCTCGCTCAGCGATACCCTCTCGCCGCCGCTCTTCATCGTCTGCGCCTTCGTACTCACCGGAGGCACCGGGCTCATCATGTCGAACGCCAGCGCGCTCGCGCTGAGCCTGGCCGAGGCGTCTCGGGGAGCAGGATCGGCGCTGCTCGGTGCCGCCCAGTTCGCCGTGGGCGGCCTCGCGTCTCCCCTCGTCGGTGCCTGGGGCGAGCACACGGCCCTACCGATGGCGGCGTTCGTGCTCGCGGCCTCGGTACTGGCGTGCGCGGGCGCGGTCGTCTACGTGCGCGGCCGGGCCTGAGCGACCCGTTCCAGCACCGATCGACGTTCGCGCACCTGTTTCCACGAGATCGAGGTGCGTGAACGTCGATCGGTGCATTCGGCTGCGCGCGAGCCCGGACCGGAGTCCCGGCCGGGCCCGCGTGCTCAGCCCACCCCGAGCTCGATCTGGGCGCCGGGGATCGCCGCGAGCAGGTTCTTCGTGTACTCCTGCTGCGGGTTCTCGAACACCTCCTCGGTGGTCGCCTGCTCGACGATGCGCCCCTGCTGCATCACGCACACGCGGTCGGCGATGAGCCGCACCACCGCGAGATCGTGCGTGATGAACAGGTAGGTGAGCCCCAGCTCCTGCTGCAGCTCGGCGAGCAGATCGAGGATCTGCGCCTGTACCAGCACGTCGAGCGCCGACACGGCCTCGTCGAGCACGAGGATGTCGGGCTTGAGCGCGAGCCCGCGCGCCACCGCGACGCGCTGCCGCTGCCCGCCCGAGAGCTCGTTCGGGTAGCGGGTCGCGAGCTCGCGCGGCAGGGCGACCTGGTCGAGCAGCTCGAGCATGCGAGCCCGACGGCTCGCCGCGTCGCCGACACCGTGGATCTTCAGCGGCTCCATGATGGTGTTGCCGATGTTGTGCAGCGGATCGAGCGATCCGTAGGGATCCTGGAAGACGGGCTGCAGCGTCCGCCGCAGATCGAACAGGTTGCGCCCCGAGATGCCCGCGGTGTTCTGGCCCGCGATCCGCACCTCTCCCGAGGTCGGCTTCTCGAGCTGCAGCACCATCTTCGCGATGGTCGACTTGCCCGAGCCCGACTCCCCGACGAGCGCCATGGTCTCGCCGCGGTTCACCGTGAACGACGCATCCGCTACGGCGTGGAAGTCCTCGAAACCGAAGTTGCCCTTGCGGATCTTGTAGACCTTGCCGAGCCCCTTGACCTCGATCATCGGCTCGCCGTGCTTCACGGTCGGCTTCTCCTCATCGGCGAGCGCCGCGAGATCGAACGACTCGGTGGGCGCCGGCGGCAGCTCGGAGTCGGAGCCGATGCGCCGAGAGGCGAGGCTCGGCGCGGCGGATACGAGGCGCTTCGTGTACGGGTGCTGCGGGTGCTGCAGGATCTCGCGGCTCGGCCCCGACTCCACGATGTTGCCCTTGTACATGACGATCAGCTTCTCGGCGCGCTCGGCCGCGAGGCCGAGGTCGTGCGTGATGAACACGACAGCCGTGCCGAGCTCGCTCGTGAGCGACTCGAGGTGGTCGAGCACCACCCGCTGCACCGTCACGTCGAGCGCCGAGGTCGGCTCGTCGGCGATCAGCAGCTGCGGGCTCGCCGCGAGGCCGATACCGATGAGCGCGCGCTGCTTCATACCGCCCGAGAACTGGTGGGGGTACTGCTTCATGCGCTGCTCGGCGTTCTGCAGGCCGGCCTGCTCGAGCACCTCGACGGCGCGCTGCTTGACCTCCTTGCGCCCCTTCGCGAGCCCGTTGGCGCGGATCGCTTCCTCGACCTGGAACCCGACCGACCAGACCGGGTTGAGGTTCGACATGGGATCCTGGGGAACGAGGCCGATCTCGCGGCCGCGGATGCGCTCCATGTCGCGGCGTCCGATGCCGACGAGCTCCCGCCCGTTCCAGGTCACCGAGCCGTCGGTCGTGCGGCCGGTGCCGGGCAGCAGGTTGATCACGGCGTGCATGGTGGTCGACTTGCCGGATCCCGACTCGCCGACGATGGCCACGGTCTCACCGGGGTACACGTCGAACGAGACGCCGTGCAGCACCTCGTTCGGCTCCTTCTTCGAGCCGAAGGCGACCCTCAGGTCGCGCACGCTCAGCAGCGGCTGCGCGCCCTGCTCGTTCTGGTGGGTGCCTGCGTTCATCGACGGGCCCTCGCCTTCGGGTCAAGCGCGTCGCGCACGACCTCGCCGAGCAGGATGAACCCCAGCACGGTGACGGTGAGCGCGAGCGACGGGTAGATGAGGGGCATCGGATCGGTCCGCAGCGAGAGCTGCGCGGCGCTGATGTCGTTGCCCCAGCTGATGAACTCGCCCGGGGGCAGGCCGACGCCGAGGAAGGACAGCGTCGCCTCGGCCACGATCGCCGACGACAGCGAGAGCGTCGTGACGACGATCGCGGGCGCCAGGGCGTTCGGCAGCACGTGCCGCACGAGCGTTGCGAAGCGGGAAAGGCCGAGAGATGCCGCTGCCATCACGAAGTCGGCGTTCTTGACCCGGAGGATCTCGCTTCGCACGATGCGCGCCGTGATGGGCCACTGGAAGCCGCCGATCGCGAAGGCGATCACGAGCGGGTTGCGGTAGTCCTGCATCACGCTCATCACGACGACGGCCGCGAGGATGTAGGGGATCGAGAAGAAGATGTCGCCGAGGCGCGAGAGCACCGTATCGGCCATCCCGCCGAAGAAGCCGGCGAGCGCCCCCGTGATCGTGCCCACCACGAAGGTGATGAGGATCACGATGAGACCGACGGAGACCGACGTCGAGGCGCCGTAGATGATGCGCGCGTAGACGTCGTAGCCCTGCTTGGTGAAGCCGAGCGGGTGGCCCGCGGTGGGTTCGCCGTTGGAGTTCGCGAGCGAACTCGCGCGCGGATCCACCTGCGTGAACATGCCGGGGAACAGCGCGACGAGCGCGACCACCAGGATGATCACGAGCGAGATCCAGAACATGGGGCGGCGGCGCATGTCGCGCCACGCGTCGAGCCACAGGTTCGACTTCTTCTCCTTGATGCGCACGGCATCGACGGGGGCTACCGGCACCTCTTCGACGGGAGCGACGAAGTGCTCGATGGGCGGGCGCTGCGCGCGCCCGCGCTGGGGTGACTGATTCTGCGACTCAGGCATAGCGGATCCTCGGATCGAGCACGGCGTAGAGGAGGTCGACGACCAGGTTCACGCCGAGGTAGATGAGCACCATCACGGTGACGAAGGAGACGACGGTCGAGTTCTCGCCCTTCAGGATGGCCTGGAAGAGCACGTTGCCGACACCGGGCACGTTGAAGATGCCCTCCGTGACGGTCGCGCCGACCATGAGCACGCCGAAGTCCGTGGCGGTGTTGGTGATCGTCGGGATGAGCGAGTTGCGCAGCACGTGGACCGGCACGACCCGGTTGCGGCTGAGCCCCTTCGCGTATGCGGTGCGCACGAAATCCTGGTTGAGCGTATCGATGACCGAGGCGCGGGTGAGGCGCATGCTCGTCGCGTAGAGGCTCACGCCGAGCACGATGGCCGGCAGCAGCAGATCCTGCACCGGAGCGCCCGAGCTCACCGTGGGTTTGAACCAGCCGAGTTTGAGGCCGAGGCCGAACTGGGCGATGAACGCGATCACGAAGATCGGGATGCTCAGGAAGAGCAGGCCGATGATCAGGTTGATGTTGTCGAAGAGCTTGCCCTTGCGCAGTCCCGAGAAGAGGCCGATGATCACGGCGAGCACGAGCGAGATGGCGATCGCCATCGCGGCGAGCTTGATGGTCACCGGGAAGGTGCGGGCGAGGATCTGCGCCACCGGCTCCCCCGAGAAGCTGATGCCGAGATCGCCGACGAAGATGCCCTTGAGGTAGAGCAGGTACTGGATGAAGAAGGGCTGATCGAGATGGTACTGCTCGCGCACCCGCTCGAGCACCGCGGCGCTCGGCTGCTTGTCGCCGAACATCGCGGCGACCGGGTCGCCCGGCATGGCGAAGACCATGAAGTAGATGAGGAAGGTGGTTCCCAGCAGCACCGGGATCACCTGCAGCAGACGGAAGAGGATGTATCTCAGCATGCGCCGATACCTCCCCGTTCAGATTGGCTTGACATGTTGCGTATTCTCTCGCAATTGTTTCGGGATACGAAGTCGGGGACGACGGTGTCTCCGGCTCGAAGTGCTGTGACCGTCTCAAGGCCGAGCGCCCCGCTGAGCGGGGCTCTCGGCCTTGAGACGGGGCGAGGGCCCCGAGCCTGCGGCCCGGGACCCTCGTGAGGGGTCAGTTCTTGGTGATCTCGTTGAAGATCGGCACCGAGTTCCAACCGAATTCCACGTTGTCGACGCTCTCGCTGTAGCCGCCGGTCGTGCCCTGGTACCACAGCGGGATCGAGGGCATGTCCTCGAGCAGGATCTCCTGGGCCTCGTTCAGCTTCTGGTTGCGAGCATCGTGGTCGCTCTCCTGCACGGCCTCGTCGAGCAGGGCGTCGAACTCGGGGTTCGAGTAGAAGCCGTGGTTCGAGCTGGCGCCCGTGTAGTAGAGCGGCTGCATGTAGTTGTACGCACCCGGGTAGTCGCCCTGCCAGCCGGCGCGGAACGGACCGCCCACCTTGTCGGCCTCGCGGTCATCGAGGAATGCCGCGAAGGTCGGGTAGAGCTTCGGCGCCGCGGAGACGCCCAGGTTCGTGGCCCACTGGTTCGCGACGGCCTCGACCCACACCTGGTGCGGGCCGTCGGAGTTCGTCGCGACCTCGATCGTGCCCTCGAAGGGGCTGATCGCGTCGGCCTCGGCCCACAGCTTCTTCGCCTCGTCGAGGTTGAAGTCCAGCTTCTCCGAGCCCTTGAGGTCCTCGGCGTAGCCGTCGACGACGGGCGAGGTGAAGTCCTCGGCCGGCACGTTGGTGCCCTCGAAGATCACGTCGATGATCTCCTCGCGATCCACCGCCATCGAGAGTGCGGCGCGGCGCAGCTTGCCCTCCTCGTCCATGCCGAAGTGCGGCAGGCTGGTCGAGATGGTGAGCGTGGTGGTCAGCGCGCCCGCCTGGTTGATGGCGCGGTCGCCGAGCTCGTCCTGGAACACCGCGAACGAGGTGTCGGGGATCTGGTCGAGCACGTCGAGGTTGCCGGCCTGCAGATCGGTGTAGGCCGCGTCGAGCGAGGCGTAGACCTTGAACTCGATGCCGTCGTTCTTGACCTCGCGCGGGCCGACGTAGGTGTCGTTCTTCACGAGGCTGATCGACTCGTCGTGCTTCCAGGCGCCCTCGCCGTCGAGCTTGTACAGGCCGTTGCCGATCGGGTTCTGGCCGAAGGCCTCCATGTCCTCGAACGCGACATCGGGCAGCGGGTAGTAGGCTGAGTAGCCCAGGCGGTCGGGGAAGTCGGGGCTCGCCTCGATCGTGAAGGTGTGATCGTCGATGATCTTCAGGCCTTCCATGGCCTCGACCGGCTCCGTCTCGCTGAAGCCCTTGATCGCGCTGAAGAAGTACTGGTTGCCGAGAGCGTTGTCGACGTTCGCGGCGTAGTTCCACGCATCGACGAAGTTCTTCGCCAGCACCGGGGTGCCGTCGGAGAAGACCGCATCGTCGCGGAGCTTGACCTCCCACAGCGTGTTGGTGTCGTTCTTGGGCTCGATCGACTCGGCGACGCCCATCTGGGTCGTGCCGTCCGCGTCGTAGTAGACCAGGCCCTCCCAGAGCGCGTCGACGACCTTGCCGCCGCCGACCTCGGTGGTGTCGGCCGGGATCAGGCCCTTCTGCGGCTCGGTGTTGTTGACGGTGATGACGCCGCCGGTGGCCTCGCCGCCCTCGTTCGAACCTCCGCTGTTCGACGCGCAACCCGACAGCGCGAGTGCACCCGCTGCGGCCAGCGCGATGAACCCGAAGCCAATCCTTGATCGCTTCACTAGGTTTCCTCCTTGAAAGTTCCACCCCGGCGCGGGCACGCCTCGGCGAGATCCGCCCCCGGGAGTGAATTCGATTAACTCCCCCAGCCTAACCAGCGCCGAAGGCCCGTCCTGACAAAAACGGGCTCGTAACGGCATCGTGATCGAGGTCTGTAGGTCTCCGAAAAAGTTTGCCCGCCAGTGGCGACCGCGACTGTGCGAAATCACCATGTTTTGCAGCTGAGCGGGGATACGCTGGTGCCGTGGCCGCTCACTCTTCACCCGCGAAACTGCGCTGGGAACTCGTCATCGTGCTCGCGCTCTCCTTCGGCGCATCCGGCGTCTACGCGGTCGTGTCGATCATCGAGCGCCTGACGCGGGAGACGGCACTGGCCTCCCAGACCGCGACGATCAACCGCCCCCTGGCGGAGCGTCCGCTCTTCGACCTGATCTACCAGTTGCTGGGCTTCGCCTTCGGCCTCGCACCCGTGGCGCTCGTCGTCTTCCTGCTGTGGCGGGAGCGCCGCCCGCATCTGGCCGCGCTCGGGCTGGGGCGCGCGGGAGACGGCACTCGCCGTCGCTGGTGGCCGCGCGAGGTCGCGGGCGGATTCGCCCTCGCCGCGCTCATCGGGATCCCCGGGCTCGGGTTCTATCTGTTCGCGAAGTGGATCGGGATCAACACCACCGTCGTGCCGACGGCGCTCGACGCCTTCTGGTGGACCGTTCCCGTGCTCGTGCTGCAGGCGCTCAAGGCTGCGCTGGGGGAAGAGTTGATCGTCGTGGCCTACTTCTTCGACCGCATGCGCCGACTGGGGGTGGGGCCGGTGGCCACCATCGTCTCGAGCGCGCTGCTGCGCGGCAGCTACCACCTCTATCAGGGCTTCGGCGGCTTCATCGGCAACGTGGTGATGGGCCTCGTCTTCGGCTGGGTCTATCAGCGCTGGGGCCGATCCCTCCCGCTCATCGTGGCCCACTGGATACTCGACATCGTCAGCTTCGCGGGGTACCCGCTGGCTCTCGCGCTCTGGCCGGCGCTCTTCGCGGCCTAGCGGATCGTCTTCACCCAGGCGTCGACGAGGCCCCACACCTCGTCATACAGTTCAGGGGCCTCAGCGCACCGCTCGGCGGGCTTGAGCACCTCGTAGCCGCTCTCGGTCTTCGTGGCGCCCCAGCCCTGCCGCATCGCCGCGCAGGAGTCGGGGAAGGAGTTCAGCAGATCCGAGTTGAGCACGAGATTGGTGTTGTCGGGAATGGTGAAACTGATCGAACCGAAGCGTTGCGAGATCTGCGACGTCGCATTCCACGGCCCGATGTTCATGTCGTAGGTCGCTCCGACTTCAACCTGGGGTGGACCGTCGGGCTCCGCATCCTCCCCATCCGCGTCCGCGTCCGCGTCGGCTTCGGTCTCCGCCTCCGATGTCGTCGGCTCAGACGGGGTAGTGGGTGTCTGCGTCGTGGTGGGCTCGGTCACCGGCGGCGGTTCCTCCTGCGCACCGCGTGCGAGATTCACCACCACGATCGAAGCGATGAGCGCGATGAGCGCGATGATGCCCACCACGATCCACGGCTTCGCCTGCGCCGCGCGGTCGCCGGCCTGGGTGCTCGCGCCCGCGGGGGCCGTGCGTTTGCCAGTCGGCAGCTGGGAAGTGCGCACGCGCTCCGCCTGCTCGTGCGCGAGGCGTTCGCGCGCGGGCACGGGGGCCGGTGTCGACTCCGGGGCATCGTCGCTCGACGCCCCGAACAGCTCCTCGAATGGGTCTCTACTCACGACACCAGCCTAACCACAACAGCTGGTCGCTCCGTAAACGCGCGGCATGAAGCCGCGGACTAGGCCAGCCTCGCCGCGAGAGCGGCGACGTGCGGGGTGTCGGTGCCGCAGCACCCTCCGAAGATACTCGCGTTGGGCGCCAGCTCGCGCAGCCCCGCTTCGAGCGCCGCGAAGGCTTCAGGGGCTTCGCCCGGTCCGTCGTCGCCGTCGTGGGCCGCGTTCAGCCGGAAGCCGATCAGCCGGTCCAGCTCCGCACGGCCCGCGCAGGCCGCGAGCCCCTCTGCGACAGCGGAGGGGTGGGCGCAGTTCACCAGGAAACCGAGCGCGGCGTTCTCAGTCTCGGCGTCGACGGCGGCGATGGCCTCCGCGAGGGTGCTGCCGTCAGCCATCAGCCCGTCCTCACCCACGACGAAGGAGACCGCGGCGGGAATCCGGGAGGCCTGCGCGGCTCGCACCACTCCGATCCCCTCGGCCGCATCGAGCGTCGTAACGGCCGTCACACGATCCGCGCCGGCTTCGGCCAGCGCGCGAACCTGGGGCGCGTGATATTCCTCGGCCTCCGCCGGCGTCATGCGGCGCCCCTCGATGTAGTGGTCGTCGAAGCGCGGGCCGACGCAGCCGTTGACCACGGCCTCGATCGAGCCGTCTCCCTCGTTCTCCACGAGCTCTCGCAGCAGGGCCACCGCGTCGGCGTTCAGCCCGTCGAGCGCCTCCTGGTCGTAGCCGAGGCGCTCGCCCCAATCGGTGTTCGCACGCCACGTGGCGGTGTCGAGCACGATGGGCAGCCGGTGCTCGACCGCCAGGCGCAGGAACGGGCGGTAGTATTCGCGAAGCGCCTCGCGCCCCTCGGCGGAGTCGAGCAGTATGAACGCCGCGAACTCGGGCAATCGCTGCCCCAGCCGTTCCGTCAACGCGGTCTCGATCCCGCCGTCGGCGAGACCGACCCCGGTCGCAGTGGCATCCGTCACGCCGGTCGTCGTCATGCTTGCGCTCCTCACGAGGCCGCGCCGCGCGGCACTCCCCGATCCCAGTGTTGCACATGCTCCGAGCCGCGATGCCTCGCAGCGTAACGTCTTTACAACGCGCGCCGGATCGATTCCCTGCGACCGGAGAACCCCCGCACCCGCTCCAGATGACGATCCATCACACCGGCATCGCGCAGCGCGATGGTGCCTGGATCGCCCCGCTCGATCCCCGTTCTCCACCGCTGGGCGATGAGCTCCATGCGCGCATCGACCGCGTCGAGCAGTTGGCCGGGATCGACGTCGCCGTACGAATCCGCGGCGAGTGCGATCCTGCGCGCCGCATCGGCGACGGGGATCTCGCGCAGCAGCGGCACCCCCGACCAGCAGAGGAACGCGAGGTCGTCGATCGGTCGGCCGGGACCCGCCCGGTCCCAGTCGATCATGCCGGCGAAACCGCCATCGACCACGACCCAGTTGTACAGGCCGGGATCGTTGTGGCAGATCAGTTCGTCGTCGCCGAGATCCCGCACCCCCTGCCGCCACTCCACGGCCCCGGGGCGGAAGTCGCGCACCGCCTCGTGGAAGCGCCTCAACCAGGCTGAGGCCTCCCCGAGCGCGCGGTCACTCGCCTGCTCGGATTCGGGATCGAGCGTCTCGCCCGGCAGATAGTCGAGCACCTCGAGGCCGTCGGCGTCGAAACCGTGCACGCGCGGCACCCCGTCGAGCCCTCGCTCGTGCAGATGCGCGAGCAGCGCGTGCACCGCCGGCGTCCAGGGCCCGGTCGGTCGGTGCACGCGGATCTCACCTTCCGGCGCGCGTCTGCGCCACACGCCACCCGATCCGCCCGGCAGATGCTCGTTCTCCACGCATCGACCCTACCGCCGCGCACGGGGATCCACGGCAGCGAGGGCGCCCGGCCGACGGACGCCTACGCGCGGTGCACGCGCTCCGAGACGCTGCGCAGATCGATCGGCGAGGTCGGCGGCAGCTGCTGCTCGCCGTGCACCTGCACGTGCAGCCGCTCCATGCGCGTGTCGAGTTCCGCGGCGGCCTCGGCCGCGCGACGGAGTTCGTCGGTCAGGGCGTCCGGCACCTGACGGGCGTACTTGTAGTAGATCTTGTGCTCGAGGCTCGCCCAGAAGTCCATGGCGATGGTGCGGAACTGCACCTCGACGGGCACGTCCACCCGCCCGCTCGACAGGTAGACGGGCACCGAGATGATCGTGTGCAGGCTCTTGTACCCGTTGGGCTTGGGCTGCTCGATGTAGTCCTCGACCTCGAGCACCGTGATGTCGTCCTGCTGCGTGAGCAGGTCGAAGAGGCGGTACACGTCGCGGATGAAGGCGCAGGTGACCCGCACACCCGCGATGTCGTGGATCTCCCGGCGGATCTCGTCGAAGTCGGTGCCGAGCCCGCGGCGCTGCAGCTTGTCGACGAGGCTGTCGACGGACTTCACCCTGCTCGAGACGTGCTCGATCGGGTTGTACTCGTGCATGTGCAGGAATTCCTCGCGCAGGATCGCGAGTTTCGTCTCGACCTCCTGCATCGCGAAGCGGTACTCGAGCAGAAACCGCTGCATCTGGTCGCCGAGGGTGCGAAGCGCGCTGGCCGAGATGGTGATCTCGTCGTCGTTCTCCTCCTCGTCCGAGCTCGGATCAAAGCTGTCGACTGCGGCATTGCTCATGTGGCACAGGCTAGCGGGCCGACGTCGGAAGGGGCTGAGACTCCCGGGGTCCGGGCTCGGCGTCCCCCTGCGGTTCCTCGGACGCGGGCGGGGACGGGTCCTCAGGCGGGTCCTCAGACGGGTCCGAGGAGCGGGGCCCGAGCACGAAAAGGCAAGGCCCTTCCGCCGTCACGCGATCCGCCTTACACTGCCCGGCATGAGCACATCCATCCGAGCCACCCGCCATGTATACGCCATCGACTGCCCCGATGCCGCGGCTCTCGCGCAGTTCTACGCGCGCCTGCTGGGGTGGCGAGCGGATTCGTCAGAGGAGGATCCCGACTGGGTGGACGTGGTTCCCCCGCAGGGCGAGAGCCCCGGCTTCTCGATCGCGTGCCAGGAAGTGCCCGATTACCGCGCCCCCGACTGGCCGACGGGCCCGATCCCGCAGCAGGCGCACCTCGATCTCTACGTCGATTCGATCGCCGAAGCCGCGCCCCTCGCAGAGGCCGCGGGCGCGGTACGGCACGAGGTCCAGCCGAGCGAGGAGGGCACGTTCATGGTCTTCCTCGATCCCGCCGGCCATCCGTTCTGCCTCTGCGAGAACTGATCCCGCGTCTCCGCTCCGTCGGCGCCCGCGGCGCTCCGTCGGCCGCCCGTCACACCCACGGGTTGGTCCAGAGCAGCACGCCGTAGGTCTCGCCGCCCGGAACCGGCACGAAGCCGAGATCCATGTAGAGCATCTTCGCCCGCACGTTGCGCCAGTCGACCGACAGGCTCACCCGCGGCACCTCGCGCACGCGCGCTGCGGTGAGCAGTCGACCGGTGAGCATGCGCCCGATCCCGCGCCCTCTCCACGCCTCGTGCACCCAGACGCAGAACTCCGGCGTCACCGCGTCGATCCACCCGTACCCGGGCTCCTCCGCCGGCAGGTACAGCGCCCACGCCACACCCACCGGGCCCTCGCGCGCCTGAGCGACCACACCGAAATCACCGCGCTCGGGTACGAACCTCGTGTACCGGTCGAGATCGGGTCGTTCGCGCACCTGCTGGGGCGTGAAGAGCGGCGTCTTCCAGTTGAAATTGCCGAGCGCCGCTTCGAGCAGCAGTTCGCCCTCGTCCTCGCCGAGCGGGCGAGTCATGACCGGAGGAGGGATGCCCATGACCCATTATCACCCCGCCCCTGCCCGGGCCTCGCACCGCCCTCGGTCAGTCGTTCAGCAGGAACGCTCGCAGCGCCGAGATGACCTCGTCGGGTTTCTCCGAGTGCACCCAGTGGCCGGCGCCCTTCACGGTCACCCGACGCGTGCGGGGGAAGAGGGCGCGCATCGCCGGGGCGTCCTCATCGGCGATGTAGTCGGACCGCTCTCCGCCGATCCACAGCACCGGCCCCGTGAACTGCTGGCCCGTCAGATCGGGGAACCCCATCACCTCCGATAGCTGCGCCCGCAGCAGCGCCAGATTCGGCTCCCACTCGAACCCCCGCTCGCCGCGGCGCAGGTTCTGCAGCAGGAACCCCCGCACGCCGTCGTTCGGGATCGCGGCGCGCAGCGCGAGGTCCGCGTCAGAGCGACGCTCGACGGCTCCGAGGTCGAGACCGGCGAGCGAATCGAGCAGGTGGCGGAACTCGCCGCGCGAGGATCCCGAGGCGACCGGGGAGATATCGAGGATCGCGAGCCTGCGCACCAGGTCCGGGTGGCGCAGCGCGAGCACCATGGCCGCCTTGCCGCCCATCGAGTGGCCGACCACATCGACCGGGGCGCCCGGGAAGGCCGCACGGGCGTGCTCCGCGACGAGATCGGCGATCTCGAGATAGTCGAAACCGTCGGTCCAGTCCGACCTGCCGTGATTGGGCAGGTCGACGAGCAGGCTCGCGGCCTCGGGTTCGAGACCCGCGGCGATCCTCGTGAGATTCTTGCCCCGGCCGAAGAGGCCGTGCAGGAACACGACGCGATGCCCGGCATTCGCCGCGTCGCCCACCACGGTCGAGTGGATACGGGGCTGAGAGTGGCCAGTCACGCTTCCACGCTACTCCGCCCCGGCTCCGCCCGGAATCAGGCGCTCGCGCAGGAGAACGCCCACATCACCCCGAAGCGGTCGAAGACCTGGCCGTACCAGTCGCCCCATGGCGCCCTCTCGAACGGCATGCCGATCTCTCCGCCCCCGTCGACGAGCTTCTGGATCAGCCCCTGCGCCTCCTCCGGCGTGTCCGTGGTGTAGAGCAGCGAGTAGGCGGTGCCGCGCACGGGGTAGTCGTTCTCCGAATCCATGGCGTCACCGCCGGCGATGACTCCCGCGCCTCCGGGCAGCACGAGCGTGGAGTGCGCGACGGCCTTCGGATCGGGAGTGAACGGCATCCCCTCCATCGGCGGCGCGTCGCCGTAGCGCATGATGTTCAGCTCACCGCCGAATATCTCGTGCCAGTGCTCCATCGCCTCGCCCGTCGTTCCCGGCAGTGCGATGTAGGTTGCGAGTGACTGAGGCATGACGCGCTCCTTCGGTGTCCAGTGTCGGTACTCCCCAGTATGCTCGCGCGGGGCCGATTGCAGAACCCCCATCGTGCCGAGCGTTTCCGCTGCCGGCCGCAGCTCCGGGAGTCCCGGAGGATCCGCTCACTCGACGGGGAACCCGGCCTCGTCGAATCGCACCCCGTCCCGCTCGAGCCGGGCACGGGCGGCGTGGTAGACGACGCCCCGCGCGCTCGGAGCGCCGGCGACGAGGCGGAGCAGCGTCTTCCGAGCCGTGTTGGGGTGTTCGGCGACGGCGACTCTGACGCTCCAGAAGCGATCGTCGGCGAAACGATCGAGCACCGCGACGCTCGCGTCGGGATTCAGAGCCGCCGCGTTGCGGATCGCTTGGTTCGGATCAGCGAAGAAGGATTCGAACTCCTCATCCGTCGCCGCAGCGGCGGCGAGCATGTAGCGGCGCTCCTCGTCGGCCTTCTCCTCGGGCGTCTTCCGCTTTCCCATGCCGGATTCCTTTCTCTGTTTTGCTTGCTCCGAGAGCCAGAGACTCGCTTCGAGGATGAAGACGGTACCCGCCGGCTCCGAGCAGATCCATCCCGATGCCCCTCGCGCACTGCGCATCGAGCGTTTCGTCATCGAAGCCGAAACCGATGCCGGTCGCCGACGACATCATCGCGTTGCGCCCGACGGCTCCGCTCAGGCGCCGTCGTGCTCGGCGCGGAAGACGTGCACGAGAGCGTTCGCGTGTCCGTGCCCCATCCCCTGTTCCTTCAGGAACGCGACCTGCTCCATGTGCTTCTCGCCCGCATGCGGGCGGAGCAGCTCGATCCACTCGTCGATCGACCTGCCGTACTTCGCCTCGATCGACGGGAAGTACGATTTCGGTCCCTGCAGCGCGTCTGCCATCTGGCACCCCTTCCGTTCCAGGTCCACACTAGGAGGATGCGGATCGACACGCCAGGCGCGCCTCTGCGGAGCAGCCCGTGATCCTCGTCAGCTCCGCGCGCGAGCCTCGTCGGCGATGATGCCGAGACCCTCGCGGTAGGTGGTCACCTCGAACCCCGGGAAGCGCGATTTGAACTTCGACGAGTCGAAGAGGTTGTCGCTTGCGTACCGAGGCAGCAGTTCGCGGATCTCCTTCGCCTGCGCGTTGACCGCTCCAGCCGCGGTCAGAACCCACTTCGGGATGACGCGGTAGCTCGGCTCACGGTCGAACGCCTCCGCCGCCATCTCCACGAACTCGCGGTAGGTCGGCCGCTCGTCGTCGGCAGGCAGATGCCAGGTCTGCCCGTAGGCGTCGGGGGCGTTGCCCAGGGCCGCGAGGCCGCGGCTCGCATCGGGGGTCCAGATGAGCGTGCGCAGCCGATCATCGCGCACCGGCACGAGCGGCTTCTTGCCTGCCTGCAACCGGTCGATGACGAGAGCGTTCGTGAAGCCCTGAGTGCGGCCCGGGCCGTAGAACTCGGGGGCCCGTGCGACCAGCACCGGGATGTCGCCCCGCGCCATCTCCTCGAGCACCATCGTCGCCATCCGCGCACGGACGACGCCCTTGCGTCCGACCGGCTCGAACGGCGTCCGCTCGTCTTGAAGACGGTCATCCTGCGGGTACATGTAGGTGTTGTCGAAGTAAGCGAACTTCGCACCGGCTGCGCGGGCCGCATCGAGCGCGTTGCGGAGCATGCTCGGGAACTGCCGTTCCCACAGCTCGGTGTTCGCGGGCAGGCCGGCGGTGAAATACACGATGTCGCTCCCCTCGACCGCAATTCGGGTCTGCTCTGCGTCGAGCAGGTCGGCGCGGGCGAGCGCGTCCGTCTCGTTGACCTTGCGGGGATTCCGACTCACCAGCCTCAGTTCGGTGTCGGATGTGCGGCGGAGCTCTCGCGCCAGCTCGACGGCGATCTGCCCGTTGGCCCCCAGAATCGTCTGCATTGCGGTCCTCGACTCCCCGTGCGAGCGGGCAGTCGAGAGCGTTCGACACCCGGATCACACCTATGTTTACAGCGAACACATTAAGTGTAGGCCGCGCATGTGAGCGGTGTCAACATTCGAGGGTGATACGTGCCCGACGAAAGAGGGGCCCGGTTTCGCCGGCAGGGCTCGAGCTCAGCGGCGCTCGTTGCCCCGACGGTAATTGCCGGTGGCCCGGGCCAGCGCCTGCTGATCCCGCAGGGCTCCGTACCCGAGTCGAGAGGCGAGCTTCGCGGCCGCCGCTCCCCGCACCACGGTCACCACCCGACCGGCGCGACTGATGCGGACCTCGCCGCTCTTCACGATCTCGTAGGAGAAGGGATCCTCCGCGAGCCCGTCCGGCATCGTTTCAGGCATCGCGGTCCTTTCGCCACCGAACAACCTGATCGCGGAGCCAAGGGACCCTCGGGACCCGAGCGTCGATAACACTCGGCTCGAAGACCTCGCTAGACGTTGAACCGCCACTCGCAGACATCGCCGTCCTGCATGATGTAGTCCTTGCCCTCCATACGGGCCTTGCCCTTGGCGCGCGCCTCGGCGACCGAGCCGCACTCGACGAGGTCGTCGAACGAGATGATCTCGCCCTTGATGAAGCCCTTCTCGAAGTCGGTGTGGATCGCGCCGGCAGCCTGGGGCGCGGTGGCGCCCTTCTTGATGGTCCAGGCCCGGGCCTCCTTCGGCCCCGCGGTGAGGTAGGTCTGCAGGCCGAGAGTGTCGAAGCCGACGCGGGCCAGCTGGTCCAGCCCGCTCTCCTCCTGCCCGATCGAGGCCAGCAGCTCCGCGGCATCCTCGGGGTCGAGCTCGATGAGCTCGCTCTCGATCTTCGCGTCGAGGAAGATCGCCTTCGCGGGAGCGACCAGGGCCGAGAGCTCGTCGAGCTTCGCCTGATCCTGCAGCACCGTCTCGTCCACGTTGAACACGTAGAGGAATGGCTTCGCGGTGAGCAACCCGAGCTCCTTGATCGGCTCGAGGTCGATACCCGCGTGCGAGAGCACCTTGCCCTCGTCGAGCGCAGCGCGGGCCGCCTTCGCGGTCTCGACCACCGAGGCGTCGATCTTGCGGTTCTTCAGTTCCTTCTCGAAGCGCACGAGCGCCTTGTCGAGGGTCTGCATGTCGGCGATGATCAGCTCGGTGTTGATCGTCTCCATGTCGCTCGCGGGATCGACCGCGCCGTCGACGTGCACCACGTCGGGGTCGCTGAAACCGCGCACGACCTGGGCGATCGCGTCGGCCTCGCGGATGTTCGCGAGGAACTGGTTGCCGAGCCCTTCGCCCTCGCTTGCGCCGCGCACGATGCCGGCGATATCCACGAAGCTGACGGGGGCGGGCAGGATCCGCTCGCTGCCGAAGATCTCGGCGAGCTTGTCGAGTCGGGGATCGGGCAGGTTCACCACACCGATGTTCGGCTCGATCGTCGCGAACGGGTAGTTCGCCGCGAGAGCGTCGTTCTGGGTGAGCGCGTTGAAGAGGGTCGACTTGCCCACGTTGGGGAGACCTACGATGCCGATAGTAAGAGCCACGAGGGATCAGTCTACCCGCCGTCGGGGCGCCGCACTCCGAGCGGCGGGATCGGCCCCCTCGGGCCGGGCCTCAGCTCAGGCTGTCGAGGTCGACGACCTCGAACTCGAGCAGCTCGGCCCCGGTCGCGACGGGCTTGCGCGGCTGCTCCCCCTCGGGGCGCGCGTGGGCGTCGGCGTTTCCGCGCGAATCGCGCCACGCCTCGAAGTGCTGCTCGGTCTCCCACTGCGTGACCACGAAGTATCGGTCATCGCCCTGCACCGGGCGCAGCAGCTGGAAGCCCTCGAAGCCGGGCGAGGAGTCCACCGCGTGCTTGCGGGCGGCGAATCGCGCCTCCAGTTCGGGTCCCTTGCCCTCGGGGACGGAGATGGCGTTGATCTTGACGACGGACATGGGCCACCGGCCTTTCATTCTGCGGCTCGAATCGCGTGTTGGATCGAGGGATCGCACCCACGGTATCGCGGATCGGCCCATCCAAGCCCTCACTCTTCTTCGCGAGAGGTCGAAAAGTGCTCTGAACTCCGTGGACCGCAGCCGTTATCGACCTCTCGAGAGGCGGATCTCGCACGCGGATCCGCGATCCTCCATGCGGAATCCGTATCTCGGCGCCGGGAAGCTCCGTGCACCGGCCCCGCCCGGCCCGGGCTGACACCGCGGCCGCTCCCTGCTACGGTGGAGCGCATGGGAACTCTGTGCAGCGCGCTCGGTCAGCGCGCTTTCTTCCGGGATCGCCGCGCCTGACGGCGCGATCCCGAACCTCTGCCCCGCTGTGAGCCGCGGGCGTGCCCACTGAGGGCGCCCCTCGCACGCCGGGCAGTTCGTCGCGCCGACCTCCGAGCCCATCGCGCTCGGAAGGCCGCTGCTCCGACACGCCTCCGGGCGCTTCACCCCCTCTCGGATGGAGCGCATCATGCATGCCCACGCCCACTCAGACCATCGTCCCTCCCACCAGCCCCGTCGCTCCAGCGATGACCGATCCCGCTACGGCGGCCGCCACGAACTCGGTCAGAATTTCCTGCACCACCGACCCACGATCGAGCGGATCGTAGATCTCGCTCGCGACACGGAGGGGCCTCTCCTCGAGATCGGCCCCGGCGACGGCGCGCTCACCGCCGGCCTCGCACGACTCGGACGCCCTCTCACGCTCGTGGAACTCGACGAGCACCGCGTTCGCCGGCTCCGACAGCGCTTCCCGCGCGCGACGGTCGTGCACGCCGACGCCCTGCACACCGCTCTCGACGCGCGGGTCGTCGTCGGCAACCTCCCGTTCCACCTCACGACGCCCCTGCTGCGCAAGCTGCTGCGCTCCCCCGAGTGGGAGCGGGCGATCCTCGTCACTCAGTGGGAGGTGGCGCGGAAGCGCGCCGGCGTGGGCGGCGGGACGCTCCTCACCGGCCAGTCGGCGCCCTGGTTCGACTTCCAGCTGCGATGCCGCGTGCCGGCCCGGGCGTTCCGGCCGGTCCCCGGAGTCGACGGCGGACTGCTCGACGTCTCTCGTCGCCGCGCACCCCTGGTCCCGCTCTCGGAGCGGGCGGCGTACGAGCGGTTCGTGCGGCGGGTCTTCACCGCTCGCGGGCGCGGGATCGGCCAGATCCTGCAGAGGGGTCTCGGGATGAGCCGCTCAGCGGGTGCCGCCGCTCTGAGCCGCGCCTCGGTGTCCCCTGCGGCGCTCCCCCGGGATCTCACTCCGTCCCAGTGGGCGAGCCTCTGGCGGAGTTTCTCGGGGCGCTGAGCCCGGGGTCGGCCGGCTTCGGAGCACCGGCGGCGTGAATGTCAGACGCGTGTGCCACCCTAGATGCGTGTCCGTCGACTTCACCGCCATCGATTTCGAGACCGCCAACAGCCACCCATCTTCGGCCTGCGCGGTCGGCATGGTGCGCGTGCGCGACGGGCGGGTGGTGGATCGCGTCGAGTGGCTGATCCGCCCGCCCCGAGCGCACGCGGCGTTCCTCCCCTTCAACATCAAGATCCACGGCATCACGGCCGAGATGGTGGTGGATGCTCGAGACTGGGCCGAGCAGCTCGAGGATCTACGCGGTTTCATCGGCGACGACGTGACCGTGGCGCACAACGCGAGCTTCGACATGGGGGTGATCCGCGCGGCCTGTGCCGAGACCATCACTCCGACGCCCAGGCTGCGCTACCTCTGCAGCGTTCAGGTCTCGCGCAAGACCTACGAGCTGCCCTCCCACAGGCTCCCGCTCGCGGCCGAGGCGGCCGGGTTCGGAGATTTCGCGCACCACGACGCGCTCGCCGATGCCGAGGCGTGCGCCGCGATCATCTCCGACGCGGCGCGCCGCCACGAGGTCGGCGACCTGGCCGCCCTCGCGAAGAAGACGGGCCTGCGCATCCAGCAGCTCAAGGCGATCCCGCTCAAGCTGTAACCGGCGCGCGGACTGTCATTCGAGTCGTGTCCCAAGAATGTCAGTGGTCCCTGAGACCATAGCCGCATGACAGTTCTCACGCTCCTCCTGGTCGTCATCACGGCCCTGGTCTTCGGCATCGCGGGCGCCGCAGCCGGCCACCGGATCGCCGGCGCTGCGGCAGCGCAGCGCATGGCCGAGGCTGCTTCGCGCGCCGAACACGAGCGCACCCTCGCGGTGCAGCAGGCCCGGCTCGATGCAGAGGACGGGGCACGACTGCTGCGCGAGGAGCTCGCGGCAGCCGAGACGCGGGTGCAGGGGCTCGAGGATCGCCTGCGCGATGCCCAGGTCAATGCGCAGCAGCGCTCGCAGGCCGACCGCGAAGAGCAGCGCGTGCTGCAGCAGCTCGCGCCGCTCCGCGACTCGCTGGGCAAGCTCGAACGGACCGTGGCCACAATCGAGCAGCAGCGGGCTTCGCAGCACGGCGAACTGGCCGAGCAGCTCCGGGAGGCCGCCCGAGCGGAAGAGAAGCTGCGGGGCACTGCCGAGAACCTGGCGGCAGCCCTGCGCTCGAACAACACTCGCGGGCTCTGGGGCGAGACCCAGCTACGCCGCATCATCGAGGCGGCCGGCATGCTCGAGCACGTCGATTTCGAGGTGCAGCAGCAGCTCGCCACCGAGCGCGGTGCTGCCCGTCCTGACATGGTCGTGCACCTGCCGGGCGGCAAGGCGATCGCGATCGACGCGAAGGTGCCGTTCGACGCCTATCTCGAGGCCCAGCACGTCGATGACGGGGAGCGTCGCACGACGCTGCTCAACCGGCACGCGAAAGCGCTGCGCGATCACATCCTCGCGCTGAGCAACCGCGAGTACGCCGCGGCGCTGCCCGACTCCCCCGAGTTCGTCATCGCGTTCGTACCGAGCGAGTCCCTGCTGTCGAGCGCGCTCGACACCGATCCGCTGCTGCTCGAGTACGCGTTCGAACGGCGCGTGGCCCTGGCCTCGCCGGTGAGCCTCTGGGCCATTCTCAAGTCCGTCGCCCACAGCTGGCGTCAGGAGTCCCTCACGGCTGAGGCGCGCACGCTCTTCGATCTCAGCCGACAGCTCCACACGCGCCTCGGGCGCACCGCGGCGCACCTCGACAAGCTCGGCCGCACCCTCTCCCGCGGTGTGCAGGATTACAACGCCTACATCGGATCGCTTGAGCGGCAGGTGCTCCCCACCGCCCGCAAGATCAGCGCCCTCAACGGCGAGAAGATCGGCACCGAGCCCGCGCAGCTCGAGGACGCGGTCCGTCCGCTCGTCGCCCCCGAGCTGCGACCGGACGACGGAGCGGCGAACGAACCGGCAGCGACACCCGCAGAAACTTTTTCCGAAGGAGGTGTCGATCCAGAGCTTCCCCATCCGTCATGATGGTGTCGGGCCACCCGGTTCGGCACTTCGCATCCGCCGACCGCACCGAGCGTTCAGAGCGGAACGAGCTCAGGAGAGATCATGAAATATGCACTACTGCTCATGGGCCACACGGCCGACCCCGCTTGCGGGGAGGACGGCGGCGCGAGCCCCGAGGAGTTCTTCGCCTTCGACCGGGAGATCACCGAAGCCGGCGTGGTCGTCAGCTCGTTCGCCCTCGAGGACCCCGAGCAGGGAGCCATCGTCAGCAGCGATCCGGAGGGTGAGCGAGTCGTGTCGTCGGGCCCCTTCGCCGAGGTGCGGGAGTTCGTCGGCGGCGCCTACATCATCGACGTCGCCGACATCGACGAGGCGATCGAGTGGGCGCGCAGAAGCCCCGCCTCCGCACCGGGCGGCCACGTCGAGATCCGCCCCCTCGCCCCCTATTGAGCCGCGGGCCGACCGTGAACCCTGAGAAGGGCCATCCGCAGGACGAGGTTCGCCGAGCCCTCGCCGCGATCGATCGTGATGCCAGATCCCGCATCACGGCTACGATCGCGCGATGGTTCGGCGACCTCGACCTCGCCGAGGATGTCACACAGGACGCCCTCGCCCAGGCTCTGCGCAGCTGGTCGCATACGGGTGTACCGGCATCGCCGGAGGCGTGGCTCAAGACGACGGCCAAGCGGAAGGCACTCGATACGGTACGGCGCGAATCAGTGCTCGCGCAGAAGCTCGCACGGCTGCGCATCGAGGAGGATCGCTCGCCCGCACGAGAGGGGTTCGCCGACCCCGCTGAGGCGGCTTCCGAACAATCTCCGTCGCCGATACCCGACGATCGCCTCGAGCTCTTCTTCGCGTGCGCCCATCCGGTGCTCGGCCCCGCCGATCGCATCGCCCTCACTCTCCGATTCCTCGCGGGGCTCACCACCGCCGAGGTCGCGCACGCGCTGCTCCTGCCGGTCACCACCGTGCAGCAGCGCATCGTTCGCGCGAAGAAGCGCATCCGCACCCTCGGAGTGCCGTTCAAAGTCCCGGCCAGATCAGAACTCCCCGCACGGCTCGCCGAAGTCGAACGCGTGATCTACCTGCTCTACGCCGAGGGCTTCGCCCGTTCGAACGGTTCGGATCACGTGCGCGACGACCTCACCGCCGAGGCGATCAGGCTCGCGCGCGTGCTGCACGGTCTCATGCCGGGAGAGCCCGAGGTGACGGGGCTCCTCAGCCTGCTGCTCCTCACGGAGGCCAGACGGCCGGCCCGACTCGACGACGGAGGTCGCCCCGTCCCTCTCGCGCAGCAGGACCGCGGCCGGTGGGACCGCTCACGGGTCGAGGAGGGCATCGACCTCGCCGAGACCGCGGCACGCGCGGGACGAGCCGGCCCCTACGCGATCCAAGCGGCCATCGCCGCGGTGCACGCCGAAGCCGCCGACTTCGCAGCCACCGATTGGGCGCAGATCGCGGTGCTCTACGAGATGCTCGAGCGCTGCCAGCCCGGCCCGATCGTGCGACTCGGCCGAGCCGTCGCACTGGGACGGGCGCGCGGGTTCGCCACCGGGCTCGCCGCGTTGGAGTCCCTCGCAGAGGATCCAGTGCTGGCGTCCTTCCGTCCCTTCCACATCGCCCGCGCCGTCACGCTCGAGGAGGCCGGCGACCGCGTCGGCGCTGCGGCTGCCTACCGTCGCGCGCTCGAACTCCCCGGCAACGACGCGGAGCGGGACTACCTCGACTCGGCGCTCGCCGGACTCGAGTGAGTTGCGCGCCGGCGCGTCCGAGCGCGGGGCAACGCCCCGGAGACGGAGGTCAGCTCCAGCGGTCGGGATCCATGTCGCTGATGACGTGGCGGATCGTGCGCGAGTGCGAGCGCATCACGATGCTCTCGGCGCGCACGAACGGGCCGCGGCGTTGCACGCCGTCGACGAAGTCCGCGGAGGTGATGCCGGTCGCGACGAAGTAGCAGTTGTCGCTCGATACGAGATCGTTGGCCTCGAGCACGCGGTCGAGATCGTGACCGGCGTCGATCGCCTTCTGGCGCTCCTCGTCGTCCTTCGGCCACAGGCGGCCCTGGATCACGCCGCCCAGCGCCTTCACGGCGCAGGCGGTGATGATGCCCTCGGGGGTGCCGCCGATGCCGACGCAGAGGTCGATCCGCGAATCCCAGCGAGCGGCGTTCACACCGCCGGCGACATCGCCGTCCATGATCAGACGGGTGCCGGCACCGGCCTCGCGGATGTCGGAGATGAGCTGCTCGTGACGCGGGCGGTCGAGCACTGCCACGCGGATATCGGAGACGTCGACGCCCTTGGCACGGGCGAGCGCGCGGATGTTCTCGCCGATCGGACGGCGGATGTCGACCACGCCGACACCATCGGGGCCGCACACCAGCTTGTCCATGTAGAACACGGCCGAGGGATCGTACATGCTGCCGCGATCTGCCACCGCGATCACCGAGAGCGCGCCGGGGCGCCCCTCGGCGGTGAGCCTGGTGCCGTCGATCGGGTCGACGGCCACGTCGCACTCAGCGCCCTCGCCGTTGCCGACCTGCTCGCCGTTGTAGAGCCAGGGCGCATCGTCCTTCTCGCCCTCGCCGATCACCACGACGCCGTTCATGTTCACCGTCGACAGGAACCGTCGCATCGCATCGACCGCGGCGCCGTCGGCGGCGTTCTTATCGCCGCGCCCGATCCACGGAGTGGCGCGCATCGCAGCGGCCTCGGTAGCGCGCACGAGTTCCATGGCGAGGTTGCGATCGGGCTGCCATTCGCCCAGCGAAACAGGTTCAGTCATGCCCCCAGCCTACCGCGTAGACTGGTACAGCGGCATCGAGCCGACCCGTTACGACGCTAAGGAGCACACATGCCCGTTGCAACTCCGGAACAGTACGCAGCCATGCTCGACGCAGCCAAGACGGGCGGCTTCGCCTTCCCCGCGGTCAACGTATCGAGCTCGCAGACCCTCAACGCGGCTCTGCAGGGCTTCGCCGAAGCCGGGTCCGACGGCATTCTCCAGGTCAGCTTCGGCGGCGCCGACTACTTCGCCGGGCACACCGTCAAGAACCGCGCGGGCGGCGCCATCGCCTTCGCCAAGTACGCGGAAGAGGTCGCCAAGGCCTACGACGTGACCGTGGCGCTGCACACCGACCACTGCCCGCAGCAGCACCTCGAGAGCTTCGTGCTCCCGCTCGTCGCTGCGAGCGAGGAGCGGGTGGCGCAGGGCGGCCTCCCCTACTTCCAGTCGCACATGTGGGACGGATCGGCGATCCCGCTGAACGAGAACCTCGACATCGCCAAGGAGCTGCTGCCCCGGCTCGCGGCGATCGGCGTGATCCTCGAGGTCGAGATCGGCGTCGTCGGGGGCGAAGAAGACGGCATCAGCCACGAGATCAACGACCAGCTCTACACCACCATCGACGACGCGGTGGCGACGGTCGAGGCGCTCGGCCTCGGCGAGCAGGGCCGGTACCTCACCGCGCTCACCTTCGGCAACGTGCACGGCGTCTACAAGCCGGGCGGCGTCAAGCTGCGCCCCGAGCTGCTCGCCGAGATCCAGAGCGGCCTGCAGGCCAAGTACGGCACCGGCGAGAAGCCGCTCGACCTCGTCTTCCACGGCGGCTCGGGATCGTCGGCGGAGGAGATCGCCGAGGCGGTGCGCAACGGTGTCATCAAGATGAACATCGACACCGACACCCAGTACGCGTTCACCCGCCCCGTCGTCGACTACATGCTCAAGAACTACGACGGCGTGCTCAAGATCGACGGCGAGGTCGGCAACAAGAAGCAGTACGACCCGCGCGCCTGGGGCAAGGCGGCCGAGGCCGGCATGGCATCCCGCGTCGTGCTCGCCTCCGAACAGCTCGGCTCGGCCGGCAAGTCGGTGAGCGCGTAGTGGCGGATCCGCGCGACGAACGGCCCGCTCCCGCATTCGGCGAGTACGCCCCCGAGGGGTGGGAGTGGAAGCCCGAGGGATCAGAACCGACGGCCGCGGCTCCCGATGAGGCGGCCCGCCCCGGGGTTCCGCACAACCTCGGCGTCGCCCCCGCACCCGACGCGCAGCAGCAGGCCGCGCCCGCTCGGAAAGCGCCCTCTCGGAACGAGGCCGGCGATCCCGCGCCCTATCGCGCCGACCAACCCGCACCGAGCCGTAACCAGCCCCAGCAGCCTCGCTTCGCGGGCCCGCAGGATGCGCAGCGGCCGCGACGCACGGGCGATCTCGTGATCACCATCGCGCTGCTCGCGATCGGGGCCTTCGGCGCGCTCTACACCGCGCTCGTGCTGTTCTCGCTGCCGTCCACGCTCTCGCTCGTCGGCGACGCCCTCGGCCTCGCCGACTTCAGCGTGCCCGCGTGGATCAACACGTTCAGCACCGTCAGCGCGCTCGCCATGTTCGCGCTCTACGCCGTCGTGCTCATCTTCTCGATCCAGCGCATGCGCGCGGGGAAACTGGCCTTCTGGGTGCCGCTCTCGGCGGGTGCCCTGGCGCTGATCCTCACGTTCGTGCTCACCGCCGTCGCGATGATGAACGTACCCGACCTCACCCAGGCGGCGAACGATCCCGATGCCATGCAGAAACTGCTCGACTACATGAACTCGATGCAGCCGTAAGTTCGTTCCTCGGCGGCCGCGGGCCGAGCGCCCGGACGCGCAACTGAACCCAGTGCGCCCCGCCGCGGGCGCGTCAGCGCACGTGCACCTCGCGAAATGTGCGACGCGCAGCGTTGCACCGCGAGGTGAAAGCGCCGCACACGGCGGCGAATCGGCCCGCCGCGGGCGCGTCAGCGCACGTGCACCTCGCGAAATGTGCGACGCGCAGCGTTGCACCGCGAGGTGAAAGCGCCGCACACGGCGGCGAATCGGCTCCGCCGCGGGCGCGTCAGCGCACGCGGCCTCCCAGGGCCCGTTCGTCGCGGTTGCCCGAGGCGTCCTGCCGCAGCTCCTTGGGCAGCGAGAACACCAGGTCCTCCTCGGCGGTGACCGTCGCCTCGACGTCGGAGTAGCCGGCGTCGGCGAGGTCGTCGAGCAGTTCCTGCACGAGCACCTCGGGGACCGACGCACCGCTCGTCACGCCGATGGTGCGCACGCCGTCGAGCCACTCCTGCTTGACCTCGCTCGCGAAGTCGACGCGGTAGGCCGCCTTGGCGCCGTACTCGAGCGCGACCTCCTTGAGCCGCACGGAGTTCGAGGAGTTCGAGGAGCCGACCACGATCACGAGGTCGGCCTGCGGGGCGATCTGCTTGATGGCGACCTGCCGGTTCTGCGTGGCGTAGCAGATGTCATCGCTCGGCGGATCCTGCAGGTTCGGGAACTTCTCGCGCAGTCGGCGCACGGTCTCCATCGTCTCGTCGACCGAGAGCGTGGTCTGCGAGAGCCAGACGAGCTGATCGGGATCCTTCACCTCGAGGGTGTCGACGTCGTCGGGCGAATTGACGATCGTGATGTGATCGGGGGCCTCGCCGCTCGTGCCCTCGACCTCCTCGTGCCCGGTGTGGCCGATGAGCAGGATCTCCTTGTCCTGCTTCGCGAAGCGCACGGCCTCGCGGTGCACCTTGGTGACGAGCGGGCAGGTGGCGTCGATGGCGTGCAGGCCGCGATCCTCGGCCGCCTGCACGACCGCGGGAGACACACCGTGCGCGGAGAACACCACGTTCGCCCCCTCGGGCACCTCGTCGACCTCCTCCACGAAGATCGCCCCCATCTTCTCGAGCGTCTTCACCACGTGCACGTTGTGCACGATCTGCTTGCGCACGTAGACGGGAGCCCCGTAGCGGTCGAGCGCCTTCTCGACGGCGACGACGGCGCGATCCACGCCGGCGCAGTAACCGCGGGGAGCCGCGAGCAGCACCTTCTTCTCGCCGTCGACCGGCAGGTCTTTGAGGCGGCCGACCTCGCGCCTGAGACGCGGCATCGCGAGGCTCACGACCGGCGCGCCGATGGTGCGCGGATCCCGAGCCTGCGGGGCGGGGGCGGTCTGCTGGGCGGTGTCACTCATGGGGCCGATTCTACCGTTCGTTCCTGGGCCGGTCCCGGGGCGGTCTCGGACCGGTCTCGGACCGGAACCGGCCGGTCTCCGCGGCCGGAGGTCTCGAGGCCGCGACACCGGGCGCGGTCGGCGTCAGGGGCTCCGGCTAGGCTTGACCGCATGGCCGAAGCAGGATCCACCGCCCCCGCCACCCGCGACGCCCCCTGGCCCGTGGGGCTGATGAGCGAGAAGATCGCGGCGTGGATCGACCGTCTCGGGCAGGTCTGGGTCGAGGGCGAGATCACGCAGTGGCAGGTGCGGGGCGGGCACGTCTACGGCAAGCTGCGCGACCTCTCGCAGGATGCCACGGTGAGCTTCACGGTGTGGCGCTCGGTCGCGCAGCGCCTCACGAGCGAATTCGCGCAGGGCGACCGCGTGATCGCGCTCGTCAAGCCCAACTTCTGGGTGAAGGGCGGCTCGCTCACCGTGCAGGTGTTCGAGCTCTCGCACGTGGGGCTCGGCGAACTGCTCGAGCGGCTCGAGCGGCTGAGGCGTCAGCTGCAGCAGGAGGGCCTGTTCGACGTCGGCCGCAAGAGAGCTCTGCCGTTCCTCCCCGGCCTGATCGGGCTGGTCACGGGGCGCGACTCCGATGCCGAGAAAGACGTGATCCGCAACGCGACGCTGCGCTGGCCGGGGGTGCGCTTCAAGATCCATTACGCGGCGGTGCAGGGGGATCGCGCCGCGGCCGAGGTGGCCGCGGGCATCGAAGCGCTGGATCGCGATCCCGAGGTCGAGGTGATCGTCGTCGCGCGCGGCGGAGGCGACTTCCAGAACCTGCTGCCGTTCAGCGATGAGCGTGTGGTGCGTGCTGCGGCGAGCGCGAGCACCCCGCTCGTGAGCGCCATCGGGCACGAGGCGGATCGCCCGCTGCTCGACGAGGTCGCGGATCTGCGCGCCTCGACCCCCACCGATGCGGCGAAGCGGGTGGTGCCCGACGTCGGCGAGGAGCTCGCGGGGCTGGACCAGGCACGGGCCCGCATGAGCTCCCGGCTGGGGCAGATGCTCGCGCACGAGACCGACCGGGTGGCGCAGCTGCGGGATCGCCGGGTGCTCGCCCAGCCCGAGCGCATCGTCGACGAGCGCGCCGAGGAGCTGGTGCGCTGGGTGGCGCGCGGCACAGAGCTCGCGGAGCGGGCGGTGGAGGATCGCGCGCGTTCCCTCGTCGAGACCCGGGCCCGCCTGTCCGCGCTCTCCCCGCAGGCGACGCTGGAGCGGGGCTATGCGATCGCCCAGCTCGTCGGTCCGGACGGTGCCGCCGGTGACGTGCTGCGCGATCCCGCCGATGCGCCCGAGGGCACCGCGATCCGGCTCTCCCTCGCGGGCGGCCGTCTGGCCGCCACCTCGCGGGGTTCCGCCGCCTGACCGGCTGCCATTCGAGAAGAGGCGGAACTCCGCTCACATCCCGCGAATGCCATGCACGGCGTGCACATTGTCCACAGATCCGCTCTTGCCATCTTTTCGCCCGTTTCCTCCTCGTACGGTTCTTCACAGGAGGTGCCGCCGATGCCGACTGTGCTGAGATTCCTGGCTTACCGATTCTTCTTCTACAGCAACGAGGGAAGCGAACCCGTGCACGTGCATGTCGAACGCCAGAACTGCACCGCGAAGTTCTGGCTCCGGCCGGTAGAATTGGCGCACCGGCGCGGATTCAGCGCCGTCGAATTGAACCGCCTGAGCGACATCGTCAAACTGCATGAAGCCCAGATCGAGGAGGCCTGGCATGAGCACTTCAACACTTGACGCCGCCGCGGTCGATGTCGACGTCGATGAGAAGGAGTTGCGGGTGACGCTCCGCGACGGGCGAGCGATCATCGTGCCGATCTCCTGGTTCCCAAGGCTGAAGGCCGCGGATCCTGATGCGAGAGCCAAGTGGCGACTCATCGGAGACGGAGAAGGTATCCACTGGGTCGATCTCGATGAGGATCTCTCCGTGGCCGCGCTGCTGCGCGTCTCCTGACAGGCTCTCCCTCGCGGGCGGCCGTCTGGCCGCCACCTCGCGGGGTTCCTGATATCCCCGGGTTCGGCGTCCCCGCAGCGGAAGGTAAGCTTGGCACCATGGCAGAAACGGCAAGCCAGGATCCCGCTTCGCTCAGCTATGAGCAGGCGCGCGACGAACTCATCCAGGTGGTGTCAAGGCTCGAGCAGGGCGGCATCACCCTCGAAGAATCGCTGCAGCTCTGGGAGCGCGGCGAGGCGCTGGCCGCTCGCTGCGAGGAGTGGCTCCTCGGTGCCAGGCAGCGGCTCGAGGCCGCCCGCCAGGGCGCCGGCGCCGAGCCGACCGAGCCCGGAGCGGGCGAGTAAGCGTGGCGAGGAAGCAGAAGGCCCCGGCCGTCGTCGCCGAACTCGGTCGGCCCGAGACGCCCGCCGAAACCGCAGCCCGCAAGGCCAACGACAGTCGCCTGTACCGGCAGCGCAAGACCGTCAACAACCTCGTCTTCTCGCTCATCGTGAGCCTCGGCCTGATGCTGGTCATCGTGCTCATGGCCCCCGGGCTCATCGGCGGCAAGAGCACCTTCGAGGATCACTCGGTCGACGTCGCCGCGCTCGCAGCGGAGGCGGCTCCCAGCGCGGGCCGCACGCTGGTCGCCCCGGCGGCGCCCGACGCGTGGAAGGCGAAGAGCGCCGGCCTGCGCCAGCGCGACGGCGTCGTCTCCTGGCAGATCGATTACACCACCGTCGACGAGACCACCGGACACGAGGCCTACGCCGCCGTCGTGCAGGCGTTCACTCCCGACGGGGCGCCGGTCGACGAGAAGTGGATCTCGCAGGCTCTCGAGCAGCAGTCGCCCACGGGCGCCGAGCAGATCGGCGGCATCGACTGGGTCGTCTACGATCACCCCGACCGGGACCCCGATTCGAGCAACATGGTGTTCGGGCTGCAGGGCGAGTGGCAGGGCGACACCATCCTCGTCTACGGCACCGATACTCCCGCCACCCTCCGCGTGCTGGCGGCTGACGTCGCCGCATCGCTCACCACCCCGAAGGAGCAATGATGACAGCACCTCGCGTCACCCCGCAGCAGGCCTGGGACGAACTGATCGCGGGCAATGAGAGATTCGTGTCGGGCCGGTCGGCGCACCCCAATCAGGATGTCGAGCGGCGCACCGAGCTCGCCAATTCCCAGACCCCGGACGTCGCCCTCTTCGGCTGCGCCGACTCCCGCATGGCCGCCGAGATCATCTTCGACCGAGGCCTCGGCGATCTCTTCATCGCGCGCAACATGGGCCACGTGGTCGCCGAATCGATCACGGCGTCGATGGAGTACGCGGTCACAGCCCTCGGTTCGGCGCTCATCGTGGTGCTCGCTCACGACTCCTGCGGGGCGGTCGCCGCGGCGATCGATCAGACGAGCCGGCAGCCCTCTCAGGTCACCGAGTCCGTGCGCAACACGCTGGCGCCGATCCAGCCCTCCGTGCAGCAGCTGTGGTTGCGCGAGCAGACCGACACCCCCTATGCCGACGCGAGCAGGCTCGACGCGAACGCCGTGGGCCGTCTCCACCTGACCGCCACCGTCAACGAGCTGCTGCGCTCCTCGCGCGCCATCAGCGACGCGGTCGATGCCGGGCGGCTCGCGATCGTCGGGTGCCAGTACCGCCTCACAGAGGGACGCGCCGTGCCCTACACGGTGGTCGGCCCGGTCGACCTCGAACTCGCCCCGATCAACTGACGCCTTCACCCGTCAGACACTCCCAGTCCGCCATCCTGCGGCCGCGAAGCGGATCGCAGGATCCACCTCCAGCCATCTAGATCCTGCGGCTCCGCGCAGGATGACGAAGAGAAAAGGAATGCAGTGACCGAAGAAATCGAGTACCGCGTCGAGCACGACACCATGGGCGAGGTGCGCGTCCCCAAGAACGCGCTCTATGCAGCGCAGACGCAGCGCGCCGTGGAGAACTTCCCGATCTCGGGCAAGGGCCTCGAGCCGGCCCAGATCGTCGCGCTCGCGCGCATCAAGCGCGCCGCGGCGATCGCGAACAAGGAGCTCGGCATCCTCGAGGCCGGTATCGCAGACGCGATCGTCGCCGCTGCCGACGAGATCATCGGCGGCGCCCACCACGACCAGTTCCCGGTCGACACCTACCAGACCGGTTCGGGCACCTCCTCGAACATGAACATGAACGAGGTGCTCGCGACCCTCGCGACGAAGCACCTGGGCGCTCCCGTGCATCCGAACGATCACGTCAATGCCTCGCAGTCGTCGAACGACGTCTTCCCCACCTCGGTGCACATCGCCGTCACGGGCGCCCTCATCGAGCAGCTGAAGCCCGCCCTCGAGCACCTCGCGGAGGCGTTCGAGGAGAAGGCCGAGCAGTGGAAGACGGCCGTGAAGTCGGGCCGCACCCACCTCATGGACGCCACCCCCGTCACCCTCGGCCAGGAGTTCGGCGGCTTCGCCGCGCAGATCCGCTACGGTATCGAACGCGTCGAGGCGGCCCTCCCCCGCGTCGCCGAGGTGCCCCAGGGCGGCACCGCCGTCGGCACCGGCATCAACACGCCGCTCGGCTTCCCCGAGAAGGTCATCGCCGAGATCGCTGCCTCGAGCGGCCTGCCGATCACCGAGGCCCGCAACCACTTCGAGGCGCAGGCCAACCGCGACGGCCTGGTGGAGGCCTCGGGCGCACTGCGCACCATCGCCGTATCGCTCACGAAGATCAACAACGACATCCGCTGGATGGGTTCGGGCCCCAACACCGGTCTCGCCGAGCTGCACATCCCCGACCTGCAGCCGGGCTCCTCGATCATGCCCGGCAAGGTGAATCCCGTCGTGCCCGAGGCCGTGCTCATGGTGTGCGCGCGCGTGATCGGCAACGACGCGACCATCGCGTGGGCCGGCGCCTCGGGCGCCTTCGAGCTCAACGTGCAGATCCCGGTCATGGGCACCGCGCTGCTCGAGTCGATCCGCCTGCTCTCGAACGCCTCGCGCGTGCTCGCCGATAAGACCGTCAAGGGTCTCGAGGCAAACCTCGACCGCGCAGCCGCGCTCGCCGGCATGAGCCCGTCGACCGTCACCCCGCTCAACCGCCTCATCGGCTACGAGGCCGCCGCGAAGATCGCGAAGCACTCGGTCGCCAAGGGCATCACGGTGCGCGAGGCCGTCATCGACCTCGGTTACGTGGAGCGCGGCGAGGTCTCGGAGGCCGACCTCGACAAGGCCCTCGACCTGCTGTCGATGACCCACCCCGGCGTCGCCAAGTGACGACCGCGGCGTAGCCGCAGCCGTCGCTTTCCGCACCATCGGATCGAGACGGCCCATTCCTACCGAGCCGGCCTGTGATTCGCGCGAATCGCAGGCCGGCTCGGTACTTCGAGGCCGACTCGCGCGCTCGCGCGGGATGACGGAGCAGCTCGCGCACAACCTCTAAACTCGCGCGTATGGAATCACCGATCCTGAGCTACCTTCGCGGCGTGCACACCGACCTGAGCCGGCTGCGCGACGGGATCCCGTACCTCATCGGCCCCTCCGACACCGCGATCGATCCCGACGACTTCGGCATCGCCCTCGCCACGGTCGACGGCTACGTCTACGAGGTCGGCACCACCTCGAAGCAGTTCTCGCTGCAGTCGCTCTCGAAGCCGCTGAGCTACGGTCTCGCCCTCACCGAGCTGGGCAGCGAGGCCGTCGACGCGAAGGTGGACGTCGAGCCGTCGGGCGATCCGTTCCACGAGTTCTCGCTCAGCGAGTCGACGGGTCGGCCCGCCAACGCGATGATCAACGCGGGCGCGCTCGCGGTCTCGTCGCTCATCAAGGGCTCCGGCGGCAGATCCGCCATCAAGCGCATCGAGGATCACTACTCGCTGTACGCGGGGCGCCAGCTGCGCAGCAACGGCCGCGTCTACCGCGCCGAGCGAGCGCACAGCGACCGCAACCACGGCCTCTCTTATCTGCTGAGCTCGGCCGGCGTCATCGACGGCGATCCTACGCGGGCGCTCGAGACCTACCTTCGCCAGTGCTCGGTGCAGGTGACGTGCCGCGATCTCGCAGTCATGGCGGCGACCCTCGCCAACGGCGGCACGAACCCGGTCACGGGCGTGGAGGCGCTGAGCCTCGACGCCGTGGAGCGAGTGCTGTCGGTCATGCTCACCTCGGGGATGTACGACGACGCGGGCGACTGGGTGGTGCGCGTCGGCATGCCAGCGAAGTCTGGTGTGGGCGGCGGGATCATCGCGGTGCTGCCCGGCCAGGCCGGCCTCGCGGTCTTCTCCCCGCCGCTCGACCAGCACGGCAACAGCGTGCGAGGCGTCGCGGCGTGCCGGCGGATCTCGCACGACATGGAGATGCACTTCGTGCGATCGGCCCGCGTGGGCCAGTCGGCGATCCGCTCGAACGAGTCCGTCGACCGCGAGCCTTCGAGCGTCAGGCGCACCGAGGAGGCGGTCGGCACGCTGGCCGAGCACGGGCACCGCGCGCGGGTCGTGAGCCTCGCCGGTGACCTCTACTTCGCCGGCACCGAGTCGGTGATGCGCGAGCTCAGCGGACTCGACGATGAGGTCGAGAGCGTCGTGATCGACGTCAGCGGCGTCGACGAGGCGAGTCACCTTGCGACCGAGATGTTCACCCGCGTGCGCGAGCGCTTCGAGACCGAGGGCAGGCGCATCCTGCTCGTCGACCCCGACCACGTGCTCGAAGCGGTGTTCCCGGCGGACGACGCCGCGCGATTCGAGTCGACGGACGAGGCGATCGCCCGCTGCGAGGAAGCGTTGCTCGATCGTTACGGAGCGCCCGGGTCCTCGCCTGAGGAGGTGCCCGTCATCGCGTCTCCCGCGCTCTCGATGCTCGATCCCGCCGACATCCGCGCCATCGCCTCGCTCATGGATCGCCGCACCTTCACCGACGGTGAGATCGTGCGTCGCGTCGGCCAGCGGTTCGGCGGCGTGTTCTTCATCCTCTCGGGATCCATCGACATCATCGGATCGGACCTCGACGGCAACAGGGTCAAGGTGAGCACGCTGAGCGCGGGCATGACCTTCGGCGATCTCGCGCTCGGCGACGACGATCGCCAGGAGACCACGGCGAAGGCCGACGGGCCGGTCGAGCTCATGGTGCTCGGGGCGGACGCGATCGAGGCTCTCGAGACCTCCGATCCGCGTCTGGCGGTGCAGCTCTGGCGCGCGCTCGCGAGAGATGCGTACTTCAGGATGGACGTCTCGGGAAGCGCGCAAACACCCCGTTCTCGCGACTGACCCGGGTCCCTCGATGTGACTACTCCGGCTGTTTCTCCTATTCTGGGAAGCGGCTGCCGGAACGCAGCCGCATGCGAACCACGTCCGATATAGCCATAGGAGTATGCGATCGATTTCGTCGAATTCCTCGTCAAGCGCAGTGACGACATGCTCGAGATGGGCATCGGGCATGCCGCTGTCGTCGGGGTGTCGGTAATCCTCGCTTCCGTCATCGGGATCGCCCTCGGCTTCGCCACCTACCGCAACGAGCGGGCTCGGAACTTCGTGCTCTCGCTCACCGGTGCCATGCTGACGATCCCGTCGTTCGCGCTGTTCATCCTGCTGCTCGGACCGCTCGGGCTCGGTCCGCGCCCGGTGGTCGTGGCGCTCACGATGTACGGCCTCATGCCGATCATCCGCAACACGGTCGCGGGTCTCCAGAGCGTTCCCGCCGCCGTCATCGAGTCGGCTCGCGGCGTCGGCCTGAACCGCTGGCAGCGCCTGTTCCGCATCGAACTGCCGCTCGCGTGGCCGGTCATCATCACGGGCATCCGCGTGACCACGCTCACGCTGCTGAGCATCGCCGCGATCGGCGCCATCGTCAACGGCCCCGGCTACGGCGAGTTCATCTTCACCGGTCTGGCCCGCGTGGGCACCCCCGTCGCGGTCAACCTCGTACTGGCGGGAACGCTCGGGGTCGTCGTACTCGCGATCCTGTTCGACGTGCTCTTCTACGTCGTGCGCCGCCTCACAACGTCAAAAGGAATCCGATGAGCGAGAACACCGAGAACAACACTCAGAGCGGCGGCGACGATGTGATGATCCGTCTCGAGGGCATCACCAAGCGCTACCCGGGTCAGCAGCGAGACGCCGTCCAGCGACTGGATCTCGACATCCGCCGCGGCGAGATCGTCGTCTTCGTCGGCCCCTCGGGCTGCGGCAAGACGACCACGATGAAGATGATCAACCGCATCATCGAACCGACCGAGGGCAGGATCCTGCTCGACGGCGAGGACGTCACGAAGAGCGATCCGGATCAGCTGCGCCGCCGCATCGGCTATGTGATCCAGCAGATCGGCCTCTTCCCGCACATGACGATCGGCGACAACATCGCGACCGTACCGCGGCTGCTGGGCTGGAAGAAGGATCGGATCCGCGCCCGCGTGGACGAACTACTCACCATGGTGGGCATGCCGCCGGAGGAGTACCGGGATCGCTACCCCAAGCAGCTCTCGGGCGGTCAGCAGCAGCGCATCGGCGTCGCCCGCGCGCTCGGCGCCGATCCCGATGTGCTGCTCATGGACGAGCCCTTCGGCGCGATCGACCCGATCACCCGCGACCGCCTGCAGAACGAGCTGCTGCGGCTCCAGGCCGAGATGCACAAGACGATCGTGTTCGTCACCCACGACATCGACGAGGCGATCAAGCTCGGCGACCGGATCGCGATCCTGCAAGAGGGGTCGCGCATCGCCCAGTACGACACCCCCGAGCAGATCCTCACCTCCCCGGCGAACGACTTCGTGGTCGACTTCGTGGGCCGCGGCGCATCGCTCAAGCGTCTGAACCTCACCAGGGTCTCGGAGATCTCACTGCGCGAGTGGCCCACCATCGGGCAGGACACGCCCGTCGAGCGGGCGCTCGAGACGCTGCGCGCGGTGCCTGAGAGCGCACTGCTCGTGCTCGACGATGCCGGCCACCCGCACCGCTGGGTCACGGGCCGCGATCTGCGGCGCGCGACAGCTGCCTCCGTCGCGGGGCTCGGGGTCTCGGCCGAGCAGACCGTCTCGCCGCGCGCCACGCTCGCCGATGTGCTCAATGAGCTCATCACGGCGCGCTACAGCGCGATCGCGGTGACCGATAACGAGGGACGCTACCAGGGCGTCGCCGACTTCGAGCAGATCCACGATGCGATCCGCGAGATGCGCAACGCCGCGGTCGAGGATCTCCGCTCGGATCTGCAGAGCGGTTCCCTGGAGGCCGTGCGCCCGGGCGAGCCCGCGCAGCCCTCCGATCCCGAACCGCGGAGCGCGCGATGAGCACCGCGATCGCGACACCCGATCTCGCCCCGGCGACGGCCGCGCCGCGCCCGGAGCGCCGCAGCTGGACGCGGTATCTCACGATGCCGCTCGTGCTCGCGGCGGTGTGCCTCGCACTCTTCCTCTACGTGTCGAGTCAGGATCTCGACACGATCGAGGCCCGCGCACTCGCCCCCTCGCGGCTGTCCTCCGCGCTCTGGCAGCACATCCTGCTCGCCGCGGTATCGACGTTCTTCACGCTCCTCATCGCGGTGCCGCTCGGCGTGCTGCTCAGCCGTCGTTTCACGCGTTCGTTCAGGCCCTACCTGATCACGCTGCTCACGCTGGGTCAGGCCGTGCCGACCATCGCGATCCTCGTGCTGCTCGCGGTCGCGTTCCTGTTCATCGGGTTCGAGGCGGCGATCGTCGGCCTCGTGCTGTACGCGATCGTGCCCGTGCTGCTCAACACCATCGTCGGCCTCGAGCAGGTCGACCGCTCGGTGCTCGAGGCGGGTCGCGGCATGGGCATGTCGCGGCTCACGGTACTGCGCCGGATCGAGCTCCCGCTCGCGGTGCCCGTGATCCTCGCCGGTGTGCGCACGGCCCTCGTCATCAACGTCGGCACCGCGACGCTCGCGACCTACATCAACGCGGGCGGTCTCGGCGACATCATCGTCGCGGGGCTCTCGACCAACCGCGTGATCGTGCAGATCACGGGTGCCGTGATCACCGCGGTGCTCGCGCTCGCGGTCGACTACATCTCGGGCATCATCGAAGACCTGCTCACGCCGCGCGGCCTCTGAGTCCGAGCAGACGCGCTCCGGTGCGGCGCGCATCGCCCGATCACCTCGAGCACCACCGAGTCCAAGAAACAACTAAAAGGGGAACACCATGAAGAGAATGCGCAAGGCAACCGCGCTCGCGGCCGCAGGCCTCGGAGTCGCGCTCGCACTCACCGGCTGCTCCGGTGGCAGCGGCGGCTCGGGCGGCGGCTCCGCGAGCGACGAGCTCGACGGCGCCTCGCTCACCGTCGGCTCGAAGGAGTTCACCGAGTCGCACATCCTCGGCCAGATCACCATCCTCGCGCTCGAGAACGCGGGCGCCGATGTGACCGACCAGACCGGCATCTCGGGCAGCGCGACCGTGCGCGAGGCCCTCGAGAGCGGTGAGATCGACCTCTACTGGGATTACACCGGAACCGCGTGGATCAACATCCTCGGCAACACCTCCGAGAATCTTCCGGAGGATCTCTACGCCGCCGTGGCCGAGGCCGACGCGGCGAACGGCATCGCCTGGCTCGAGCCCGCTCCCTTCGAGAACTCCTACCGCATCGCGGTGAAGAGCGACTTCGCGGAGAAGAACGATCTCGCCTCGATGACCGACCTCTCGGAGTACCTCGCGGAGAACCCGAAGGACGCCACGATCTGCGCCGCGAGCGAGTTCATCAACCGCGACGACGGGCTCCCCGGTATCGAGGAGGCGTACGGCATCGACTTCGGATCGCCCGTGGAGCTCGACCTCAACCTCATCTACACGCAGGTCGGCGAGTCGTGCACCGTCGGCGAGGTCTTCTCGACCGACGCCCGCATCATCTCGAACGATCTCACCGTGCTCGAGGACGACCAGAAGTTCTTCGTGGAGTACGCGGGCCTCGTCTCGCTCCGCCAGGAGACGCTCGACGAGTACCCCGCCATCGCCGAGATCATGGCTCCGATCAGCGAGGCGCTCACGAACGAGGTCATGACCGAGCTCAACGGCCAGGTCGACAACGACGGCGAGGATCCTCGCGACGTGGCCGAGGAGTGGCTGCAGGAGCAGGGCTTCATCGGCTGAAAACCATGAGATCGCGCTGAGGGCGTCGATCGGGTGCACCGCACTCGATCGACGCCCTTCTGCATGAAAGGAGGACGTCACGCACCTGTCATCATCCGACCGCAATCACCTGAAGGGGAGAAGAAGATGAACACTCGGAAGACCGCACGAAATCTACTCATCGCGGGCGGCATGACCCTCGCACTCGGCCTCTCGGCCTGCTCCGGCGATACCGGCGGATCCGGGGAGGGCGAGCTGTCGGGCGCATCCATCACGGTCGGTTCGAAGGAGTTCACCGAATCGATCGTCCTCGGCTACATCGCCGCCGAGGTCCTCGAGAACGCCGGTGCCGACGTGACGGACCAGACGGGCATCTCCGGCAGCGCCACCGTGCGCGAGGCCCTGGTGTCGGGCGAGATCGACCTCTACTGGGAGTACACCGGCACCGCCTGGGTGAACTACTTCGGTCACACGGCGGAAGACGTGCCGGACGACCTGTTCGCCGCCGTCGCGGAGGAGGACGCCGCGAACGGCGTCGCCTGGCTCGACCAGGCGAACTTCGAGAACAGCTACGCCATCGCGACAGGTCGAGACTTCGCCGAGGAGAACGGCATCGCGACGCTCTCGGACATGGCCGAATACATGCAGCAGAACCCGGATGATGCGGGCATCTGCGCCGCAAGCGAGTTCATCAACCGCGACGACGGGCTCCCCGGCCTCGAAGAGGCTTACGGCGTGAAGTTCGATCCGCTCGTCGAGGTCGACCTCAACCTCGTCTACACACAGATCAACGAGGGGTGCGCTTTCGGAGAGGTCACGACGACGGATGCGCGCAACATCACCAACGACCTCGTGGTCCTCGAAGACGACCGCGGGTTCTTCGTGGAATACGCCGGAGCCGTGACGCTTCGCCAGGACGTCCTCGACGAGTACCCCGCGATCGCCGAATTGCTCGCCCCGGTGAGCGAGGAACTCACCAACGAGGTGATGGCGACGCTCAACGGGCGAGTCGACAACGACGGCGAGGATCCCCGCGACGTGGCCGAGGAGTGGCTGCAGGAGCAGGGCTTCATCGACTGATCGGCGGTGGGGGCCGGGCGCATCCGCTCCCGGCCCTCGCCCCGTCAGGCCTCTACGAAGCGGCCGACGTTGCGCTCGGCGTCGATCCCTGTGAGCGCCGCCACGAACATCCGGTAGTAGGCGAGTTCCTCCCTGGTGCGCAACGGCGGGTCGACCAGGGATCCCTCGCGCGCCAGATCCTCCTCGGAGCAGCTCGCCCCGTAGTGCTCGCGCAGCACCACGTTCATGCCGGTGCCCTGCCCGAACTGCTCCTTGCGGCGCCACAGCACCTCGTCGGGCAGCCAGCCGTCGAAGGCGCGGCGCAGCAGCCACTTGGCCGGGCGCTCGTCTCGCAGCAGCTTCCACTCCGGCGGCAGCGCCATCGCGAGCTCCACGAAGTCGAGGTCGAGGAAGGGCATGCGCGGTTCGATCCCGTGCGCCGCCGCGACGCGATCGACGCGCTGCAGGCCACCGATGTGCATACCGGCGATGGTCTCGAGCAGTTCCTCGTGCAGTCGGTCGCCGCTCTCGTGCCTCCCGAAGTGGCTGTAACCGGCGAACAGTTCGTCGGCTCCTTCCCCCGCGAGCACCACTTTCACCCGCTCGGCGGCGAGCGCCGCGACGAGGTGGTGGGGCACCGCGCTGTGCACGAGCGTCGGATCGAAGGACTCGAGTTCGGAGACCACCTGCGGCACGAGGGCGATGGCCTCCTCCGCCGTGTAGACGAGCTCGTGGTGCTCGGTGCCGGTGTGCTCGGCGACGAGTCGCGCGGCGGCGAGATCGCGGCTCCCCTCCATGCCCACCGCGAAGCTCGGCAGTGTCTTGCCTCGCTCGCGCATGAGCTTCGCGGCGATCGCCGTGACGATGCTCGAGTCGACGCCGCCTGAGAGCAGCACGCCGACGGGCGCGCTCGCGTCGAGGCTCTGCTCGACGGCGCGCACGAGGGTCTCGCGCAGCGCGGCGAAGACCCACGCGGGCGGCTCCTCGCGAGGATCCCGGCTCTTCAGCAGCACCGGGCCCATGCTGGGCTGCTCGGGCCCCGCGACGAGGCCGGTCTGCGGCGTCCAGACGTGGCCCGGCGGGAACGGCTCGACGAGTCCGCGCCAGTCATCGTCGAAGGCCTTGAGTTCTGAGGCGAAGAGCACGGTGCCGTCGCGCTGCGCCCAGTACAGCGGCGCGATCCCGAAGACATCCCGCGTCACGGCGAAGAAGCCGCCCGTGTCCGCGCTCTCGCCGACGCTCGCCCCGTCCCCTCTGCCCGTGCGCTCGTCGCGCTCGTCGGCGCCGGCGATGCCGTCGCCCGCGACGACGAGCGCGAAGGCGCCCCAGAGCGACTCGAAGGCCGCAGCGCCGCGCCGGCGCACGAGCTGCAGCACCGCCTCGAAGTCGGATCCGCGGGCCGAGGTTCCCAGCCGTTCCCGGATGCGACGGTGGTTGTAGATCTCACCGTCGCCGGCGAGCCAGAGCTCACCGGTGCCGTCGGAGATCCCGGTCAGCGGCTCCGCGTCGGGCCCGGGATCCATGATGGCCAGCCGCTGCGTGCCGAGCCACCAGCCCTCGCCGCTGCGGTGCCCGAGCCCGTCGCTCCCCCGGTGCCGCATGCGCTGCAGCATGCGCAGCCCCAATTGCCCGTCGAATGGTCCATGTGCAGCGACGATCGCCGACATGATCGATCAACCCCTCTCGGTTGCTTCAATCTCTGTGGTGTTCACGGTCTCGCCTCCCACCCTAGGGAGAGATCCTGCGCGTGCTCGGAGGCTCGCTCGATACGGGGGCGTACTATCGCGCGGGCAGGATCCGCGTGCGCACGGGAGCTCCCGCTACTCTGGAGGGATGATGCCAGGCGTTCCCCCGCTGCAGGGCCTGCAGGCGATCTCGTTGTCGACGCAGGCCTGGCTCGCCCGTCGCCTCGGCCGCAAGGCGTGGCTGGAGCGGGCCGAACGGCCCATGTGGGCGCTCTCCGACATGCAGCCCGTCACGGCTGCCTGGTGGCGGGAGCGCCGCAGGGTGCCCGGGCGGTTCTTCTACCTCGCCATCGGCGATTCGACGGCTCAGGGGATCGGCGCGAGCAGTCCGGGCCGCAGCTATGTCGGGCAGATCACCGACCGCATCGAGGCCAGGATCGGCGAACCCGTGCACGTCACCAACCTCGGAGTGTCGGGTGCGACGAGCTTCCTATGCGCCCGGGATCAGCTGCCGCGCACCGTGAACCCCCTGAAAAAGCATCCCGACCTCGTGACGCTGGCCATCGGCGCGAACGACATCGCCGCGTGGGATCCAGTGGCCTTCCACCGCAATCTGAGCCGGATCCTCGACGGGCTGCCGAAGCGCACCATCGTCGGGGAGATCCCCTCGTTCCATCTCCCCTGGAGGGAGGGTGCGGTGCGGGAGGCGAACCTGATCCTGCACGCCGTGGCCGAGCCGCGCGGGCACGAGATCGCCCCCGTCTACCGGGCGACCCGGGAGCGGGGCATCAGGGGGATCCTGACCGAGTTCGCCGAGGACGCATTCCACCCGAACGATCGCGGCTACGAGGTCTGGGCCGACGCGTTCTGGCCGCTCGTCGAGCCGCGCGTCGAGCAGTGGATGCGTCGGCACTGACTCAGGGCGTGTCGAGCAGCTCTGTGACGAGCGCCGCGATCTCGCTCCGCTCGGAGCGGGTGAGCGTCACGTGGCCGAAGAGCGGGTGCCCCTTGAGCTTCTCGATCACCGCGGCGATGCCGTCGTAGCGCCCCACCCTCAGGTTGTCGCGCTGCGCGACATCGTGCGTGAGCACCACCCGCGAGTTCTGGCCGATCCTCGACAGCATCGTGAGCAGCACGCCCCGCTCGAGCGATTGCGCCTCGTCGACGATCACGAAGGCGTCGTGCAGCGAGCGTCCGCGGATGTGGGTGAGGGGCAGCACCTCGATCAGGTCACGGGCGATCACCTCGTCGAGCACGTTCTCGGAGACGATCGATCCGAGCGTGTCGAAGACGGCCTGCGCCCACGGCCCCATCTTCTCCTCGCGGTCCCCCGGCAGATAGCCCAGCTCCTGCCCGCCGACCGCGTACAGGGGCCTGAACACCATGATCTTGCGGTGCTGCCGCCGCTCGAGCACCGCTTCGAGCCCCGCGGCGAGCGCGAGCGCCGACTTGCCCGTACCAGCGTTGCCGCCGAGCGAGACGATGCCGAAGCCGGGGTCGAGCAGCAGGTCGATCGCGAGTCGCTGCTCGGCGCTGCGACCGGTGATCCCGAACACCTCCCGGTCGCCGCGCACGAGCCGCAGCGAGCCCGGCCCGTCGATGCGTCCGAGCGCCGAGCCGCGGGGCGAGGTGAGCACCAGACCGGTACCGCGCGGAATCCCCTCGACCTCGCCGACCCCGTCGAGGCGTCCCTCGTCCCACAGCTCGCGCATCCGCTCCTCGTCGAGGTCGACGGCTGCGGTGCCCGTGTAGGCGTCGTCGTGCGCCTGCTCGGCGCGGTACTCCTCCGAGCCGAGCCCGAGGGCTGCGGCCTTGAGGCGCATCGGCAGATCCTTCGAGACGACCGTGACCTCGAGCCCCTCGCTCGCGAGGTTCTGAGCGACCGCGAGGATGCGGGTGTCGTTGTCGCCCAGGCGCATGCCGCTCGGCAGACCGTCGACGCTGGAGTGGTTGAGCTCGACGCGCAGCGTGCCGCCGGCCTCGCCGACGGGCACCGGGAAGTCGAGGCGCAGGTGCTTCTCCCGCAGTTCATCGAGGATGCGCAGCGCGCGGCGTGCGAAGTAGCCGAGCTCGGGATCGTGGCGCTTCTTCTCGAGTTCGATGACGACCACCACGGGTAGCACGACGGAGTGCTCGGCGAAGCGGAAGAGCGCCGACGGATCGCTCAGCAGCACCGAGGTGTCGAGCACGTAGCTGCGCTGCGCTTGCCTCGCGGCCGCGAGATCGTCGTGCGCGCCGGATGGCTGCGCCTGCTCGTCCCCCGTCTGAGTCAGCCGGGCGGTTGCGGGGTGCTGGAATTCGGCCACGATGGCTCCTCTGCTCCGGGGCGGCTGCCCCGTTTCAGCGAGGTCGACACTCCGAGCGGTGCCGGCGGGCCTCCCTCGGTCGGGCACCCTGCCCGACGCTTCACACGCTACGCCGACCACCCGGGGAACCGCCAGTGACACGCGCGTTCATCCGTGAACACCTCGTGACCGACTCGTGAACCCATCCGCGGAGCTGTGACGGTATCCTGGAGTGCAGCCATTCATACGCACATAGGGGGCACCGCTTGCGAACGATCGACTGGGTCGACGGAGCCATCGAACTGATCGACCAGACCCTGCTGCCGCACCGCATCGAGGTGCTGCGGGTCACCGAGCTCCCCGAGCTCATCGACGATATCCAGCGGCTCGCGGTTCGCGGCGCCCCGGCGCTCGGCGTCGCCGGAGCGATGGGAACCGCGCTCATCGCCGCGAGCGTCGCCGCTGCGTGCGGGGACGCGGAACTGGATCGCGACGAGGTGCGTCGCCAGGCGAAGCTGCTGCGCGAGGCGAGGCCGACCGCGGTGAACCTCTCGTGGGGTGTGGATCGCGCGCTCACTCGTCTCGAAGACGGCGCGGAGGCGATCCTCGAGGAGGCGCTCGCGATTCGCGACGAGGACATCGCCGCCTGCGTCTCGATGGGTCTGCGGGGCGCGGATCTGACCCGCGAACTCACCGGCAAGGATCGCGTGCGGGTGATGACCATCTGCAACACCGGCAGCCTCGCCACGGTCGAGCGCGGCACCGCGCTCGGGGTGATCCAGACCCTCCTCGAGCAGGGTTCGCTCGAAGAGGCGTTCCCGCTCGAGACGCGCCCGCTGCTGCAGGGAGCCCGCCTCACCGCGTGGGAGCTGCAGCGCATGGAGGCGCCGTTCCGCCTGCTCATCGACTCGGCGGGGCCCTTCCTGCTGTCCCGTGGCATCGCCGACGCCGTATTCATCGGGGCGGATCGGATCGCCGCGAACGGCGACACCGCCAACAAGATCGGCTCGTTCTCGCTCGCGCTCGCGGCGCAGCACGCCGGTGTGCCGTTCATCGTCGTCGCGCCCGAATCGACGATCGACATGTCGACTGCGAGCGGCGCCGACATCGAGATCGAGGATCGCGGCGTCGCAGAGGTCGCGGGATTCGGCGGCACCCGCACCGCCCCCGAGGGCATCGGCGCGGTCAATCCCGCCTTCGACGTCACGCCCCGCGAACTCATCACCGCCATCGTGACCGAGCGTCGCGTGATCCTGCCGGGGAGGGGCGACACCCTCACCGGTGTCCCGCTCGAGGATCTGCGCGCCTAAGCTGTATCGCTGTGAGAGGCTCACCCACCGGCGCGGCCTCATCCACCCATTCGAAAGGATCATCAATGTTCTTCACCAAGCGTCGCGCTCGCGCGGCCCTGATCGCGGGAGCCGCATCGGCCGCGCTTCTGCTCACCTCCTGCTCCGGCGGCGGTAACGCCGACGGCGGCAGCGCCGACGCCGGCGCCGAGGGCCCCTCGTTCATCTACATCACGAGCGACCCGATCGGTCAGAATGAGTTCCTCAAGTCGGGCAAGGTCGGCATCGACAACGTGGCCGAGGAGTTCGAGGGCAGCGCCAAGACCTTCGAGTCGAAGGACGACGCGACGCGACGCTCGAACCTCGAGGCCGCGATCGCCGAGGCCCCCGAGGTCATCGTGATGCTCGGGTTCCAGTTCGGCGACGTCGCCGTGGAGCTCGCCGAGCAGAACCCGCAGCAGAAGTTCGTGCTCATCGACACCTTCGTCGAGGGCGCCCCCGAGAACCTCTACCAGGCCACCTTCCGCGAGCAGGAGCCCTCCTACCTGCTCGGCGTCGAGGCCGGTCTCCTGACCCAGGCGAACAAGGTCGGCTCGGTCATCTCCCTCGACATCCCGCTGCTCGCGAAGTACTCCGACGGCTTCGCGGAGGGCGCGAAGAGCGTCAACCCCGATGTCGACACGGTCGCACCGCAGGTCATCGGCGGCGACAACCCGTTCGCCGACACCGCCCGCGCCAAGGAGCAGGCGATCGCCTTCGCCGGCACCGGCGTCGATCAGGTCTTCGCGGTCGGCGCTGCGGCGAACGGCGGCATCATGGAGGCCGCGGCCGAGAAGGGCTTCTCTGCCTACGGCGTCGACGCCAACCAGTGCCCCATGGCGCCGGGCTTCGTGGTCGACGGCACCATCAAGGCGGTCGACAAGGTCGTCGAGACCGTCGTCGGCGAGATCATGGACGGCAAGGGCTCGGCCGAGGCGACCACCTCGTTCGGCCTGAAGGAAGAGGGCATGACCATCGTCAGCCTCACCGAGGATGCCGCCGACTCGCAGTGCACCGTCATGGAGAACCCCGACGTTCTCGAGAAGGTCGAGCAGGCTCGCGATGACATCGTGAGCGGCAAGGTCGAGGTCAAGGACCCGACCGCGTAGTCCCGAAGGATCCGGCGCTCGCGCAGGATGACGGTCTGAGCCGTCATCCTGCGCGACGCGCCCCCTCCGGGGTTCTGCTCGGCCCGCCCCCTGCCGTCCTGGCCGACGCACCCCCCTCCGTGATCCTGCGCGAGCGAAGCGAGTCGCAGGATCCCCACCCCTCACCCAGCAGCAACCCGAAGGAGCGATGATGGTCGCCGAGGTCTCGATGCGCGGCATCACCAAGCGCTTTCCCGGCGTGCTCGCCGATGACAACGTCGACTTCGAGGTCGAGACCGGCGAGATCCATGCGCTGATGGGTGAGAACGGCGCCGGCAAGTCGATCCTGATGTCGATGCTCGCCGGCGTCTACCAGCCCGACGAGGGCGAGATCTTCATCCGCGGCGAGCGCCGCTCCCTCTCCTCCCCGCTCGACGCGATCGACGCGGGGATCGGCATGGTCTTCCAGTCGTTCAAGCTCTTCCCCTCGCTCACCATCGCCGAGAACGTCGTGTTCCGCGCGGAGCCCACGAAGCGCGGCCTCATCGATCGCCAGGAGGCCGGCAGGCAGGTCGCCGAGATCGCCGAGCGCTACGGCCTCTCGATCGATCCGAACGCCCGCGTCGACTCCGTGCCCGTCGGTGTGCTGCAGCGCGTCGAGATCGTGAAGGCGCTGTACCGCGAGGCGCGCGTGCTGATCCTCGATGAGCCCACCGCCGTGCTCACCCCGCAGGAGACCGAGCGCCTCTTCGACGTGCTGCGCGCCCTCAAAGCCGATGGCCGCACGATCATCATCATCACGCACAAGCTGAACGAGGTCATGGCGATCTCCGACCGGGTCACGGTGCTGCGCGACGGCCGAAACGTCGCCCAGCTGGTCACGGCGGAGAGCTCGCCGGCTGAGATCACCCGGCACATGACGGGCCGCGATGTCGATCTCACCACACCGCCTCCCGCGCAGGATCCGGGAGAGGTGGTGCTCGACGTGCGCGGCCTCACCGTTCCCGGCGCCGGCGAACGGGACGCCGTCTCTGAGGCCGAGCTGTTCGTGCGCTCGGGCGAGATCGTCGGCATCGCCGGCGTCGCGGGCAACGGTCAGGTCGAGCTCGCGGAGGCGATCATCGGCATGCGGCAGGCGACCTCGGGCACGGTCTCGGTCGCGGGCGAGGATCTGAGCCGCGCGACGATCGCCCAGCGGCGCGACGGCGGCATCGCCTACATCCCCGAGGATCGTCACGCGGTCGGCAGCGCGGGCACCGCCGACGCCATCGACAATCTCGCCCTGGGCCACCATCGCAAAGCGCCCCTGCTGCAGCGCGGTCTGCTCTCCCGCGGCGCGATGCTCGAGCACGCCAAGCGGCTCATCGCTCGATTCGGCGTGAAGATCGCCGGGCCGTCCACGCCCGTGGGCACGCTCTCCGGCGGCAACCTGCAGAAGGTCGTCGTCGCACGAGAGCTCGACTACGGCTCGCCGCTGCTCATCGCCGAGCAGCCCACACGCGGCGTCGACATCGGCGCCATCGAGGCGATCCACCGCGAGCTCTGCGAGTATCGCGACCGCGGCGGCGCGCTGCTGCTCATCTCCGCCGAGCTCAGCGAGATCATGTCGCTCTCGTCGCGCATCCTGGTGATGTTCGAGGGCAGGATCGTGGCGGAGGTGCCGAAGGCGGAGGCCGACGACGCGCTGCTCGGCCTCTACATGGCGGGCCACGAACCCGAGCAACGGCACCGACCGGGCTCGTTCGCCGCCGCATTCGCCGCCGCGGCCGGTTCCGCGACCGATGGGAAGGGAGCCGCACTGTGAGCGCTCTGCAGAGATTCGGCCGCTGGCTGGCCGGCCCGATCCCGATCTCGATCGTGCTGGCCTTCCTCATCGGAGCCTGCTTCATGCTCATCGCGGGCGTCGATCCGCTCAGCGGCTACACCGCGATGCTGCAGGGGTCGTTCGGCACCGGGGCGGGGCTCGCGAACACGCTGCAGCGCGCCGTCCCCATCGTCGGCATCGGCATCGCCATCGCCATCGCCTTCCGCGCCGGCGTGCTGAACCTCGGCACCGAGGGCCAGGCCGGCCTCGGCGCTCTCGCCGGCGGCATCGTCGCGATCTACGTGCCCGGCCCGGGGCCGCTCGTGCTGCTGCTCGCGGTGGTCGCGGCGGTGGCGGTCGGCGCCGCATGGGGCCTCATCGCGGGAGTGCTGCAGAATCTGCTCGGCGTGCCGATCCTGCTCTCCACGCTGCTGCTCAACTACCCCGCCCGCTACTTCTCGTCGTGGCTCATCCGGTTCCGGCTCGATGAATCGAGCTCCGACCTGGTCGCCAGCGAGCAGGTGCGGCCCGAGGTGCAGCTCTCGATGATCGTGCCGCGCGATTCCGGCTTCGCCGAGACCCTGCGCAACAGCCTCGGCGCGACGAATCCCGTCACCGCCGTGCTGACGGGCGTCAACTGGTCGCTGATCGTGCTGATCCTCGTGGTCATCGCGACGATCTTCATGAACCGCCGCACCCGCTACGGCTTCGAGTCGGGCCTGAGCGGCCAGAACGCCGAGTTCGTGCGCTACGGCGGCGTCAACCCCGGCCCCCTCGTGCTGCGCACCATGACGCTCTCCGGCGGCCTCGCCGGCCTCTTCGGGCTGATGCTCGTGATCGGCGCCCCCAACACCCGCCTCATCGAGGGCTACTTCGTGCAGACCAACTACGCCTGGACTGCCCTGCTCGTCACGCTGCTCGCCCTCTACCGCCCCGTGGGGATCCTGATCGCCGGCACCTTCTTCGCGGCGATCATGGTGGGCAGCGATGCGATGGGCCGAGAACTCGGCCTCTCGCCGCAGATCGCGGCCGTCATCCAGGCGCTCGTCATCATCCTGCTCGCGTTCCGCGTGGCGCTCCCGCGCTTCCGCCGCCGCGGGCGCGCCCCGGAGTCCGAAGCCGCGACCGGCGCTCCCCCGCCCCTCCCGCAACCGGGCGAACCGCAGCCGGCACTCACCGGCACCGCCGACTCGGCAGACGCCGGCACCCCCGCAGACGAGAAGGAGTCGGCGCGATGAATTTCCTCGACCTGTTTGATCAGGATCTCGTCTCCTCGGTGCTCCGATCCCTGATCCCGATCCTGCTCGCGGCCCTCGGCGGGATGCTCGCCGAGCGCGTCGGCATCTTCAACATCGGCCTCGAGGGCATGATCCTCGTCGGCGCGTTCTGCGGCGTCGCGGCCTCGTTCTTCGCCCACAACTGGATCGTGGGCGTGATCGTCGCGATGCTCGCCGGCGCACTGTTCTCGCTCATCCTGGGCTACGGATCGGTCTACCGCAAGGGCGATCCCATCGTGCTGGCGATCGCCATGAACATCCTCGCCGTGGGCATGACGAGCTTCCTGCTCGTCGCCATCTTCGACGTGCAGGGCGTGTTCCAGGATCCCGGGATCGACGGCATCCCGACCTGGCGCATCCCGATCCTGGCCGACATCCCCGTGATCGGCTCGCTGTTCTCCCTCACCCCGCTCGGATATCTGGCTCTGCTGCTCGTACCCGCGCTGTGGGTCATGCTGTTCCGCACGCCCCTCGGGCTGCGACTGCGCGGTGTGGGCGAGCGCCCGCTCGCGGCCGCGACCATGGGCGTCAACCCGCAGCGGTACCAACTGGGAGCGGTGATCGCCTCGGGCGCGCTCGCCGGCCTCGGCGGGGCGCAGCTCGCGCTCGGCAACGTGGTGCAGTTCACCGAGAACATGTCGGCCGGGCGCGGCTGGATCGCCGTCGTCGCGGTGATGCTCGCCCGTGCGCACCCCGTCGGCGTGCTCGGTGCGGCGCTGCTGTTCGGCTTCGCCGACGCGATCGGGTTCCGCCTGCAGTCGTTCGGGCTGCCCCAGCAGCTCACCGACGCCGGGCCCTACGTGGTCACGCTGCTCGTGCTCGTGCTCATGAGCAAGCGGTTCCGCAAGACCCGGGAAGCGGCGCTCGCGTGAGCGGAGGGCCTTCGCTGCCGCCCGAGGCCGCGCGCTGGGTCGAGCGGCTCGGCCTCGAGCCGCTCGAGCACGAGGGCGGGCTCTTCCGCCGCATGCACCTCGACGAGCACTCCAGCGCGATCTACTATCTGCTCGCCGACCCCGATTTCTCGGCGCTCCACTCCCTCGATTCTGTCGAGGTCTATCACTGGTACGCGGGATCCCCGCTGCGCTTGCTGCTGCTACACCCCGACGGTCGATCCGAGGAGCGCCTGCTCGGCCCCGACCCCGATGCCGGCCAGCTGCCACAGGTGGTCGTGCCACCCGGCGTGATGCAGGGATCCTCGTCTCTCGGCGCGTGGTCGCTCGTCGGCACCACCATGGCGCCCCCGTTCTCCTGGGAGGGTTTCGAGCTCGGCGAACGCCGTGAACTGCAGCAGCGCTACCCCGAGGCGGCCGAACGCATTTCACAATTGACACGGGTCGTTTCAGACACTTCTTCGGGGTCGGCGGGCTAAGGTAGTCGTATGACCGACGCGAGAATCGTCCGCACCAGGGCCGCGCTGAATCGCGCCATCATCGATCTCGCGACGGAGAAGGCCGTTCCCAGCATCACCGTCTCCGAACTCGCGGCAGAGGCCGGCATCAACCGCGTCACCTTCTACAAGCACTTCACCACCCCCGCGGAGGCCCTCGGCGCCGCGCTCACCCTCGACCTCGATGAGACGCGCAAGCGCTTCATCGACGGGCACGGCTCTCACGAGGGGGATCCGATCGAGTTCTTCCGCGACAGCGTGAACGAGGTGCTCGACCATATCGACCGGCATCGCAGCCTGTACGAGTTGTCGGTCCACTCCCCGCAGGACGGCACTGTGCCGAACCTGCTCGCCGATCACTTCACCGAGACCATTACGCAGTACCTCGAGACCCGCGCCCGGCTCGACCCGCCGCTGCCCGACGTGGATCGCTCGATCGTCTCCCGGTTCTTCGCCCACGGCCTCGTCGGTGCGATCAAGGCGTGGCTGCTGAGCGGCTCCTCGGATCGTGACGAGGTGCTGCGGTCGGTCATGGTGATCGGCCCCGACTGGTGGCTTCCCGAGCGCCCCTAGCGCTGAGTCTGCGGGTGCGCCGGTGCTCGGTCGGCGATGTTCGCCCGGCGATGCCCTCTGTGTGCACCCGCCGCTGTAGACCTCCCGCACCGTTGCAGACCTCCCGCACCGCGCGAGAGATATACAACGGTGCGGGAGGTCTACAACGGCGACTGTCGGGCGGTATCGGCCACGGGGCGGCACCGGCTACCGGGCGAAACCGGTTGCCGGGCGAAACCGAGCTCTCGCTATCGTCGCGGAGCCAGCTCCGGTTCGCGCCTCAGCTGGCCGGTGAGGGCGAGCACCGCGATGATGACGGCGAACACGATCCACCCGGCGACACCGGCGACGCTCGCGAGAGCCATGTTCAACGTCTCGAGCTCCCCCGCAGCGATGACCCACAGGATCATGCCGCCCGTGCCGTTGAATGCGCCGTGCCCGATGGCGGCCGGCCACACCGACCCCGAGCGCAGGCGCAGCCATCCGAACACCACACCCCAGATCATGCAGTTGACGGTCATAAGGGCGACGCCGCGCCAGTCGAACAGTCCGTAGTTGTGGCCGAGCAGAGTCAGCGGAGCGTGCCACACGCCCCAGATCGCGCCGCTCAGCAGCAGGGACGGCCAGATCCCGAGCGGCCGCAGCGCAGGCAGCAGCCAACCGCGCCAGCCGAGTTCCTCGCCGAAACCGAGGATGGAGTTCGGGATCACGGCGAGGATCGGGAACAGCGCGAGTTGGATCGCGATGAGCACGCCGGGCGGGAGCAGGATGCCCGGGTCGACGCCGGGCGGCAGCGCGGCCTCCTGCGCCTCGACGAACCCCGAGAAGTGCACGAGGTCGAGGCGCACCCAGCCGAACAGCGCGGCGACCGCAGTCGCGAGCGCGAAGACGAGCAGCGGCGCGAAGAGCGCCGCCACCGTCATCCAGACGACCCGCTTCGCGGGGCGCAGCGGCCACATGCCGAGAAAGCGCAGGCGCTCACGCCGCGGCGTGCGGGTGACGAACATCGTCACCACTGCGGCGATCGCGGGGGTGACCATCACACCCCAGGGAGTGAGGGAGGCCACGAGCTGCGCCGCCGCGCTCTCCCGGTCGATGAGCCAGAGCGGTAGCGCGGCGAGCCATGCGAGACCCATGGCGAGCACGACGAAGAGCGCCACAGCGCCCCACGGCACGCGGTCGAGCCTGTCGGCGCGGCCGACGGGTGCCGCGGGACCGACGGGTGCGGCGGGATCAGCGGGTGCCGCGGGATCGGCTGCGGCCTGGCCACCGAGGCCCGGAGTAGCAGCCTGGCCGCCGAGGACCGGAGCGGCAGCCTCGCCGCCGGGGCCACCCGGAACGGCGGGTTCAGCCGCGCCGCCGGGGTTCTGCAGATCGCTCATACGTTCTCTCCCTCGTCTCCGTGAGGCTGCGCGGACCCTTCTGCAGCCCGCGCCCGGGTCACCGCCGCCAGCACGGCGGCCCCGCTCTCGGCATCGTCGACCGTCACCCCGAAGATCCGGCCGCTGCGTCGCGTGACGACGATGCCCTCGCCGCGACGCATCACCACTCCGGTGCGGTCGGGCGTGATCCGCCATCCCCACCCGCCGTACTCTGCGAACGGCTCGATCTGCGCCACCGTCACGCTCCGCACGTCGTCGGCGGCCACCCGGAACACGGGCCAGCCCAGCACCGAGCGCACCTCGAGGCCGGCGGAGTCGATGCGCACGCGGAACCGCAGGCAGGTCGCAAGCGCGACCAGCACGAGCAGCGTGCACGCGAGGGTGATCCACCCGGCCACCGAATCGACGGTGAAGGTCCACGCGGTGAGCGCCGCGAGCGGCACCAGCGTCGCGATCGTCACCCAGCCGATCGGGTTCTTGCGCCCCAGCCCCACCTCGCGGATCCAGACGGCGCGCTCGGTCTCGCCGAGCTCGAGCGCGGGCTGCGGCTCGCCGGAGGGCGCGTCGATCCGCAGCTTCGGCTGCGCGAAGAACGCCAGCACCGCGACCGCGATGCCCGCGACGAAGCTGCCGATGAGCACCCCCAGGATCGGCCCCGTCTCGCGGGCGTCGACCGCGTCGAGCTGCGAAGCGCTCGTGCCGACGGCCATCACCTGGTTGAGCGTCACCGTGCCCAGCACGATCGCGGGCAGCAGCCGGTTCATCGACGACCACCGCGGGGCGGCTTCCTGCTTCATCCTCGCCTGCAGCGACTGCACCCCCTGCATGAAGTACAGAGCGGTCAGCACCAGGCTCACCGCGGTGAGTACCACGAGATTCACCCAGGGCGAGTCGAAGCCGTCGGGCTCCCCCGCCCCGTTCCAGTGGATGGCAGCGGGATCGGGCATCCGCGGCAACCACACCAGCATGATGATCGCGCCCACGACGGTGAGGAACAGCGGCAGGATCAGACCGATGAACCGCGCCAGGCGCTTCGCCCGCCGCAGCGCCCGTGTCTGCTGGGCGGAGAGCGCTCCGCCCGATCCCGAATCCTGGTCCGCGGCTTCGACGGCGCGCAGGTGCCGGTTCACGCGGCTGCCCCGTCAGACACGATCTCGAGCGGCGGGGGCGGCTCGGTCGGCGTCTCGGCGACCACCGCCGCGAGCAGAGCGGGGCTGATCCCCAGCTCCGCCGCGCGGGAGACCAGCGCGCGAACATCGTCGCGCAACTCGGCGAGCCCCGCCGAAGCGGCAGTGACAACGGCTCCGCGTCGGCGCCTCAGGTCGATCAGCCCCTCGTCGCGCAGCTGCTGGTAGGCGCGCAGCACCGTGTGCACGTTGATTCCGAGTCCGGTCGCGACCTCCCTCGCCGGAGGCAGGGCCGCGCCGGGCCCGATCTTCCCGCTCGCCACGTCCGATCTCACAGAGTCGGCTATCTGCGCGTAGATGGGCCGCTCGCTGGCCTCGTCGATCCGGATCAGCATGCCGATAACTCTACCCGAAGTAGAACTATTAGCGCGACACCCGTCGTTTCTCCTACCCTCCTCGAAACACGGAGTCCCGATGTGCCGCTTCACCGGAGGCGGAAGCAACACATCGGGACTCCGCGTTCACCCCGTCGGGCGAGGCGCCCCTCAGAACGCGGCGATACCCGTCAGCTCGCGGCCGATCACCAGCTGGTGCACCTCGTCGGTGCCCTCGTAGGTGCGCACCGACTCGAGGTTGGCCATGTGACGCATGACGGGGAAGTCACTGGTGATGCCGTCGCCGCCGAGGATCGCGCGCGCCGTGCCCGCGATCTTGATGGCCTCGCGCACGTTGTTGAGCTTGCCCACCGAGATCTGACCGTACGACAGGTTGCCCGCGTCCTTCAGGCGGCCGAGGTGCAGCGCGAGCAGCAGCCCCTTCTCGTACTCGACGAACATGTCGGCCAGCTTGGCCTGGATGATCTGCTTGCCGCCGATCGGCGAGCCGAACACCTCGCGCTCCTGCGAACGGGACACGGCCACCTCGAGGCAGGACCGGGCTGCACCCATCACGCCCCAGACGATGCCGTAGCGGGCCTCATTGAGGCACTTGAATGGCGAGGAGAGCCCCTTCGAGCCGGGCAGGATCGCATCCGCGGGCAGGCGCACGTCGGTCAACTCGATCTCGGTCTGCAGCGACGCCCGCATCGAGAGCTTGTTCTCGATCGCGGTGGCCTTGAAGCCGGGGGTGTCGGTCGGCACGACGAAGCCGCGTACGATCCCCTCCTCGTCCTTCGCCCAGATCACGCCGACCTGCGCGATGGTGGCGAGGCCGATCCAGCGCTTCTTGCCGTTGAGCACCCACTCGTCGCCCTCGCGGCGCGCCGTGGTGATCATGGTGTTAGGATCCGATCCGCCCTGCGGCTCGGTGAGCCCGAAGAAGCCGATCGCCTCGCCGCGCCCCATCGCGGGGAGCCACTGCTGCTTCTGCTCCTCCGAGCCGAACTTGTAGATGGCGCCCATGGCGAGCGAACCCTGAACCGAGAGCGCGGTGCGGAAGCCGGAGTCGACGGCCTCGAACTCCATCGCGACGAGACCGTAGGCGACCGACGAGGCGCCCTTCAGCCCGTAGCCGTTCATGTACATGCCGAAGGCACCGAACTCGCCCACCTCGGGCAGCAGCTCGACGGGCAGGCGGCGATCCTCGAACGCCTGATCGATGATCGGCCGGATCCTCGTCTGCGCGAACTCGCGCGCGCGGAGCTGCCAGTCGCGCTCCTCCTCGGTGACGAAGTCGGAGACGTCGAACAGCTGGTCGATGGTGGTGGTCATGGGTGTTCCTTTCGGCGCGTCATCCCGCGTGAGCGAATCGCAGGATGTCTCTGGTGAACTGGTCTCTGCGGCTCGGCAGAATGACGGACTCGGATCGGGCAGGATCGCCGCTAGCGCGGCAGCCAGGCGGCGTCCTGGTGCTCGCCCACGCCGGGCGGCGGCGCCTCGTAGCGGGCGGGCGTCTCCGAGAGGCTGATGGGTGTGGCGACGGATCGCAGCACGTGCCGGGCACCGTCGGGGCCCGTGGCGGGGGTCTCGGCTACCGGGTCGAGCCCGAGCGACTGCGCGAGCTCGAACGCCTGGGCGATGCTGTTCACGCGACCGGCGGGGATGTTCGCCGCGGTGAAGGCGTCGATCCACTCGGCCGCGGGTCGCGTGCGCAGCGGCCCCTCGAGCGCTGCGCGGAGTTCGGCGCGATGGGCCACACGGTCGGGGTTGCTTGCGAAACGGGGATCGGCAGCGAGTTCCGGAACACCGAGCACCTCGCAGAGGCGCTTGAACTGACCGTCGGTGCCGACCGCGAGGGCGATGGCCTGATCGGAGGCCTCCAGCGTCTCGTACGGCGAGATCGAGGGGTGGGCGTTGCCCATGCGCCCGGGCGACACCCCGGTCTCGAGCGTCGACGACGCCTGATTGGCGAGCGCCGATAGCAGCGACCCGAGCAGCGTCACCTTGACGTGCTGTCCGCGGCCGCTGCCGGGCCGGCCCGCCCCGCCGTCACGCGCGCGCAGCGCCGCCTGGATGCCGATGACCGAGTTGAGCCCAGTGAGGATGTCGACGAGGGCGACGCCCACCTTCGTGGGCTCTCCGCCTGCCTCGTCGCTCTGGCCGGTGATGCTCATGAGACCGCCGACGGCCTGCACCAGCAGGTCGTACCCGGGCAGATCCCGCCCCGCGGTGTCGCCGAAGCCGGAGATCGAGCAGTAGATGACACCGGGGTTGTCGGCGGCGATGGCCTCGTAGCCGAGCCCGAATTTCTCCATGGTGCCCGGCTTGAAGTTCTCGATGACCACGTCGGCGGTTCGCGCGAGCTCGGCGGCGCGGGCGAGCCCATCGGCGTCGCGCAGGTCGCACACGACCGAGCGCTTGCCCCGGTTGACACCGGCGAAGTAGGTGCTCTGCCCGACGGCATTGACCGGCGGACGCCACTCGCGGGTGCCGTCGCCCTCGGGGCTCTCGATCTTGATGACGTCGGCACCGAGATCGGCGAGGATCATCGTGGCGTGCGGGCCGGCGAGCACGCGGGAGAAGTCGGCGACGCGGATCCCGGAGAGTGCGCCCAGAGGGGACGCGGATCCGGCCCTCTCCTGCCCCTCATCACCGCTCGAGGCGGTCTCGCTGCGATTCGGCTCCCTGCGCGCGTCGTCATTCACACCTTCAGTCTATGGATGCGATGCCCGCACTCGAATGCAACCTTGCATAGGCGGGCAGCCTTCTCTTGTGCAAGAATCACCCCATGGCTCAGCTCTCAGACCTGCTCGCGCTCCCGGACCTCGGGCTGCGGCTCATCCAAGCGGGAGCCGGCGACCCCGAGATCAGCTGGAGCTCGATCACCGAGCTGCTCGACCTCAGCAGCTACATCGACGGCGGCGAGATCATCATGACCACCGGGCTCGCCCTCGCCTCCGACGATGCACGATGGCGAGACTTCGTGGCGAGCCTCAGCCGAGCCCGCGTCGCAGCGATCGGCTTCGGCATCGGCGTCAACCACGATCGCGTGCCGCAACCGCTCATCGCCGCGGCGAGCGCCTACCGCGTCGCGCTCTTCGAGATCCCGCTGCCCGTGCCGTTCATCGCGGTGAGCAAGGCCATCGCGGCGCTCATCCGCGCCGACGAGCTGCGGGCCGCGCGCGGGGCGCTCCAGGCGCAGCAGCGGCTGCTCGACGGGGCGAGAGGCGGGCAGGATCCGGCGGAAGTGCTCGCCAGCGTGGCCCAGGCGACGGGACGCCACCTCGCGCTCGTCGCCTCGGACGGCGCGGTACTCGCAGGCACCGCGGGCTTCGCGGCGGCGCACGAGGCGGGCGGCGCCGAACGCATCGCCCTCGACCAGGAGTCCGCGCTGCACCTCGCCGTCGCCGGTGACGCACCGCTCAGCCCCGAGGGGCACGCCGTGATCACTGCCGGGTCGATGGTGCTCGCCCTGAGCCTGCGCGGCGACCGCGCCGAGGAGACGCGCGAGCGGGAGCGCTGGGAGCGCCTCACGGCGGCGCTGCTCGACGGGCGGGGCTCATCCGAGGCCGTGGCGATCCTCGCCCCCTCGCTCGAGCTGCCCCGGCGGGTTCGCGCGATCGCGGTGCAGGGCCGCGCCGAGGACGTCGCCGCGTGGCGCAGGCGCAGGCGCAGCGGTCTCGACCGGCTCATCGCTCCCGCCCCGGAACGCGCCGCCGTGCCGGGGCTCGCCCTCGCATGGCAGCTGTGCACCGATTCCGAGGGTGCACTCGAGCAATCCCTCGAGGTGGCCGCGGCCCACGACCTCGACGCCGTCGTGGGTCGCCCCGCCGAGATCGGGGAGATCCCGCTCAGTCGGCGATCCGCAGAGGCCCGCCTGCGCTCGCTCTCAACGACCGCGCCGCTCTACGCGGCGCCGCGCGTGCCTCAGGCCGTGTGGGCGGATCGCGACACCCCGCTGATCGAGGCACTGCTGTCGCTGGGGGCGGCGGATCCCGCACCGCCCACCGCACCGTCCGCCGGCTCCGGCGAGAACGCTCGGTCCGATGCCGCTCGCCGCGTCCGTCCCATGCTCAGCGCGCGCGTGCTCGGGCCGCTCTCGCTGCACTCGGAGGCCCTCGGCGACCCCGACCGCGCCCTGCTGCGCGACACACTGCGGGCGGTCTTCGAGGCCGACGGGCAGCGGGGACCGGCCGCCGCGGCGCTCGGCATCCACCGCAACACGCTGCGCGACCGGGTGACGCGCATCGAAAGGCTCACCGGCCGCTCCCTCACGGACGCCGACGACCGTGCGGAGCTCTGGATCGCGCTCCGCTTGGAGGGGCTCGAGGCGCTCAGCGGCTGACGCTCGCGCTAGACGCTCGGTTCGACCGCGGGGCCGCCGGCCTTCGATTCGCCGTGCGGTTCGTGCAAAGCGTGCAGCGCACCCTGGATGTCGCCGTGAAGCAGGTCATCGATGAGCTCGTCGACCGCGACGGCTTCGTCGGTGCCCTGCACGATCTCCACGCGAATGCCGGACTCTGATGCCTTTTTCTTGTCCATGCCTCACTGTACCTCCGATTCGGGGAGTCCGGGAACTCCTTTCACCGAATCGTGAGAAGCGCGGGCAGTGCTCAGTACAGCAGGAACTGCGCGGTACCCGAACCGTCGACGCCCGCCGCCGTGACGCGCAGGTGGTACGAGGCTCCCCCGGCGGCCACGGGATCGCGGGTGATGTCGCAGGTCTCCGGGCTGGATCGGGTGCGATCCCACTCGAGGGCCTCGGTCTCGAGCGGCTTACCGGGGTCGAGGATCACTGCCCGGTGGTCGCCGTCCTCCTGGCAATCGACCGAGCGCCAGACCTGGTCGTCTCCGCTCGACACGGTGAACTCCATCGTCGCGGTGCCGAGGTCGGCCGAGCAGGCTTCCTGGCCCGTGTTCTCGACGGAGAGCGAGAGCTGGGGCAGCTCACCCTCGGCGTAGTCGCCCTTATCCGTCATCGGAGTGACCTGCAGCTGCCCCGGGTTGCAAGCGGCCGGCTCCCCGTCCTCGCCGGCCGAATCGGCCTCCTCCTCGGCCAGATCGCTCGGCACCTCGACCTCGCGAGCGTTCTGGATATCGCTGTTCGAGCCCGGCTTCACGAACACGAGCACCACGACGGCGACCACCGCGAGCAGAGCGGCGAGCACGAGGATCCGGCGGCGGATGTAGACCTTCCGGTCCTTCGGCCCCACAGGATCACGCAGCGTCGACATAGCGACAGCGTAACCGCGAACGCGCCGCTACAGCCGCTTCAGCATGCGCGTGTTGCCGAGCGTGTTCGGCTTCACGCGGGCGAGATCGAGGAACTCGGCCACGCCCTCGTCGTTCGAGCGCAGCAGCTCGGCGTAGACGTCGGCCGCGACCAGCTCGGCGTTCTCGCTCACCTCTTCGAACCCGTGACGCCCGAAGAAGTCGGTCTCGAAGGTCAGGCAGAACAACTGGGCCAGGCCCAGGTCGCGCGCGCGCACCTCGAGCGCCTCGAGCAGACGGTGACCGACCCCGCGTCCCAGCCAGTCCTGGGAGACACCGAGCGTGCGCACCTCACCCAGCCGCTCCCACATGACGTGCACCGCCCCGTAGCCGATCACCCGGTCTTCGGCATCGGTCGCCACCAGGAACTCCGGAACCGCGGCGTACAGATCGACCAGATCCTTTCCCAGCAGGATTCGTCGCGCGACGAGCGGCTCCATCAGCTCGGCCATGCGGGGCACGTCGTCGGTGCGTGCGCTGCGGATGAGGATCTCTGCGGTCATCCCTCCAGCTTAGTGCGGGCCCGACTGGGCAGCCGCGACACCGCTCTTCGCACCGGAGATCGCGGCCCATTCGGGTGTTCTCGCCGAATACACCCGCCTGAAACACGATCTCCTGCCTGAGCGAAGGGCCCGTCGGCTGCCCGGCCGCCCGGCTGCTCGGAGCCGAGGGCAGAAACGAAGAAGGGGCCCGCTGCCGAAGCAGCGGGCCCCCTCGCTCGGGTTACTCCGCGGTGCCGGGGGTCGCGGCCGTCGAGGCGACGGCGGCGGCCGACGAGGCCGAGGCGTCTCCGTGGGCCTTATCGGAGTTGCGATCGGTCTCGAACGTGAACTCGCCGTTCTCGAAGCCGACCTTCACGAGGTCGCCCGCCAGCAGTTCGGCGCCGAGGATGCGCTCGGACAGGCGATCCTCGATCTCCCGCTGCATCGCGCGGCGCAGCGGCCGCGCGCCCAGCGCGGGATCGTAGCCGAGCTCGGCCAGACGCTCGCGCGCCGCCTGCGAGACCTCGATGTGCATGTCGCGGTCGAGCAGGCGATCCTTCAGCTGCTTCACGAAGAGGTCGACGATCTGCAGCAGCTCGGGCTTGGTGAGCTGCGGGAACACGATCGTGTCGTCGACGCGGTTCAAGAACTCGGGCTTGAAGTGCTTCTTCAGCTCCTCGTTGACCTTGCCCTTCATCGACTCGTAGCCCACCGAGCTGTCGCCCTCGATCTGGAAGCCCACCGGGCCGCCCGCGATCGCGCTCGACCCCAGGTTGGTCGTCATGATGATGACCGTGTTCTTGAAGTCGATCACGCGACCCTGACCGTCGGTGAGACGCCCCTCCTCGAGGATCTGCAGCAGCGAGTTGAAGATATCGGGGTGGGCCTTCTCGATCTCGTCGAAGAGCACCACCGAGAACGGCTTGCGGCGCACCTTCTCGGTGAGCTGGCCGCCCTCCTCGAAGCCCACGAATCCGGGGGGCGCACCGAACAGGCGGGAGACGGTGTGCTTCTCGCCGTACTCCGACATATCGAGCGAGATCAGTGCGTCCTCGTCATCGAACAGGAACTCCGCGAGGGCCTTCGCGAGCTCGGTCTTGCCGACGCCGGTGGGGCCGGCGAAGATGAACGAGCCCGAGGGGCGCTTCGGGTCCTTGAGGCCGGCGCGCTGACGACGGATCGTCTTGGCGAGCGCCGCGATGGCCTCGTTCTGACCGATGACACGCTGGTGGAGAGCCTCCTCCATGAAGCGCAGACGCGAGGTCTCCTCCTCGGTGAGCTTGAACACCGGGATGCCGGTCGCCTGTGCGAGCACCTCGGCGATCAGGCCCTCGTCGACCTCCGCCTGGGTGGCGACGTCGCCCGAGCGCCACTGCTTCTCGAGCCGCAGCCGCTCGGCGATGAGCTTCTTCTCCTCATCGCGCTTGTTCGCGGCGGCCTCGAAGTCCTGCGCCTCGATCGCCTGCTCCTTGTCGGCGCGCACGACCGCGATCTTCTCGTCGAACTCGCGCAGCTCGGGCGGGCTCGACAGGATCGAGAGGCGCAACCGGGCACCGGCCTCGTCGATCAGGTCGATCGCCTTGTCGGGCAGGTAGCGATCCTGCACGTAGCGATCCGCGAGATTCACGGCGGCCACGATCGCGCCGTCGGTGATCGACACCTTGTGGTGCGCCTCGTAGCGGTCGCGCAGGCCCTTGAGGATGTTGATCGAGTGCGGCAGCGAGGGCTCGTTCACCATGATCGACTGGAAGCGGCGCTCGAGCGCAGCGTCCTTCTCGAAGTGCTTGCGGAACTCGTCGAGCGTGGTCGCGCCGATGGTCTGAAGCTCGCCGCGCGCGAGCATCGGCTTGAGGATGTTCGCAGCGTCGATCGCTCCCTCGGCCGCGCCGGCGCCCACGAGGGTGTGGATCTCGTCGATGAATATGATGATGTCGCCGCGGTTGCGGATCTCCTTCGTGACCTTCTTCAGGCGCTCCTCGAAGTCGCCGCGGTAACGGCTGCCCGCGATCATGGAGCCCAGGTCGAGCACGTAGACCTGTTTGTCCTTCAGCGTCTCGGGCACCTCGCCCTTGACGATCGCCTGGGCGAGGCCCTCGACGACGGCCGTCTTGCCGACGCCGGGCTCGCCGATCAGCACCGGGTTGTTCTTCGAGCGGCGCGAGAGGATCTGCATGACCCGCTCGACCTCCTTCTCGCGGCCGATCACCGGATCGAGCTTGCCCTCGCGGGCGGCCTGGGTGAGGTTGCGACCGAACTGGTCGAGCACCTGCGAGCCCTTGGCGTCGCTCTGCTGCTCGGGCGCGCCCACCGTGGCGCTCTCCTTGCCAGCCTGGTAGCCGGAGAGCAGCTGGATCACGGTCTGGCGGACGCGGTTGAGGTCGGCGCCCAGCTTCACGAGCACCTGGGCTGCGACGCCCTCGCCCTCGCGGATCAGGCCGAGCAGGATGTGCTCGGTGCCGATGTAATTGTGGCCGAGCTGCAGCGCCTCGCGCAGGCTGAGCTCGAGCACCTTCTTCGCGCGCGGCGTAAAGGGGATGTGCCCCTGCGGGGGCTGCTGGCCGGTGCCGATGATGTCGGTCACCTGCGCGCGCACGGCGTCGAGCGAGATATCGAGCTGCTCCAGCGCCTTGGCCGCGACGCCCTCGCCCTCGTGAATGAGGCCGAGCAGGATGTGCTCGGTGCCGATGTAGTTGTGGTTGAGCATCTTCGCCTCTTCCTGGGCGAGCACAACCACCCGGCGGGCGCGATCGGTGAATCTCTCGAACATCAATAACCTCCTTGCGGTTCCCAGAACGGTCGGGGACCGCTGATGCATCCAGGCTACGGGGTGATGCGGGATCGTGGGGGCCTGTTCGATCTGGGCGTAATGGGCGATTGACAGTTTCAGCGACGCTCGATACTTTATCGAAAAGCGTTAATATCGATATTCGATAAACGGGAGGAAGTCATGGCCGCCAGCTTGGACCGCGTCGCGCCTCGCATGGGCAAGGCGGGACTCTGGATCCTGACCGCCATCACGACAGCGATCGGTCTGATCACCGCCTTCTACTGCCTGCTCATCACCTCCTGGACAGTGAGCGGCCCGATGGATGGAGGCGTCTCCTTCGATGTGGCCGTAGTGCTGCCGGAGGGAGCCGGAGCGCCCCACGAACTGATCGACACCCAGTTCACCACCGATCGGATCACCGTGACGCCCGGTGAAGCGGGGCTGCGCATCCTGCACCCGGTCACGGCCTCCCGCGTACTCCTCGGTATCGCGACGGCGCTGCCGTTCACCGTCGTGATGGCCGGGTGCCTCGGGGTCCTCGTGCTGACCGCGAAGCTCGCGAAGCAACGTCCGTTCACCGGTCCGCTGCAATGGACACTCGGCGGCCTCAGCCTGCTCACGATGGTCAGCGCCGTGGTAGTGCCCTGGTTCCGCATGCTGGCCGGCGAGCTGGCGGTCACCGAGCTAGGACTGCCGACCAACGGCGATGCTGTCTCGGACATCGACTCGCAGGCCTGGGTGGTTCCGACCAGCTTCGACTTCCTCCAGGATCTCGACTGGCCGTTGTTCCTCATCGGTATCGTGCTCGGCCTGATCACCGCGCTGCTCGGCCGGGCCATTCGGCTGCAGCGCGACACCGAGGGGCTCGTATGAGCCCGGCAGAGCCCGAGGACGGGCACGCGATCCACTGCCGCCTCGACGAACTGCTCGCCGAGCGGGGCATGACCCTCACCCAGCTCAGCGAGCGCGTGGGGGTGAGCCTCGTCAACCTCTCAGTGCTCAAGAACGACCGTGCCCGGGCGATCCGGTTCTCCACGCTCACCGCGATCTGCCGAGCGCTCGACTGCGAGGTGGGCGAGCTGCTCACCGTCTCCGACCACCCCGCGTCCTGAGCGAGCGCGACCCAGCCTGAACGGCTCGCCTACTCGGGGAACACGCGCTTGGAGATGGCCTGCACGTCGCGATCGATATCGTCCACCCGCTTCTCGATCCGCTCTGCCCGGGTCTCGAGACGATCCATGCGGGTCTCCAGGCGATCCATGCGGGTCTCGAGCCGGTCCATACGGCCCTCGACCGAGTCGAAGCGCAGCACCATCTCGGTACGCAATCCGTCGATCCGCTCATTCACGGTGTCGAACTTCGCCGACAGCGTGCGCATCATGAGCTGGGTCATCACTGTGATCATGCCGACCATGGACGCCGCGAAGACCCCGATCAGGGTCCAGACCTGCGGCTCATTCACCTCGATCACCTCTCTATTGTCTCCGATGAGCCTCCAGGTTGCCAGGCACGGATAGCGTTCGTGCGGCGAATCACATGAATGTGGATAAGTTGTGCCGAACTGACTAATAGTCTTAATTGTGAGCGAAGTACCTCCCTCTCGGAGGCGGCGGGCATCTCATAGGCTGGTGGCATGCCCGTCGATCCCACCGCCAAGATCGCGCTCGTGCGCCACGGCGAAACCGATTGGAACCTGGCCGGCCGCATCCAGGGCCGCACCGACATCGCGCTCAACGACACCGGCAGAGCGCAGGCCGCCGAGACCGGGCGACTGCTCGCCTCGCACGGCAGCTGGACGGGGCTCGTCAGCTCACCCCTCGGCAGAGCGGTCGAGACTGCGGAGATCATCGGATCCACGATCGATCGCACCGCGCCCGCGATCGACGAGGGCATCTGGGAGCGCAACTTCGGTCTCGCCGAGGGCATGCACTTCGCGGACGCCGACGCGCGCTGGCCGGGCCTCCGCGGCATCCCGGAGTCGGAACCGCTCGAAGACATGAGCGAGCGCGGGGCCGCCGCGCTGCTGCGCCTGCTCGAGACCGCCCCCGGCAGCGTCGTCGTGTCGCACGGAGCACTCATCCGCTGGAGCCTCTCGCGCATCGCGGGATCGCCGCTCCCCCGGGTGCTCAACGGGGAGATCTGGATGCTCAGCCTGGATCACGAGTCGGGGGCCGCGCCCCGCGTCAAGCGGTTCGCGGCCCCCGGCCCAGTGCGGGATCGTCGGCCTACACCTCTCCGCGATTGAGCGCCCAGGAGGCGACCTCGAAGGCTCGCACCGTCCAGAACAGCTTCTCGGCATCCTGCGGCGTCGGCCAGCTCGACATCTTCACCCCGACCACTCCCGTGACGCGGTTCATGTAGATCATCTGGCCGTGGATGCCGAGCGCGAGCATCACGTCGCCGCTCTCGCCCGGGAACCAGAAGCCGTTGCGGTACATGCCTCCGCTCATGTAGGCGGAGTCCTCGGAGTTCGCGAAGGCCTCGCGAGAGTCGGGGCCGCCCGCGTACGTGTCCTCGACCCACCACTCGGGGAGCACGGCGACGCCGTCGAGCGCGTAGCCCCTGTTGACGTAGAGGTTGCCGAAGCGCGCGAGATCCCGCATAGCCGCCGAGACGCCGCCGTCGAACATGCCGCCGCCCACGCTGTCGATCCCCACGTGGGCGTCGAACTCCGCCCCCATCGGCTGCCACAGCCGCTCCGACATCACGTCGGCGGCGTGACGGCCCGCGGCGCCCTGGATCACGAATCCCAGCGCGTCCGTCTCGCACGACTTGTAGTCGAAGGGGCCGCCGTGCGGCCCGTCCTGCCCGAGCGTGCTGAGGAATCCCAGCAGCGAGTCGGGCACCTCGGGGTGCTTCTTCGGCGCCCAGCCGATGGCCTCCTCGAGCAATCGCACCTCGGCGTCCTCGTTGAGGTACTCCTCCGAGAAGTGCACGCCCGTGCGCATGTCGACGAGGTGCCGCACCAGGGCGCCCTCATAGCCGGACCCCGCGAGCTGCGGTACGTAGTCGGTGACGGGAGCGTCGAGATTCAGCTCGCCGCTTGCCGACAGCAGGCCCGCGGTGGTCGCGGTGAGCGATTTCGACACCGACATCAGCAGGTGCATGCCAGCCGGGGCGAGCGTGCCGAGGTACTGCTCGCCCACGATCGCACCGCGGTGGGTCACCATCCAACCATCGGTATGGGTCGCCCCCATGACCTCGGTGAAGGTGGCGCTGCGATCGTCCCAGGGGTGCGGCACGCTGAGCGCGCCGAGATCCGACGGCCGGAGAGCGAACTCCGTGGCCCGCCCTCCGCGGCGAATCCCGTGTACCGGCAGGAAGGACTGAATGTTCTGCATCGACCACTGCAGGTAGGGCGCGAATTGCCACTGGTCGAGTGGCGGAACGACCTCGATGTACCCCGGCGCAGGGCCGTTCAAACCGTATCCAGTCTCAGCGCTCATCCTTTCAGTATCCCACGCCGATCACTTCCCCTTGGCGGGGGCCGGCTTCGGAGCGGGCTCGTCGCCCTCGACCACGGTCGTGCGGTACATGCCGCGGATCGCATCGATCAGATACTTCGCGTGCAGGGTGAGACCGCCGTGGCTCGCCTCGAGGTGGGCCTTCGTCACGAGGATCCCGAGATCCGCGCCCTTCCAGCGGTAGTCGCCCTCCTGGTAGATGCGCAGGTAGAACGCGTCGGACTCGTTGCCGAGCAGGTGCCAGTCGTAGTCGTGGTGCGTGTAGACGAGATTGCCGTAGTGGTCGAGCGAGTACCGGCCGGTGCGCGGCGCCGCGTCGATGCGCTCCACGGTGTTGCTCGTGTGCTTGATCACCATGTGGCTCCACTCGTCCTCGGAGGCCAGCTCCTCCCAGCGGAGGTTGATCTCCTCGACATCGATCTCGAAGTCGATGCCCGAGTACTCGAGCAGGTGGAAGGCGAAGAGCGGCACGTCGGCGTAGGCGCCGGCGGTGACGTTCGTGATCGCCGAGGCCCCGCTGATCCGGGGGTTCAGCTCCCCGAGATACACGTCGCCGGTGTCGGTGTCGAGCAGCACGTCGACCTCGAAGAAGCCTCGGTACCCCTCCTTGCCCAACCTGTCGCCGAGCTTGCGCACGAGTTCGATCGCCGCGTGCCGGCTCTCGTCGTCGAGCACCGTCGGGAACATCTCGTTGCCTGCCCAGCCCCCTCGGTACGGCGTCAGGTCTGCGTGCCCCGTGATCTCGGTCATGCAGGGGCCGACCACGGTTCCCTGCCGGGTGAGCACGGCCTCGATCGCGATGGGACGGTTGTTGATCCGCTTCATCACTTTGATCTCGACGTCGGTGACCTCATCCGCGATCGCGGCGAACTCCGCCTCGCTGGTCACGAAGTAGGTGGTCTTGCCGGAGTCGCCGTAGGCGGTCTGAATCACCAGATCCTGCCCCAGCCCCGCCTTCTCGGTGACCTTAACCAGCTCGTCCCAGTCCTTGACCGTGGTGAGCACGTTCGGCACACTCGGCACGCCCACGGAGTCGGCGATCTGAGTGGTGACGATCTTCGAGTCGAGCCGCTCGCGCAGCTCGTGGCTCGGCAGGATCAGCTCGTAGTCGAGCTCCTCGCAGATCCGCTCGGTCTCCTCGTCGAAGAACACCATGACGATCTGCGGGCGCGCACCGGGAGGCGTACGGCGTTCGATGTGAGCGCGCACCTCGTGGTTGCGCAGCAGCCAGTTGTTGATCTCCTCGCCGCTCTCGAACTCGATGTACGGCTTCTCGGTCGGCGTGAACACGCGCGGATGGTTGCCGTCCCAGCTGTCGTAGTAGGTGATGAACGAGAAGCCGCGTACCCAACGGTCGAGGCCGAGCAGGTTGAACGCCGTCGCACCCACGAAGAACACCGGAGTGTCGCTCGTGCGCAGGTAGTGGCGGATCTCGGAGATGTTCTTGAGCTTGGTGAACCCGCTGCGGCCGATCGCGACCGGACCCGTCACGGGGGCCTTGCGCGGGCGCTTGCGGCGCACGAGCGACTTCTTGGCGGCCGGTGCCGGGTTCGCGGCGGGGGCGTTCTCAGCCGGGGTCTGGGCGGCGCGGGGCTTCGCGGCCGCCTTGGCCTTGCCCGCGGCCTTCGCCGGCGCAGTCTTCGCCGACGTCGTCTTCGACGCGGCCTTCGCGGTGCTCGGCTTGGCTGCCGCTTTGGCAGTCGCGGCCTTCGCAGCGCTCGTCTTCGCGGTAGCGGTCTTCGTCGGCGCCTTCGCGGCAGCCGGCGTCTCCGCCACAGCTTGTTCACCCGGTGCCGTGGTGTTGTCTGCCACCGCGGCGGGGGTGTTTTCGGGTAGGGGGGAAGTAGCTTTACGCGCCATTGCGTTTCCTTCCGTCGAATACGGTAGTGGCATGCTTGCACACCCGAGACGGAATTCCAAAACGAGCCCCGCCCGAGCGCGCCATCGACGCGCGGAAGCCCGGACTACTGCAGTGCCGAAGTGAGTCGCGCGAGCCCGTCGAGCAGCTGCGAGGGCAGCGGCTGCTGCTCCCACTCCTCGAGGGTCAGCTCGCGCGCATTCGCGCGGTAGTAGTCGTTGACATCGTCGAGATCCTTCACGAAATCAGCGCCGTGCACCACCATCGAGATCTCCATGTTGAGGCCGAAGGATCGCTGGTCCATGTTCGAGGAGCCGACGACGGCGACGTCGCTGTCGATGGTGAAGTGCTTCGAGTGCAGGATGTAGGGCGGCCGGAACATCCAGATCCGCACACCGGCGCGCAACAGCTCCTCGTAGTAGGAGCGCTGCGCGTGGTACACCACGGCCTGATCCCCGATCTCGGACACGAAGAGCTCGACCGCGACTCCGCGCGCCGTCGCCGCGCGCAGCGCGTTCATGATCGAGCCGTCGGGCACGAAGTAGGGGCTCGTGATGCTGATGCGCCGGTGCGCGGCGTAGAGCAGCGACACGAACACCTGCAGGTTGTTCTCGGCCCCGTAGCCGGGGCCGCTCGGCACGATCTGGCAGTCGAGCCCCCCGGGGCGCTCCACCTCGAGCGGCCCCTCGGCGATGTTGGTGAGGTACTGCCCCGTCTCGAGGTACCAGTCCCCCTGGAACACGGCCTCGAGCCCGAGCACGATCGGCCCCTCGACCCGCACCATCAGGTCTTTCCAGTGCAGTCCCCTGCGCCGGTTCGACGGCTTGTTGTAGCTCGAGTCGACGAGGTTCTGGGAGCCCATGAACCCGACGCGGCCGTCGACCACGATGAGCTTGCGGTGGTTCCGCAGATCCGGCCTCTGGTACTCGCCGCGCCACGGACGCACCGGCAGCATGTAGGCCCACTCCGCCCCCATCTCGGTGAGGCTCCGCCTGGTCCGCGCCGCGCCGGGGTTGCGCACGGCCGAGATGTGATCGAGCAGCACGCGCACCTTGACCCCCCGCTCGATGGCTTCGCGCAGCGCGGTGAAGACGCAGTCCGTCGTGGGGTCGTGCACGAGGATGTAGAACTCCACGTGCACGTAGTCGCGCGCCTCGCGGATCGCCTCGGCCATGCGCTCGAGCGACTCCTCGTAGTCGATGCAGATCGAGGCCGTGTTGCCGAGCAGCATGGGCTGGGCGCCGAGCGAGCGGCCGAGCTTGACCGCGTTGTCCACGCCGGGCGGCAGCTCCGTCTCGGGCGTCACGAGGCCGTTGTCCTCGCGACTCGAGACCTCGGCGACGAACTGGTTGACCGCCTCCTGTTTGCGCTCGCGCTTCTTGGGGAGCCGTTTGCTGCCGATGATGAGGAAGAGCAGCAAGCCCGGTATCGGCAGCAGGAAGATCGCGAGCAGCCAGGCCATCCCCGCTGTCGGGCGCCGATTGCGCGGGACGACGAACAGGGCCACGATCCTGATGATGATGTCGACGATCAGCGCAGTGAGGGTCCACAGGTAGGGCCAGTTGAACCCGGACCAACTCAGATCCATGCACTCCGCCTTCCCTGCGCATCACAGGGATGTATGTTCTCACCCCAGTGAGAACACTCTATCGAGTGAGAGGGCCGCCCGGAGTCCGGGTCGAGTTCGCTCCCGGCCCTGATCAGGCGGATTCAGGATTCGTCGCGCAGCGGCAGGCCGGCCTTCGCGCGCTCCTCATTCTCGATCTGCTGGTAGACGCGACGCTCGGTGCGGTCGGCGCGCAGGATCAGACGCATGACCAGCCAGAAGAAGAGCCCGATGAGCACGGTCGGGATCAGCGACCAGATCGCGTTCATCCACCAGTTGTCCATGTGCACCAGAATACCGGCCCTCCCCCGGTTCTTCCTGAGTCCCGCTGTGAAGGCTACTTCACGAGCGGGAAGAGGATCGTCTCGCGGATCCCGAGCCCCGTCAAAGCCATGAGCAGACGGTCCATGCCCATGCCCATGCCGCCCGACGGGGGCATGCCGTGCTCGAGAGCGCGCAGGAACTCCTCGTCGATGGGCATCGCCTCGTCATCGCCGCGGGCTCCCTCCGCGGCCTGCTGTACGAAGCGCTCGCGCTGCACGACCGGATCGACGAGCTCCGAGTAGCCGGTCGCCAGCTCGAAGCCGCGCACGTAGAGGTCCCACTTCTCGACGACCCCGGGGATCGAGCGGTGATGCCGCGTGAGCGGGCTCGTCTCGACAGGGAAGTCCATGACGAAGGTGGGGCGCGTGAGACCGTCCTTCACGAAGTGCTCCCACAGCTCTTCGACGAGCTTGCCGTGGTTCGGCAGCTTCACCTCGACGCCCTCGGCGTCCGCGATGGCCTGCAGCTCTTCGACGGAGGTCTCGGGGGTGATCTCCCGGCCCGCGGCCTCCGAGAGCGTTCCGTACATCGAGATGCGGTCCCAGTCTCCGCCCAGATCGAAGAGCGTGCCGTCGGCCCAGCGCACCACGTGGGTGCCCTCGCGATCGGTGCCCTCGTTCACAGCCAGGGCCGCGTTCTGGATGAGCAGCTGGGTGAGGTCGGCGATCCCGTTGTAGTCGGTGTAGGCCTGGTAGGACTCGAGCATCGCGAACTCGGGGCTGTGCGTCGAATCGGCGCCCTCGTTGCGGAAGTTGCGGTTGATCTCGAACACCCGCTCCAAGCCGCCGACGACGGCGCGCTTCAGGTACAGCTCGGGCGCGATGCGCAGGTAGAGCTCGGTATCGAACGCGTTCGAGTGCGTGACGAACGGGCGCGCCGAGGCGCCACCGTGCATCGTTTGCAGCATCGGGGTCTCGACCTCGATGAAGCCGTTCTCGGCGAAGGTGCGCCGCAGGCTCGCCATGGTGCGCGCGCGGGTCACGACGTTCGTGCGAGCCTGCTCGCGCTGGATCAGATCGAGGTAGCGCTGCCGAACCCGCGATTCCTCGCTGAGCTCCGCATACATGTTCGGCAGCGGGGCGAGCGCCTTCGCCGCGATCCGCCACTCCCGCACCATGATCGACAGCTCGCCGCGTCGGCTCGAGACGACCTCGCCGCTCACGAAGAGGTGGTCGCCGAGATCGACGAGCTCCTTGTAAGAGGCCAGAGACTCCTCGCCCACCTCGGCGAGGCTCACCATCGCCTGGATGCGGGTGCCGTCACCCGCCTGCAGCGACGCGAAGCAGAGCTTGCCCGTGTTGCGCTGGAAGACCACGCGCCCCGCCACACCCGCGATCTCGCCCGAGAGGCTGTCGGGGGTCTCCTCCAGGTGGGCCCACCGGGCGCGCACCTCGGGGATCGTCGCCGTGACGGGCACCTCCACGGGGTACGCCCCGCCGCCGAGCTCGGCGCCGGTGTTCAGCCGGTCCCGCTTCTCCAGGCGCACGCGCTTCTGCTCGAAGAGCTCCTCTTCGGTCTCGAGGGGCGCGTTGGCTGCGGGCTGGTCGCTCATGGGGCGGTTCCTCCGTGGTATCGGCTCGAAGCACGCCGAACACGGGTGTTTCCGGCGCACCGATCCATCCTACCCGGCATCCGTCAGGGGACGGGGTCGGAACCGGGATCGGCGCCGGCGACGCGCAGCTCCTCCTCGATCGCGGCGCGCACGATCCCCCCGATGAGGCGATCGGGCCCTTCGACGCCGATCTCGCGGAGCGCGCCCGCGGCCTGGCGCACCACTGCTCGCGAGAACTCGGCGGCCGCGCCGACGGCCTCCGCGTACGCCGGACGATCCCGCTCCTCCACGATCACCGGCTCGGCGCCCATCTCGACCGCGAGCGCCTGCCCGATCGGCAGCACGGGAGCGGGAGCCGTCACCGCGATCGTCGCACCGACGAGCCGTGTGAGGTCGAGGCTCGTGCCGGTGAAGACGACGGCCGGGTGCAGCGCGAGCGGGATCGCGCCCGCGGCGAGTGCCGGACCGAACACGCCGTACCCGTGCTCGGGCGCCGTGTGGACGACGAGCTGGCCCGGTTGCCAGGCACCCGTCGCTGCGAGGCCGCTGACGAGGTCGGGGAGTTCCGACCCCGGGATCGCGAACAGCACCAGTTCGGATCGGCGCACCACCTCGCCGACCTCCAGGATCGGAACGCCGGGCAGCATCGTCTCGGCCCGCTCGCGGCTCTCATCGCTGATCGCCGAGATCCCGGTGATCGCGTGGCCCGCTCCGGCCAGGGCACGAGCGAGCACCGGGCCGACGCGGCCGGCTCCGACCACGCCGACGCCGAGTCGCGACGCCTGCTGCCCCGCGCTCACGGCCGCGGATCCCGATCCGACTCGACCGGAGCCGCGGCCTGCTCGAGCGACTCCCCGTGCCGGGGCCGGGTCGAGCCCTCAGGGGCTCCCTCCGGGACCCCGCGACGAGCCGACTCCGCCCCCTGCACCCGGAGCACCGTCGCCGCGAGCAGATCGAAGGTGCGCTGCGCGGCGCGCAGCTCGATGCCGCGCATCTCCACGCGCACGGGCCCCAGCACGGTGTGCGCCTGAATGGAGGCCAGGCCGAGGAACCGGTGGAGCAGCGGCCTGCGGAACTGCACCGACTGCGCGCGCACCACCGGCATCACGGCGAACGAACGGGTGAGCGCGCCGCGGCGGATGCGCAGCGTCGCCTCGGCGTCTCCGGCGTCGGCGATCCGCATTCCGGCCCGCGCTCGGCCCCAGAGCAGCACGGCGGCTCCGCGCGGCCCGGCCCCGAGGTAGCCTTCGGCCCGACCCGACAGGCCGTTGCGCAGCTCGGCTATCTCGTGCTCATCGTCGCCGACCCCAGGCAGCAGCGTGTCGATCACCCGCAGCACGTCCTCCTCGCGCCCCACCGGCAGCACCACGTTCTGCATCGTGTTCTGCCCGCCCTGGGACACGGAGTGGCCGGCGGTGGTGATGCGCACCTTCCACCAGCCGAAGGGGCGCCACATGAGCGGCTGTCTCGCCTCGACGGCGTGGATGCGCCCGAACGGGATCGTCTCGGTGACGGTCGCGGTGAGCCCCGCGCCGGTGCGGACGGCGTCGGCCGAGCGCGAGAGCGTGAAGTTGAATCCCTTGTTGAACTGCCCGAAGATGATGCCGGCCATGACGATGATCAGCGGGATGACACCGAGGATGACGGCGGGTTCGAACACGGCCGCACCGACCACGACGCCCACGATGATGACCAGCGTGATCACCGCTTCCCAGCTGAGCGCGATGCTGCCGACGAGGCGCCCGACCGGCACCTTCACGAGTGTCTGGGCGGCGAGGGCCTCGGGATCGACGTCGGCGTCGACGAAATCCTGAGCGCGCGCCGTCAGCCCGCTGCTCGACCCGTCGAAGACGTACCCGTCGGGACCCATCGGGGCCGGGGCGACGATGGCCTCCGGAGCGGCGGGGGCCTCTCCCGGCAGCCGCAACGTCGCACCGGAGCGCTTCGCCGTCGCAAGGCGCAGAATCTGCTCGCGCACCGTCTTCGCGTCGCGGTGGCTGAGGTACGACAGCTCGACCTTGCCGCCCTGGCCGCCCGTGAGCACCTCGATCTTGGTGAGTCCGAGGGCGCGCGCGAGCAGGGGGCGCTGCAGATTGACGCTCTGGATCCGTTCGAGCGGAGCCCTGCGATGCTTGCGGAAGAGCACACCGCTCTGCTCCTCGACGGCCTCGGCGCCGATGCGGTAGGTGTGGAAGCGCCACGCGATCCACGAGAACAGCACGATGAGCAGGATGACGCCGAGCACACCGCCCAGCACGAGCAGCAGCAGACCCTGCTCCACGAGGTACTCGAAGAGGTCGACGATATCGCCGCCCTCCTGCGACAGGTCGACCTCGACGCCGTCTCGGCTCCACACGCGGTCGGCGAAGAACAGCTCGACGAAGCGATCCCGGAAGTTCGCGATCACGATACCCGCGATCACCAGCAGCACCAGGCCTCCCCGCAGCAGCGGGGAGAGCGGATGCAGACGGCGCCACCCCTCGGCGTCGGCGGTGCCCGGCAGCACCGAATCGCCGGGCACCGTGACCTGGGCCGGCGCTCCGTCTTCGGGGTGCGCGTCGGTCACAGCCCCGACCTCCGCGTCTCGGCGAGCTCGACCAGGCGATCGCGCAGCGCCTCGGCATCCTCGAAGCGCAGCCCGGGCAGGTTGACGCCGGTGGCTGCGGAGGCCGTGACGAACTTGAGCGTGGCCAGTCCGAGCGAGCGCAGCAACGGGCCGCGCGTCACATCGACCATCTGCAGGCGCCCGTAGGGCACCGCGATCACACGCTCGAACATGATGCCCCTGCGGAACAGCAGATCGTCTTCGCGGAGGATGTACCCGATGGCCTTCACGCGGCGGAACGCGAGCAGTGAATTGACGAGCAGCAGCACGAAGAGCACGCTCAGGCCGACGGTGACGAACACCGGTGGCTGCTCGTTCACGACCACGAGGAGCACCACGAGCACGACCAGCACCACCGCGTCGAGCAGCAGATTCAGCACGAGGTCGGCCACGGCATACTTCGGCGAGACCCGCTGCCACTCGAACTCGCCGTTCGGCCACTGGGGATCACTGCTGATGCGCTGTTCGTCGTTCACGCCCTCAAGTGTAGAGGCCGCCTCCGACACGCAGGGGGCGTGCGGTCGACCGCTCAGCGCTCGCGGAACGCCGCCTGGTCGGCCGCGCCCTGACCGGGTGCGGGATCCGCCCCGCCCGACTCCGGGTCATCGTCGCCCGGGGGCAGCCGGCAGCAGTGCTCGGCGTACAGAGCACAGCCCGTCAGCACCGCGCCGGCGACGAGGGTGAGCAGCATCGGCAGCCACGTCGCTGTCGGGGCGGGCACGCTGCGGCCGAGCAGGGAGAGCGCCAGACCTCCGCCGAACCCGCCGAGCAGACCGCCGACCAGCTGCCCGGCTCGCGACGCGGCGAGCAGCCGCACCGCTTGGAAGGGATTGACCGCGCCAGATCCCTTCTTCAGCGCACGCCGCAGCCTGAGCGCGAACACGATCAGCACCGCCGCCACGAGCACGAGCGTCAGCGGAAGCGACAGCGGGGGCACCAGCGGCGCCTGACCGCGGTTCGAGAGCGCGAACTGCACCAACAGGCCGGCAGCGGCACCCATGACCGCCGCAGCGGCGAGGGCGCCCAGGCCGGGGCGCTCACCCCTCGGCATGATCGCCCTCTCCCGCCTCGTCGAAGGGGCGCGTGGTGTCGCCCACGCGCTGCAGCAGATCCGAGACGCGGCCGTGCCCCATCAGCACCGCCCCCGGTTCGAGAGCGAGCCAGGGGGCGAGCACGAAGTCCCGCTCGTGGGCGCGCGGGTGGGGCACCGTGAGGCGCTCATCCGAGATCACACGCCCGCCGTAGAGGATCAGGTCGATGTCGAGCGTGCGATCCCCCCACCGCTCGTCGCGCACACGACCGTGCCGCGCCTCGATGCTCTGCATGAGGTCGAGCAGCGCGTGGGGCTGCAGGGCGGTCTCGGCGATCGCGACGCCGTTCAGGTAACGGGGGGCGTCGGGATCGGGCCCGTGCTCGGTGAGCGCGATCGTCTCGCGCAGCGGGGAAGCGCGCAGGTTGCCGATCCCCTCGCCTTCGGCGAGTTCGCACTGGGCGGCACGGATCGTCTCGCCGCGATCGCCGAGGTTGGCGCCGAAGGCGAACAGCACCGGAACGATCTGCGCGATCACGGCCGCACCACCGTCACGGACACGTCGGAGAAGGTCGCGGCGATCGGAGCGTCCGGCTTGTGCACCGTCACCCGCGCACCGCGCACGCCCGCGAAGCCGAGAGCGACCTCGGCGACGCGCTCAGCCACGGTCTCGATGAGGTCGACCGGGTCGCGTTCGACCGCCGCGATGATCGCCTCCGCGAGTTCGCCGTAGTGCACGGTCCGCTCGAGCGCGTCGCCCGCGGCGGCGGCGCGAAGGTCGACCGAGACCTCGGCGTCGACGACGAAGCGCTGCCCCTGCTCGCGCTCGAAATCGAACACCCCGTGATGGGCGTAGACCTCGAGCCCGGTGAGCACGATACGGTCGGCCGACCCGTCGGCGGCTCCGGGCTCGGCGTCGGGGCGGGCTGCGTCACTGGGAGCGGCGTCGCGAAGACCGGTGTGGTGGCGAGAGCCGTCGCGCCGAGCGACTCCGCTCTCCTCACGGCTCCAGGCGCGCGTCACGGCGAGCGCCTCGACGCTGCCGGCCACGTCGTGCACCCGCACGCCCCACGCTCCCGCGCGAGCGGCGAGTGCGGTGACCACCGAGGTCGCGAGGTCGCGCTGCTCGGGGGTCGTGGATCGGTTGGCGCCCATCGGCGAAGCCAGCGCCTCGGCGAGCATGCGCTTGCGTGAGGCCCCGATCAGTACCGGATAGCCGAGGGAGGTCAGCGCATCGAGGTGCGCGAGCAGGCGCCAGCACTGCTCGCCGGTCTTGTCGAACCCGAGACCGGGATCGAGCACGATGTGAGAGCGGTCGACGCCGGCGCTCAGGGCCGCCTCCGCTTGATCCGCGAGAGCCGCGCGCACTTCGGCGACGACATCCGTGTAGTCGGATCGCTGGTGCCCGGGATCCGGCACTCCCCTCCAGTGCCCGATGACGAACCGCGCCCCGTGCTCGGCGCTCGCCCAGGCCGCGGCCTCGAGCATCGCGGGGTCGTGGGTGCCGCCCGAGACGTCATTGATGAAGCGCGCGCCCGCGGCGACGGCGAGCTGCGCGGTCTCGGCGTGGAGCGTGTCGACCGAGGTCTGGATACCGTCGGCCGAGAGCGCGCGGATCACCGGAAGCGCGCGCCGCTGCTCCTCTTCGAGCGCCACGGGCGTCGCGCCGGGGCGCGTCGACTCGCCGCCGACATCCACGATGTCTGCGCCGTGAGCGACGAGCTCGCGACCCCTCGCGATCCCGGCGTCGCCGACTGAGAAGCGGCCGCCGTCGCTGAAGGAATCGGGGGTGACGTTGAGCACCCCCATCACCAGCGGGGAACCGGTCATCGGTTCGCTCCCGAGGAGTGTCTCCCGGCAGCGCCCCCGATCAGCGCCATGACCTCGCTCCGGGCGGCGGGCTGCGCGAGCGCTCCACTCGACGCCACGGTCACGGTCACGGCCTCGGTCTGACGCACGCCGCGATCGGCCACACAGCCGTGGCTCGCCTCGAGCACGACGAGCACACCCTCGGGCGCGAGCCCCGACTCAAGGGCATCTACGATCTGCTGCCCGAGCCGCTCCTGCACCTGCGGACGCGCCGCGAGCGTCTCGACGACCTTCGGCAGGGCGCTGAGCCCGACGATGCGGTCGCCCGGCCGGTAGGCGATATGCGCCCGGCCCCGGAACGGCAGGAGGTGGTGCTCGCACACCGAGCGCAGCTCGATGTCGCGCAGCATGACGAGTTCGCCGGTCTCGTCGCCGACCGGAACCGAGTCGACGAGGTGCTGCATCGGATCCTGCCCGACCCCCGAGAAGAACTCCGAGTAGGCGTCGGCGACCCGGAACGGCGTGCTCGCGAGCTCCGCGCTGTCGGGGTCGGATCCGATCGCGCGCAGCAGTTCGCGCACCGCCGCGGCGATGCGCTCACGATCGACGGTCTCGGCCATGCGCTTTACCGCTCGTCGCGGTCGTCGTCGGACGGGCCGCGCACTCCGAGATTGCGCGGCGGACGGCTCGTCTCCCCCGGAGCGAGGGGGCCCTGCTCAGGAACGGATCGAGGCGGGGTGACGCGCGGCGGGGTGCCCTGGCCCGAAGCCTGCGGCTCGCCAGTCTCACGGCCGCCGGCGCGCTCCGATGAGTCGCCGGCCGAGCCCTGCGCGCCGGCGTCAGGCGAAGCACCGGAGGCTCCCTCGGAGGACACGGCAGTGTCCGAAGCGGGATCGCCCGCGACGGCATCGCCCGGGTGCCGGTCGTCGGTGCGCACCTCTGCGGGGACCTCGATGGGCGGCCGATCCGAGACGGGGCGCTGGTCGTTCGACAACCAGGTCGGCCGCTCGGGCAGCTTCTGGACGTCGCGGAAGATCTCGGCGATCTGCAGGTGGTCGAGCGTCTCCTTCTCGAGCAGTTCGCGGGCGAGGGCGTCGAGGATATCCCGATTCTTCACCAGGATCTCATACGCCTCATTGTGCGCCTGCTCGAGCAGGGCGCGCACCTCGGTGTCGATCGACACCGCGACGCCCTCGGAGTAATCGCGGCTCTGACCGAAGTCGCCGAGGAAGGCCCCCTGCTGGGCCTGCCCCAGCTTCACGGGGCCGACCGAGGCCGACATGCCGTAGTCGGTGACCATCTTGCGCGCCGTGCCGGTGGCCTTCTCGATGTCGTTGCCCGCGCCGGTGGTGGGGTCGTGGAACACGAGCTCCTCGGCCACGCGCCCGCCGAGCGCGTAGGCGAGCTGATCCTGCAGCTCGTTGCGGGTCACCGAGTACTTGTCCTCGAGCGGGATCACCATCGTGTAGCCGAGGGCGCGGCCGCGCGGCAGGATCGTGATCTTGGTCACCGGATCGGTGTGGTTAAGACCGGCTGCCACGAGGGCGTGGCCGCCCTCGTGGTAGGCCGTGATGAGCTTCTCGCGATCCTTCATCACCCGCGTGCGCCGCTGCGGACCGGCGATGACACGATCGATCGCCTCGTCGAGCGCCCGGTTGTCGATGAGCTGCGCGTTCGAGCGCGCCGTGAGCAGCGCGGCCTCGTTGAGCACGTTCGCGAGATCGGCGCCCGAGAAACCGGGAGTCTTGCGAGCCACGATCTCGAGGTCGACATTCTGCGAGAGCGGCTTGCCCTTCGCGTGCACCTGCAGGATCTTGAGCCTGCCCGGCATATCGGGAGCGTCGACACCGATCTGCCGGTCGAAGCGCCCGGGGCGCAGGAGCGCGGGATCGAGCATGTCGGGGCGGTTCGTCGCCGCGATCATGATGACGTTGGTCTTCGGATCGAAGCCGTCCATCTCGACGAGCAGCTGGTTCAGCGTCTGCTCGCGCTCGTCATGGCCACCGCCCATGCCCTGACCGCGCCGCTGCCCCACCGCGTCGATCTCGTCGACGAAGATGATGGCGGGCGCGTTGGCCTTCGCCTCCTTGAACAGGTCGCGCACGCGGCTCGCGCCCACGCCCACGAACATCTCGACGAAGTCGGATCCCGAGATCGAGTAGAACGGCACCCCCGCCTCGCCCGCCACCGCGCGGGCGAGCAGCGTCTTACCGGTGCCGGGAGGGCCGTAGAGCAGCACGCCCTTCGGAATACGTGCCCCCACCGCCTGGAATCGCGACGCGTCTTGCAGGAAGTCCTTGATCTCGTGCAGCTCCTCGACCGCCTCGTCGGCACCAGCGACATCGGCGAAAGTGACCTGCGGCATGTCCTTCGAGACGAGCTTCGCCTTGTTCTTGCCGAACTGCATCACGCCGCGGCCACCGCCCTGCATGGACGACAGCATCCACCAGATCAGCAGGCCGATGAGCAGCAGCGGCAGCAGGAATCCGAGCAGCGACCAGAGGGGATTGGGCTGCGGCACCTTATCGGTGAAGCCGTCCTTCAGATCGGCCTTGTTCACCGCGTCGACCACGGCCTCACCGCGCTGCGACACGTAGTAGAAGAACACCTCATCGGTGCCGGCCTTCTTATCGACCTTCTCGAGCGAGAGGTTGACACGCTGGTCGCCGTCGATGATCTCGGCCTGCTTCACCTGGCCGTCCGAGATCATCTCGAGACCGCGCTCGGTCGTGACCTCGCGGGTGTCGCCGCCCGACAGCAGCGACCAGCCGAGCAGCACAATGAGCGGCGCGACGATCAGATAGAGCAGCGGGCCGCGGAAGAGCTTACGGCTCTTCGACGTGCTCTTCGTTGGTTTCTCTGCCAAGTCAAGGCCTTTCGAGACGGGCGGTGCGGGTCGCTGCTGCAAGCGTAACCAATACCTCTGACATCGACCTGCGTCGGGCGCGTTTGTACGCTCACGGCGCAGAGCGCCGCACGGGACCTCGCAGCACGGCGACCCGCGCGAACCCGGCTCAGGGCCGGCGGTTCACCTCGCTGTCGAGCGCCTCGGTCTCCCCGCCGTAGACGTGAGGAGCGAGAACGGCCACATCGCGCAGGTTGCGGTAGTCCTCCGCGTAGTCGAGGCCGTAGCCGACCACGAACTCGACCGGGATGTCGAAGCCCACGTAGGCGACGTCGACCTGCACCTTGAGGGCCTCGGGCTTGCGCAGCATCGTGCAGATCCGCACCGACTTCGCGCCGCGGCTCTCGAGATTCTCCTTGAGCCACGCGAGCGTGAGCCCGGAGTCGATGATGTCCTCGACGATCAGCACGTCGCGCCCGGTGATGTCGCTATCGAGATCCTTCAGGATCTTCACCACGCCGCTCGACTTCGTGCTCGCACCGTACGACGAGACCGCCATCCAGTCCATCTGCGCGTGGAACCGCAGTTCGCGCGCCAGGTCCGCCATCACCATGACCGCGCCCTTCAGCACGCCCACCAGCAGCGGCGGAGTGTCCGCGTAGTCGGCCTCGATCTCGCGCGCCATCTCGGCGAGGCGGTCGTGCAGTTCGGCTTCGGTGTGCAGTACGACAGAGAGGTCGTCACCCAGGTGTTTCGCGTCCATGCGCTCCATTCTCCCACCACCGCCGCGCAGTGTCGGCACCCTCGCGTCGCGGAGTCCCGTTTTGCTGTTTCAGCACGGGCCGAAGCAGCAAAACGGAACTCCGCGTCAGGGAGGTGTACAGCGGAAACAGGGAGGTGTACAGCGGAAACAGGGAGGTGTACAGCGGAAACAGGGCAAGAGGCCGCGGGTTCGGGATCACCGCGCTCGGAACACGAGGCGTCCGGCCTCGCGCCGCACCGAGGCGCCGGGCACGTCGACGGGGCCCTGCCCGCGCCAGTCGGTCACCAGTCGCGCGACCGCGCGGGTGTGCTCCCGGCTGAGCTGGGCGCCGAACTCGGCGCGCGCGACGAGCCTGATGATGCGGTGCCTGAGCGCCGGCAGGTTCGCGGCGAGCGCCGAGATCGACACCGAGATGCCGGCCTCGGCGTGCTCCACGATCTCCTCGAGGGTCTCCTCGGCGAGGGCGTCGAGCGCGTCGGCGTCCTCGCGCGCGAGGTCGGCCGTGCGGGCGAGGGCTCCCGCGATCCCGGGTCCCAGCTCTCGCTCGAGTGCGGGGAGCACGCTCCGCCGCACCCGCACCCGGGTGTACGCGTCGTCGTCGTTGTGCGGGTCTCGCCACGGCTCGATCCCGAGCTCGGCGCACGCCTCCTCGGTGACGGCGCGGGTCACGGCCGGCTGCTCCCCCAGGAAGGGACGCAGGATCACGGCTCCCTCCGAGCCGCCGGCATCGAGCGCGCGCCTGGCCGGGATCCCCGAGAGGCTGCGCGACCCGGACCCCCGGACCAGTGCGAGCAGCACCTGCTCCGCCTGATCATCACGAGTGTGGGCGGTCAGGATCGCGGCGGCCCCCGTCCGCTCGGCCGACCGGGCGAAAACCGCGTACCGAGCGGATCGCGCGGCCGCCTCGGGTCCGTCGCCGCCCTCGCCGCTCACGGCCACCCGCTCGACCAGCACTGGATCGAGCCCCAGGCCCGCCGCCTGCTCGGCCGCGCGCGCCGCGACCGTCTCGGAGCCGGACTGCAGGCCGTGATCCACCACCACTGCCCCCGCGCGCAGACCCGAGCGCGGCGCCTCGTAAGCGGTCGCGGCCGCGAGCGCCAAAGAGTCGGCCCCGCCCGAGAGCGCGACGAGCACGAGCGGAGACGCGGGCGCCTCGCGCCGCGCGGCTCCGGGATCCGCGAGCCACTGCTCGAGCGCTCGCCGCACCGCCGCCCTGGTCTCGAGGATCGCGCGCTGCACCATGCCCCAACGCTACCGCGCTGCGCGGTGAGGCCATGCCCCGCGAACCCAGCCCCGCAAACCCAGCCCGCGGGCCCTGCCCAGCCCGTCCCCCTCATCGAGATGACGCTTGTCGCCCCAGCAGCACCCGCGAAAGGCATCATGCGTCACCTCGATCGCGGGAAGACGTTGAGAGGGGCCCGCGCTGCGTGGTGAGGCCATGCCCCGCGAACCCAGCACCGCCGGCCCTGCCTCACCCCGTCGGGTACCCTTAGACCGGCAATACACACCGAGGCCGGGATGCCCCGCCTCATGCGACAGAAAGCAACGGAGGAGCGCATGGCCGCAGCATTCGACGCCGTGATCGAAATCCCGAAGGGGAGCCGCAACAAGTACGAGGTCGACCACGAGACCGGTCGCGTCTACCTCGACCGCGTGCTCTACACGGGCTTCGTCTACCCCACCGACTACGGCTTCTTCGAGGAGACCCTGGGCGAGGACGGCGATCCGCTCGACGTGCTCGTACTGCTCGACTACCCGGTGTTCCCCGGGGTCGGCGTGAAGGTGCGCCCGGTCGGCGTGCTCAAGATGAGCGACGAGGCCGGCGGCGACGACAAGGTCATCGCGGTGCAGCACAAGGATCCGCGCTGGCAGCACATCCAGGACGTCGCCGACATCCCCGAGTACACCCGCAAGGAGATCGAGCACTTCTTCGAGCACTACAAGGATCTCGAGCCCGGCAAGTGGGTGAAGGTCGACGCCTGGGGTTCGGCCGCGGACGCCGAGCAGCTGATCGTGGAAGCTCAGCAGCGCCTGCAGGCCGAGGGGCACTGATCTTCGCGGCGGCTTCCACCGCCGGCAGTACGAGAGAGGGGCTCGGGATCGCGTGATCCCGAGCCCCTCTCTCGTACCCGCGCCCTAGAAGTTGATGTAGTACGCGGGGTTGACGAAGTCGTACCAGCCGCTGTCCTGGTTGGGCCGCATCTCGAAGTGGAGGTGGCAGCCGGTGCTCGCGCCGGTGCTGCCGACGTAGCCGATGGTCTGGCCGGCCTCGACCCACTGACCGGCGCCCACGCTGGCCCACTGGATCATGTGGGCGTACCGGGTCTGCCAGCCGTTCGGGTGGTTGATGTTGACCATGTTGCCGCCGCCACCGCCGTCCCAGTACGACATCTGCACCGTGCCCGGCGCCGCCGCGACGATCGGAGTCCAGCAGGCGGTCGCGAGGTCGATACCCGTGTGATCCGGGCGCCCGGGCGGGCGGAACCCCTCGGAGACGTAGTAGCCCGAGGTCGGCAGCACCCAGCCGTTGCTGGTCGTGGGGGGCGGGGGCGCGACGACGCCGCCGCCTCCGCCGCCACCGCCGGTGCCTCCACCGCCGCCGCCCTCGTTGGCCCTGCGTCGCGCCTCTTCCTCGGCGCGCTTGCGCGCCTCCTCCTCGGCGCGCCGGCGCTCCTCCTCGGCTTTCCGCCGCTGCTCCTCCTCGATGCGGAGGCGCTCCTGGTAACCCTCGACGGTCTTGGTGGTCTCGTCCTTCAACGCTTCGAGCTTCACCTCGAGGTCGCGCTGCTGCGCCTCCTGAGCCCGCACCAGTTCCTCCTGCGAGCTCGCCGCGGCCGCCGCCGCCTGCTCCTTCTCGGCGTGCTGCTGACGCAGCACCTCGCGCTCGGCTCGGGCGGTCTCAGCCTGCTTGCTCAGCGCGTCGGCGGTGTTGGCGGCCTGCTCGGCCTCCTCGGAGAGCTGGGTGTTGCGCTCGGTGGCCTTCGACATCGAGGCCATGCGCTCGAGCAGCGCGTCGGCCGTGCTGCCATCGGAGTCGAGGAAGAGCTCCATGCTGCGATCCACTCCGCCGGAGCGGTACATCTGAGCGACGATCACGCCGGCCCGATCCGCCGCCTCCTCCGCCGCTTTGCGGCTCTCCTCTGCCTGCCGCTCGAGGTTCTGCAGCTTCTCAGTGGCGCGGGCGAGCTCCTCCTCGGCCACCCGCAACTCCTCGAACGCTGTCGCGTGCAGGTTGCGCAGGCGATCGAGCTCCTTCTCGCCCTCGGCGATGAGCCCCTCGATCTCGGCGACCTTCGCGGCCGCTGCCGCCTCGTTGTTCTTCGCCTGCTGCACCTCTTCCCAGGTGGGAAGGTCGAGCGCGTAAGCCGGGGTCGCTATGGCCTGCCCCCCGACGAGCAGTCCGGCAGCGATCACGCAGCTGCCGAGGATGCCGAAAACGCGTCGCGTCGCCCCCGCGTTCTTCTTCGCCATATCCCCCAACTTCCGTTTCCGGACAGAATGATCCTCGCCCACGGTAACACTCCCGCTCTCCGATCGCACGGGGCGGGGCTCTCTGCCCCGCGATCCGCCCCACATGCGCATCAGGTGTCGAGCAGTGCGGCCGCGAACATCGGCCTCGCGGCATCGGCGCCCGGCGGGTGGAACAGGCTCGCCGCCGCGTCGCGATAGAGCCGGGCTGCCTCGTGGTCGGCGTCGAACCCCGCACCGCCGCAGCAGACGAGCGCGGTCTCGGCGCACCGCCGAGCCGCGTCGCCCGCGTTGAGCCTGCTGCTGACGAAGCGGAGCGGCCAGCTCTCGCCGTGGTCGACGAGCTCATCGAGGTCGCGGGTCGTCGCGTCGAGCTGCGCCGGCACCGTCATGAAGTCGCGGTAGGCGTCGGCGAGGCGGGTTCGGTGCTCGGGGATCTCGGCGAGGCTCGTGTCGCGGCGGGCGGATCGGCGCTGCTCGAGCCCCTGCGCGGCCACGTCGAGCGCGCGCCTCGCCACCCCCGCGTAGACGGAGGCGACCAGCAGCTGGAAGTTGCCGGCGATCGCGAAGGTCAGCAGGTCGGGGTAATCCCCCGCCGGAATGCGCCGCACCACGCGGTCGGCGGGCATCGGCGCGCTCTCGAGCACGGTCGCCCGGCTGTGCGACGCCCGCATGCCGAGCACGTTCCAGCGGTCCGACACCGCGACGCCGCCGCCCTCGCGCTCGAGGAAGCCGAAGACGAGCGCGGGTTGCTCGGCGTCGCTCTCGTCGAGTCCGTGCACGATGAGCCGGGTCCAGGCCGGTGAGAGCGAGGTGAAGATCTTGACCCCGGTGAAGAGGTAACCGCCTTCGCCATCGGGTTCGGCCCTCGTGCCCGATCCCTGCAGCACCCAGTCGTTCCCCGGCTCGCTGATGCCGAACGCGAAGATCTCGCCCCCCTTCGCCTCCTCGAACACGCGAGCGAGCGATCGGTCGCCGCGAGCGAACATGGCGTACGCCACGCCCGTGCACATGAGGTGCATGTTGATCGCGAGCGCGGTGCCCGGGGCTGCGGTGGCGAGCCTCTGCTGCAACCGCGACACCTCGTGCAGGCTGAGGCCCGGGCCGCCGTACTCCTCGGGCACGAACAGCTCGAGGTAGCCTCGCTCGCGCAGCTCGGCGAGATCGTCGGCGCAGAAGCCGTTCTCCCGGTCGAGCACCGCGGCGCGCTCGCGGAAGCGAGTCAGCATTTCCTCGGGAAGATAGCGCTCGGCCAGCAGGGCGTGCCGCGCCTCTCGGTCGAGGGTCGGCTCGGGATCCGGGATCCGGTTCGTCGCGTTCTCACTCACCCGGTCATGCTATCGAGCCGGCGTTCAGAAGGGCCTACCGCGCGACGGGCTTCTTGAACCGCAGCCGTGCGATCACCGCGAGCACGGCGACGACCACCGCTCCCCAGATCAGGCCGAACACCGCCGAGAGGCCGCTGTCGATCAGCCAGGTGACGATGCCGGGGCCGTGCACCGCGTGCGTGATCGAGTGCAGCACCCCGTAGGGCCAGGGCACCCCGACCTCGGCGAGGTTGGCGAGCAGGATGTGACCGCCCACCCACAGCATGGCCACGACGCCGACGATGCTCAGCAGCCGGAAGACCACCGGCATCGCCTTCACGAGCCAGGTGCCGAGCACCTTCACCCAGCGCGGCCGACGCCGACGCATCCAGAACCCCGCGTCGTCCATCTTCACGAGCAGCGCGACCGTGCCGTAGACGGCCACCGTCATGAGCACGCCGACGACCACGAGGATCGCGAGCCGCATCAGCCAGGAATCCTCATCGATGTTGGCGAGCGAGATCAGCATGATCTCGATCGAGAGCACGAGATCGGTGCGCACCGCGCTCGACACGATCTGCTTCTCGTCCGTCTCGGTGCGCTCGACGACCTCCTCGACGGTGGGCTCGTGCCCGTGTCCGCGCAGGGTACCGATCCAGTGCCACACCTTCTCCGCGCCCTCGTACGCGAGATAGGTGCCGCCCACCAGCAGCAGCCAGGGGAACACCCACGGCGCCCACAGGCTGAGCAGCATGATGCCGACGATGATGCCGGCCTTGTTGATCAGCGACCCGCGAGTGATCTTCCACACCACGGGCAGCTCGCGCTTCGGGCTGATGCCCTGCACGTACTGCGGAGAGACCGCGGCGTCGTCGATCACCACACCCGCGGACTTCGCCGAAGCTTTGGCGGCTCCGGCTACGACGTCGTCGACGGACGCTGCAGCCGCCCGCGCGAGCACGGCGATGTCGTCGAGGAGGGCGAAGAAGCTACCGGCCACGGGGTTCCTTGCTGGTCGAATGAAATGGAGGGGCGGATCGCGATCCGCGACCCGCCCCTCAACTCTAGAGCTACAGCTCGCCGATTCCCTCAGTCTTCCTCGTCGGGCGTAGGAGTCTTCTCGCCCGTCTCCGGGTGTCGGACCAGTCCGGGATCCTCCATTCCGTGACGGGGGTTATCGATCTTGCCCTCGCGCCCGTAATCGACGGTGGCGCCATCGAGGATCGGACGATCCTGCGTACCCCCCTTCGGCGGAGATGTCGCGGTGCCCTTCCCATTGCTGGCCTCCGTCGCGGTTTCCTCGTGAATCTCGTTCTTGTCTGACTCCGTCATCTCAATCTCAACCTCCTCTGTCTTGGCGGCCCACGCTACGCGTGCGCGAGGGCCGATAAACACCCATTGACTCTGCGCGGAGCACGGGTTAGAGACAGTGCCGCCTGATGCGATCCTGCTTCAGAGGTCGCGTCAGCAGGCACACCTATTGGTGCGACCTCTTAGGCTGGGCCCATGACTTCGGGGCGAGGAGAGGGGCGTGCCCGGGCGAGACGCGCCTACCCGGTACGCGTGCGCATCCTCGCTGCGATCCTCGCCGTGACCGCCCTGGGACTCCTCGCCGCAGGCGGCATCGCCTTCGCACTGCAGCAGAATCGCATCGCGTCCTCGATCGACGATGAACTGCGGCAGGAGTTCGCGACGGTGCGAGCGCTGGTCGAGGGCCGGAGCCCGAATGACCCTCAGGACGGCGCGGCAGCGCCCGAGGCGGCCCAGGTCGACACCTCCTTCCCCACGACCGACGACCTCGTCTACGAGACCGTCCGCGTGGTCACGCCCCCGCTCGGAGGCGGAACACTCGGCGTCGTCGACGGCGAAGCTCGCTTCATCCCCGGCTTCACGACCCCGCTTCGTCTCGACTCGCCCGCCTTCATCGACGAGATCTCTGCGGCGACGAAGACGGGGACGACCGTGCTCGACACCGTCACGCTCGACGGCGTGGAGCTGCGCTACCTCGCGATCCCTCTGCGTGTGGAGGGGTCCGCTTCCGAGGGGGTCTTCGTCGCCGCGATCGATGTCGACGCCCGGCTGGACGATCTGAGATCGACGATGCTGGTCTACGCCTGGGTCGCGGCCGCCGTCGTGCTGCTCGTCGGCGTCGTCGGCTGGTTCGTAGCGGGGCGTCTCCTGCACCCGCTGCGCAGTCTGCAGCGCACCGCCGCCCGGATCTCGGCGGGCGCCCTCGACGAGCGCATCCCAGTGCGGGGCAACGACGATCTCTCCGAGCTCACTGAGACCATCAACGCGATGATCGCCCGACTCGAGGAGGCGTTCATCGGCCAGCGTCGCATTGTCAACGACGTGCGGCACGAGCTCGCCACCCCGGTGACGATCATCCGCGGCCACGTGGAGCTCATCGATCCGCTCGACCCCGACGACGTCAGGCAGAGTCTCGAGATCGTCACCGACGAGCTGAACCGCATGTCCGCGCTCATCGCGCAGATCGCTCACCTCGCCGACGCGGAACGCACCACCGCGCACAGGCCCCGGTGGGTCGATATCGGCGACCTCACCCGTGCCGTCTTCGAGAAGGCCCGGGTCATCGGCGATCACGAGTGGCGACTCGACTCCGTCGCCGAGGGACTGGTCTTCATCGACCCCTCGCAGATCACCCAGGCGTGGCTGCAGCTCGCCGACAACTCCGCGAAGTACTCACCCTCGGGCACTCCGATCGAGGTCGGCAGCGCTCTGGCAGGAGACGAGCTTCGCTGCTGGGTCGCCGACAACGGACCCGGGATCCCGGAGTCGGCGCGCTCCAGGATCTTCGAGCGATTCGGCCGGGCGGAGTCCAGCCGCGGCACCGCCGGATCGGGTCTCGGGCTGTCGATCGCCGGGGCGATCGTGAAAGCCCACGGGGGTAGGATCGGGCTCGACACCGAAGTGGGGCGGGGGTCGGTCTTCGCACTGGTGCTTCCTCGGAATGCAGGCGCGTCGCAGGAGGAGCCGGAGGGACAGGAAGACGAGAGGGGCGGCGGATGAGCAGGATCCTCATCATCGAGGATGAGCAGCGCATCGCGAGCTTCATCGGGAAGGCGCTGCGCGCAGCCGGCCACGCGGCCGAGATCGCGGCCAGCGGCGAAGAGGGGCTCGCCCTCGTCGAATCCTCCGAGTTCGCACTCGTGATCCTCGATGTCGGCCTGCCGGGCATCGACGGGTTCGAGGTGCTGAACCGCCTGCGCGCGACCGGTAACAACCTTCCGGTCGTCATGCTCACGGCCCGGGGCGCGCTGGAAGACACCGTGCGGGGACTCGACGACGGGGCCGACGACTACATCGTCAAGCCCTTCCGCGTCGACGAGCTGCTCGCGCGCGTGCGGGTTCGCCTGCGCGACGCCTCGCGCCCGGCGGAGAGCACGACGCCCTCCGTCAATGGAATCGACCTCGACCTGCGCACGCGGCGCGCGACGGTGGAGGGCCGGGAGGTCGAGCTGTCGGCCCGCGAGTTCGCACTCGCAGAGGAGTTCATGCGGCACCCTGACCAGGTGCTCAGCCGGGAGCAGCTCCTCAGCCGCGTCTGGGGCTACGACTACGATCCCGGTTCGAACGTCGTCGACGTCTACGTGCGATACCTGCGTACCAAGCTCGGCGAGCAGCGCATCGAGACCGTGCGCGGCGTCGGGTACCGTCTGGTCGGCTGAGGAACGGCGCGGGCCGCTGAATCCTGCGACTCCGCGTTGCAGTATCGCCGCGGAGCGGTGGGGCCGCAGGATACGGGAACGCGGCGACGATGAGAAAGCTCTCATCCGCCGCTCATGCCCGCCTCCCTCCCGCCCTGGATCGTAGAGACTGAGCATCGTGCTCCTCAGTCGCGGTGCGGGAGGGGCCCGACATGTCGATCCGAATCGTCCTGTACTCGCACGATTCAGCGGGACTCGGCCATATCCGCCGCAACCTCGCGCTCGCGGGTGCGCTGACCGCGGGAGTCGGCGGCGAGCCGGCGACCGGGCTGCTCGTCGCGGGGCGCCCCGAGGCGACGCGCTTCCCGCTCCCCGACGGCTGGGACTGGCTCGTGCTGCCGGGCGTACGACACGCACCGGAGGGTTACGCGTCCCGCGCGCTCGACGTGGACATCGAGACCGCTGCGGCGCTGCGCGGATCCGTGTTCCGAGCCGCGGTGCGCGCCTTCCGCCCCGACCTGCTCGTCATCGATCGTCATCCGCTCGGCGTGGCGCGCGAGCTCGAGCCCGCCCTCCGCATGCTGCGGACCGAGCAGCCGGACTGCCGCATCGTTCTGGGGCTGCGGGAGGTGCTCGACTCGCCCGCCGCCGCTGCCGCCGAATGGAGCGCGCTCGGCGGCAGCGCTGCCCTGCGACCGCTGCTCGACGCCGTGTGGGTGTACGGGGATCCGCGGATCCACGACCTCACGGCCAACGGCGAGCTGCCCGCCGGGCTGCGCGACCTCGTGACCCACACCGGGTACCTCGCCACCGGCAGAGTCGCCGGTCATCTCCATCGGATCGACGAGCCGTTCGTGCTCACGACCGTCGGCGGCGGATCCGACGGCCTGGAACTGGCGCTCGCCGCGGCCGCGGCCCCCGTGCCTGCCGGTCATAGGCACCTCGTCGTCACCGGCCCCCAGATGTCGACGGCCGACCGTAGCCGCGTCGCGGCCGCTGCTCGGCCCGAGGCCTCGGTCGTGCGCCGGGTGCCCGACGCGCTGCCGCTCATGCGGAGCGCCTCCGCAGTGATCTGCATGGGCGGGTACAACACGATCTGCGAGGTGATGAGCACCAGCACCCCGGCGCTCGTCGCTCCGCGTACCCGGAGACGGGCCGAGCAGAGGATACGGGCGGCCGCACTCGCCGCCGCGGGTGCGATCCAGACGATCGATGCGAGCCGGATCGACCCCGGCAGCATCGGTGACTGGCTCGCCGCCAACGTCGGCCGTTCCGCGACCCGGGAGAACATCGCCCTCGACGGGCTGTCGCGCATCCCGCACCTCGCGACCGCCCTACTCGAGGGGAGCCGGGAGCGCGTGCGCAGGGGAGGCGAACGAGTTGCCGTCTGAATTCGCGCCGAACCGCGCACGCGTCGGATACGTGGTGAAGGTCTACCCCCGCTTCTCGGAGACCTTCATCGTCTCCGAGCTCATCGCGCGCGAAGCCGCCGGGGAGACGTTCGAGGTGTTCGCGCTGCGCCCGTCCGACGACCCACGGTTCCACCCCGAGCTCGCGAGGGTCGCCGCCCCCGTCACGTACCTGCCGCGGCCGACCCGGCCGTCGGCGTTCTGGGAGACGATCCGCACAGCCGCCGCCGACCCTCATCTCGCGGCAGCCATCGGCAAGGCGCTGCCCGAACTGCTCGACGCCGACGCCGACGAGGCCGTGCAGGCCATCGCCCTTGCCGCGCACGCCCGCCGCGCGGGTCTCGAGCACCTGCACGCGCACTTCGCGAGCGGCGCGACGACCGTAGCGCGTCTCGCGAGCCTCCTCACCGGCATCCCGTACTCCTTCACCGCGCACGCGAAAGACATCTTCCACGACGACGTCGACCTCGAGCTGCTGCGCCGCAAGATCGCAGGCGCCCGCTATGTGGCGACCGTGAGCCGCTTCAACGCGCGCTTCCTGGGCAGGCTCGCGCCCGAGTACGCGGAGCGCATCCACCTCGTACCGAACGCGGTCGAACTCGATCGATTCCGGTATCGCGCGCCGATGCCCCACGAGGGCCCGCTGCGCATCGCAGCGGTCGGGCGCCTCGTCGAGAAGAAGGGCTTCGATGTGCTCATCGAGGCCGTGGCCGAGTTGCACGCCCGAGGTGTGCCGATGCTTGTCACCCTCGCGGGCGGCGGAGAACTGGCCGATCCGCTCTCCGAGCGCATCCGCTACCTCGGCCTCGAAGCGATCGTGCGCATGACCGGCCCGCTGCCACAAGACGGGGTCGCGGCCCTGCTGCGCGAGGCCGATGTGTTCGTCGCCCCGTGCGTCGTCGGCTCCGATGGCAACGCCGACGGTCTACCGACCGTGCTGCTCGAGGCGATGGCCTCGGGCGTGCCCTGCGTCTCGACCCGGGTGACCGGCATCCCCGAGGTGGTCATCGACGGCGAGACCGGACTGCTGTGCGAGCCCGGCGACCGAGACGGGCTCGTCGCGGCGCTCGAGCGCATCGCCACCGGGAGAACCGATGTGACGGCGCTCGCCCGCGGCGCGCGGGAACTGGTCGAGTTGCACCACGACGTGCGGCTCACGGCCGCACGGCACGCCGATCTGACCGCGGGCACCGTCACCCGGGCGGCGGTGTCGTGATGCGCGTCGCCTATCTGTGCGCCGACCCCGGCATCCCCGTTCTCGGATCGAAGGGGGCCTCCGTGCACGTGCAGCAGATCGTGCGCGCCTTCCTGAGGCGCGGGGACACCGTGACCGTATACTGCACTCGCCGCGGCGACGGAGACCCGGAAGCCCTGGGCGGGGCTCGGATCATCGAGCACGGCATCCCCCGCGGTGACGTGGCGGAGCGCGAGCGAGCCGTCGCGAAGGCCGCTGCCGCGCTCGCCGCACGGGCCGCCGATGACGGATGCGATCTCGTCTACGAGCGGTACTCCCTGTTCTCCGACGCCGCCGCGCAGGTCGGCGACCGGATCGGCGTCCCCTCCGTGGTGGAGGTGAACGCGCCGCTCATCGAGGAGCAGCGCACCCACCGCTCTCTCGTGGACGGCGCCGAGGCGGAGGCGTCCACGCAGCGCCTGTTCTCGCGCGCCTCCGTGGTCGCGTGCGTCTCGGGCGCCGTGGCCCGCTGGGCGTCCTCGCGGGGAGCCCCTGCCCCGCTCATCGCTCCGAACGGGGTCGACACCCGGAGCTTCTCATCCGCTCGGTTCCCCGATGGTCCGCTGCGGGTCGTGTTTCTCGGCTCTCTCAAACCCTGGCACGGCGTGGGCACCGCGATCGACGCGCTCGCGGGTCTCGACGGCGTCGAGTTCACGGTGCTCGGAGACGGGCCGGAACGCGAGGCCCTGGAGCAGCGCGCAGCCGAGACGGGTGCGTCTGTGCGCTGGCTCGGCGCCGTGCCGCACGCTCGCGTGGCCGAGGTGCTCGCGGGAATGCACGTGGGCCTCGCCCCGTATCCGGCCGAGGCCGACGACTATTTCTCACCCCTCAAGGTCTACGAGTACCTCGCCGCGGGGCTCGCGATCGTGGCGTCCGATTGCGGTCAGCTGCCTGCGATCCTCACCCACGGGCGCAACGGCCTGCTCGTGCCTCCCGGTGACCCCCGAGAGCTTCGCCGGGCAGTGCGCATGCTGCGCGATGACCGTGATCTGGCTCGCACCCTGGGAACCGCTGCTCGCGAGCAGGCCGTGGAGCGACACGACTGGGACCGGGTGCTCGCCGGCATTCTCGGCTCGCTCACGGCCGAGGGGCATACTCGCAGCCGATCCGCGCCCTCGCGATCCGCGCGAACGGAGAACAGCCGATGAGGCGGGCCGCCCCCACGCAGCCGGGCGCCCTGCGGCGCACGCTGTCTCTCGCGCGCCCGCACCTGCGCGGCAACCGCCTCCTGCTCACGGGCGGGGTGCTCGCACTGCTGGGCGAGGTCGCGCTGCGCGTGCTCGAACCGTGGCCGATCAAATTCGTCATCGATGCCGTGAGCGTCAGCCTCGGAGCCACAGGCGGTGCGAACGCCGGCACGGCGGGAGCCGGACTGCAGCTTCTGCTCTCCTGCGGACTGCTGCTGCTCGGCATCGTCGGACTCCGCGCCGTCGCCCAGTACTGCTCCACGGTCGCCTTCGCCCTCGCGGGCTCGCGGATCGCAACGCAGCTCCGCTCCCGGGTGTTCCAGCACCTGCAGTCGCTCGGACTGCGGTATCACTCGCGCGCTCCCCACGGCGACAACGTGCAGCGCCTCGTCGGCGATGTCGGGCGGCTGCAAGACGCCACTGTCACTGCCGGGCTGCCGCTGATCGGCAACGCGATCACCCTCGTCGTGCTGGCCGTGGTGATGGCCTTCATGGACCCGTTGCTCGCCGGCGTCGTCGCCGTCGCCGTGCTCGCCTATCTGCTGCTCTCGCGGCGAGGCGCACCGCGGATCGCCGCGGCGGCGAAGCGCACTCGACGCAGCGAGGGCGACCTGGCGAACACCGCAGCAGAGACGTTCGGGGCGATCCGCGTGGTGCAGGCGTACGGCCTCGAACCGCACCGCGGCCGGGCATTCGAGCAGGGCAACCGCCGAGCCCTCGGGCAGGGAGTCGCATCGAAGCGCCTCGCCGCCGCACTGGAGCGCGGCACCGATGTGATCGTCGGCGCCGGCCTCGCGCTCGTGCTCGTCATCGGTGGGCTCAGAGTGATCGAGGGAGCGCTCACCCCCGGCGACCTGGTGATCTTCACCACCTACCTCAAGCTCGCGCTCCGACCGCTGAAGGACCTCGCGAAGCACACCGGACGCATCGCCCGCGCCGTCGCCTCGGGCGAGCGCGTGGCGGATCTGCTCGACGAACCCGTCGACATCGCCGACAGGCCGGGCGCGCGCCCGCTTCGCGAGGTGCGCGGTTCGATCTCATTCACGGATGTGGACGTCGACGACGGGCGCGGACGGCCGCTCTTCCGCGGGCTCTCGCTCGAGATCCCGGCCGGGAGCTCGGTCTGCCTGCTGGGCCCGTCCGGAGCGGGCAAGTCGACCCTGGTCGGGCTCATCACCCGCGCGTCCGACCCGTTGCGGGGTGCTGTCGCCATCGACGGCGTGGATCTGCGCGAGGCCACGCTCGCCAGCATCCGCGGCAGCGCCTCGGTAGTGCTGCAGGAGTCGGTGCTGTTCGCCACGACGGTGCGTGAGAACATCCGCCTCGGCAGGCTCGAAGCGACCGATGAAGAGGTCGTCGCGGCCGCGCGCCGAGCGCTCGCCGACGACTTCATCAGGGCGCTGCCCGACGGGTACGATACCGAGCTCGGCGACCGCGGCGGCACGCTCTCGGGAGGCCAGCGTCAGCGGATCGCGATCGCCCGAGCGCTGCTGCGCGATGCGCCCATCGTCATCCTCGATGAGGCCACGACGGGGCTCGACCCGGCGTCCAAGGAGCAGGTATCGGCGTCGATCGCCGAGCTCACGGCCGGGAGGACCACGATCTCCGTGACCCACGATCCCGCGGCGATCCGCGGCGCGGATCGTATTCTCTGGATCGAGGACGGTCGCATCGTCGAAGACGGCGGGCCGCTCTCGCTGCTCGCCGACAGACAGTCGCGTCTCTCGCGCTGGATGCGCGCGACCGGCTCGGCAGCGCCCTCCGATCGGAGGCCGGCATGAGCGGGTCGTTCGCTATCCCGTCGGCGGCGGAGTCCCTGCGCGCTCTGGCGGCGCGGGACCCCGCGCTGCCCGACCTTCCTCTCGTGATCGACGGAAGGCTCCGCGACGAGGCGCTCGGCTTCGAGACGGTCGTCGAGCGGCTGCGCTACAAGCCCGGAGCGTCGGTCGTGGCGGCGGTACGCGCTCGCGAGGGCGGACGGTTCTGGGTCGTCTCGTACTCCGATCCGGTGAAGCTCGAGAAGAGCAGATCCCGGGCCAGGCTCGCGGGTGCCGAGGCGATCGTGCTCTCCCCGCGCGCTCTGGCGGGCCCGGCGCACGCCGACCGCCTGCTCGTCAGGCCGCTCGCGCGCGCGTTCGACGCCGCCGCACCGGCGTTCGGCGGGGCGACGGTGATCCGCTACAATCCCCTGCGCCGCCTCGTGCTGCGCGACGGGCGGCAGGCGCTCAAGATCACGGCCGATGCGGGATCGGCCTCGCCCGTCATCGCGAGGGTCCTCGCGGAGCGCGGCCTCCCCGTGCTCGTTCCCGAGCAACTCGCCGAGGGCGTTACGAGCTGCCCGTGGTGGGGCGTCGGCGACCTCTCCCACAGCAACGCGGCGGGGCTCGCTCGGCAGGCGGGCGAGGCGCTCGCCGGCGTGCACGCCCTCGCCCCCGACGGGTTGCCGCTGTCTGCGCTCGACCCCGCGAGGCTCACCCGCACCGCGATCACGGCGGTCACGGCGCTGCTGCCGCAGCTCTCCGGCCAGTTGGAACGTCTGGGGGCGACGCTCTCGGAACTGCGCGGGGGCGGCTCGGGCGTGCTCTCCCACGGGGATTGGTCGGCGGATCAGGTGCTCACCGACGGGCGAGAGGTGCGCATCATCGATCTCGATCGGGCGGTGGCCGCGCCGCCCGAATACGACCTCGGTACATACCTGGCCTGCGGCGGCGACCCGGCCCTGCTCGACGGCTATCGCGAGGCGGGCGGCAGGATCGATCGGCGCTCCCTCCCCGTCTGGCGATCGCTCGCCGTCCTGCTGCGGGCGACAGAGCCCTTCCGCAGCGGCGAGGCCGACTGGCCCTCGGGGATCGAGCGGGCGGTCGCCCGGGCCGAGGAGGCGCTGCTATGACTCCCTCGGCCGTCATCCCTGATCCCGGACCCCGCTCGGATCCCGCGCCCACGGCGGCGCCCACGCCGAATCCCGCCCTCGTTCCGGTTCCCGCGCCCGCCGCGGTCGTCGTAGCCGGGCGCGCGTGGACGATCGAGCGGGTGTGGCCCCCACGAGGCCTCGATCCCAGGCGCCCCCTCGAGGCGAGCCATCGCGGAACAGTGCGCGGCGGCTACATCGATGCCGCGGGCACCGTCGAGCTGCTCGCACCCGACGAGGATCCGGGGCTCCCCGCGCTCGGAGAGACCGTCGCGCATGGGCGCCTGATCTCCCATCGCCCGGGCAGACGGGCGGTGGTGCGCCTCGACTCGGGCGACGGTTACGCCAAGGTCGTGCCGCGCAAGCGGGCCCAGCGGATCACGGAGGCCCACGGGCGGGGCCGGGCGTTCTCGGCGGGCCTCCGTGTGCCGACGGTGGTGCCGACGGAGCTCGACAGCGCCTCGGTGGTCTGCTTCAGCCCGCTGCGAGGCAGATCCTTCTCGGAGATGGGGGCGGATCCCGAACTGAGCGACTCGGAGTGGCGTGCCGCGTGGCACTCCTGGTCCGAGGGCTGGCTGGCTGCGGCGGCCTGCGAACCGCCGTCGGAGCTGCCCGTCCACGACGTCGCCGAGGAGACCGCTGTGCTTCGTGAATGGGCGCTGCACGGTGCGGACGTGCTCGGCGCCTCCGTCGTGCGCACGGCCGAGCGCGTCGCCGCAGGACTCGAAGCCGCGAGTGCACCGTCGGCGCTGTCGCACCGGGACCTGCACGACGGACAGCTGCTGTGGCACCCCGACGAGGGCGTCGGCCTGATCGACCTCGACACCTGCGCCCGCGCCGATCCCGCCCTCGATCTCGGCAACCTCGCGGCGCACGTCGAGTTCGCCGTGCGCCGGGGGAACTGGCCGCGGGAGCGGGCCGAGACGGCGCTCATCACTCTGGCGGAAGTCGCCGCAGCGATCGGGATCGACGCGACGCGCCTCACGGCGTGGCGCACCGCGTCGCTTCTGCGCGTCGCCTGCGTCAACGCACTGCGGCCATCCCGGCGATCAGCCGCGCAGCTGGTCTGGGAGCACATCGAGGCTGAGATGAGCGAGCGAACATGAGAGTCTGGAAGCGGATGCAACCGCAGCGAAGGAGCCGAGCACAATGGGCATGAAGCGGAACGGGATGCTGCTCGCCGGAGCGACAGCACTCAGCGCCGGAGCGATCCTCATCGGCGCCGTCAGCGTCGCCGCCGCGATGAACCCCGGCCCCCAGCGCACGGTCCTCGAGAAGGAGCCGTTCATCGCACCGTCGGCTCCGGCGACACCATCGCCGGAGCCCCCGGCCGATCCCGTCTCCGATCCCGTCTCGGAGGAGCCCCCGGCCGAGACGCCCGCGCCGCCGCAGACCGATCCGCAGCCCCAGGAGCCGGTGGCTCCCCCACCCGTCGACGTCTCCGATGACGATGACGACGACTGGGACGATGACGACACGGACGATGACCTCGACGACTTCGACGACGATTGAGAAGTCGCATCGATAGAGGCTTTCGTCGTCAGGCTTCAGGGACGCCCCATGCCGTAGTACTTCCAGCCTGCGGCCCTCCAGGCGGCCGCGTCGAGGCAGTTGCGTCCGTCGACGACCGCGCGGGCTGAGACGAGCGACGCCGCGTGCTCCGGAGAGAGTCCACGGCGGTACTCGTCCCACTCCGTGACCACGACGACGACGTCCGCATCGTTGAGCGTCGAGTCGAGGTCCGTCTCGTAGTCGAGCTGCGGATGGGTGCGGCGGGCGTTGTCGATCGCGGCCGGATCGGTCACTGTGACCCGGGCACCCAGTCCGCGCAGCCGAGAGGCGACGTCGAGGGCCGGTGAATCGCGCACATCATCGGAGTGCGGCTTGAAGGCCGCTCCGAGCACCGCGACGCGGCGCTCGTAGACGGAGCCGCCGCAGGCGCGGACGGCGAGCGATACGGCTCGCTCGCGACGGCGCAGGTTGATCGCGTCCACCTCGCGCAGGAACGAGAGTGCGCTGCCCCGGCCCAGCTCTTCGGCGCGCGCGACGAAGGCGCGGATGTCCTTGGGCAGGCATCCGCCGCCGAAGCCGATGCCCGCGCCGAGAAAGCGGCGGCCGATTCGCTCATCGTGGCCGAGAGCATCGGCTAGGCGAGTGACATCGGCGCCCGTGATCTCGGCGATCTCTGCCATCGCGTTGATGAACGAGACCTTGGTCGCGAGGAAGGCGTTGGCCGCGACCTTCACGAGCTCGGCCGTCGCGTAGTCGGTGACGAGGAACGGCGTCCCTCCCTCGATGGCGGGGGCGTAGACCTCGCGCAGCACGTCCGCGGCGCGGAGTCCGTCGGCGGTGGGCGCGCCTCGCGAGATCTCCTCGCCGCTCGAGACCGGCACTCCGACCACGATGCGATCCGGCGACACCGTGTCTTTCACCGCCCAACCCTCGCGTAGGAACTCCGGATTCCACACCACGGTGACGCCGAGAGGCGCCAGCCGATCGGCGAGATCCGCCGCGGTGCCGACCGGCACCGTGGACTTCCCGACGACGAGATCTCCCGGCTTCACGACCCCGCAGAGCTGTTCGACCGCGCGATCCAGGTGCTCCAGGTCGGCCCCCTGGCCGTCGCGCTGCTGCGGTGTGCCCACCGCGATGAAGTGCACGGCTGCATCGGCGGCATCGCGCATATCGGTCGAGAACCGCAGACGGCCGGACGCGAGACCCGCCTGCAGCAGGTCTTCGAGGCCCGGCTCGAAGAATGGGGCTTCCCCGCCCGAAAGCAGGCGGATCCGCCCCTCATCGACATCGATGCCGATCGCCTCGTGGCCGATGGACGTCATGGCCGCCGCATGCACCGCCCCGAGGTAGCCGCACCCGATCACGGAGATTCGCATCAGACCCCTTTCCCTGCATGGTGCCCGACGCTCGGTCGGCCTGGTGCCAGGATGGTGCGGGGCTCTTAAGGGCGCATGAGGCGTTTCTGAGGCCGTTCTCATGAACGGCGCGGATCGGGCCCCCTCGGCCGACTACGCGCGGCGGTACTGCGCGGTGATGGGGCAGTCGAACGGATCTCGGGCTGCGAGACCCACCCTGTTGAGGTAGTCGATCACGATCGCGTACGAGCGCCACAGCGAGGTCTCGGTGTAGGGGACGTCGAGGGTGCGGCAGTGCTCGCGCACGATCTCGCGAGCCTTCGCCAGGTTCGGGCGGGCCATGCTCGGGAACAGGTGGTGCTCGACCTGGTAGTTGAGGCCGCCCATGAGCCACGTCGCCCACCAGCCGCCGCGAATGTTGCGCGAGGTGCGCACCTGCTTGGTGAAGAAGTCGAGCTTCGCGTCGTGGGCGATCACGGGCATGCCCTTGTGGTTCGGGGCGAACGAGGCCCCCATGTAGACGCCGAACACCGCGAGTTGCACGCCCATGAACGCGAAGGCCATCCCCAGCGGGAGCAGCAGGAAGACGGGCAGCAGCACGACCGCGAACCGCGCCGCGATGATCCCGATCTCCGTCCAGCGCCCCTTCACCGGCCCGCGCCCGAAGAGGTACTTGAAGCTGTGGAGGTGGAGGTTGAGCCCCTCGAGCGTGAGCAGCGGGAAGAAGAACCAGCCCTGGCGCTTCGTGATCGCCCGCCGCAGGCCGCGCGCCTCGACCGCGTCCTCCTCGATGAACGAGATGGTGTCGACCTCGATATCGGGATCCTTGCCGACCCGGTTCGGGTTGGAGTGGTGGCGGGTGTGCTTCGAGTCCCACCACGAATAGCTCATGCCGATGGCCCCCGCGAGCACTCGCGCCAGGCGGTCATTGGCCGGGCCGAGGGAGAGGATCTGCCGGTGCGCGGCCTCGTGTGCGAGGAACGCGATCTGCGTGAAGATGATGCCGAGGGCTGCGGCGATGAGCAGTTGGAACCAGCTGTCCCCCAGCAGGATGAAGCCCGTGACGGCGCCCCCGAAGGCGAGCGCGATCGCTCCGCCGACCATCGCGTAGAACCACGGAGCTCGGCGCAGCAGCCCCGACTCGCGCACCACCTCGGAGAGGCGGCTGTACGCCTTCGCCACCGGCGGGAAGTCTTCGCGACGCGATCTCGTGGGCTGCAACGGGCCGAGGCCGTCGAGCCGACCCGTCTCGCGAGTGTGGGTGGACGTCATGCGCGGCACCTTGTTTCTGTGGGAACCGCACGGCATGCGACTCGGTGAAGCCAAGGGCGGGTGCCGATCGCTACTCTCACGCTATCGGCTGCACCATGCAGGGCCCTGCATGCGGCCTGATGCCCAGGGGATGCTCAGGCGATCCTCGGTTCGACGCCGGGATCTCCGTCGTTCCCGGCGGATCCGCCGGCGAGCACTCACGCGAGTCGATGCTCGTGGATCCGGGTATCGTTCGAAGCCCCGTTCAGTTCGAGATAGAGCTGCTGCTCGGTCACCGAAACCGTCATCGTGTTCCGTCTCGAGAGTTCGTTCACCGCGGTGTCGATGTACCCCGCGTCGAACGAGCGGAGCGGGATGCTCTCCGCTCGGTGAATCGTCTTCCCCTCCCACGACGCGAGAAGCTTCGCGGGATCGCGGTGCGTGTACACGGCCGCCCGGTCGGCGAGTTTGCTGCCGAAGTGGAGCCGCTGCGCGTCAGGAGCACCGATCTCGATCCATGCGGTGATGCGGCCGGTGAGATCCCGCACGAGCACCGCCGGCTCCTCCGTCGAGGAGACCCCGCCTGCGCCGAAGACGATGCCCTCCTCGTGCTCGAGGCAGTACGCGAGCACGCGCGTCATCATGAAGGAATCCGTCTCCGAGGGATGCCGGGCGACGCGCAACGAGAGCTCTTCATACACTCCGCGATCCACGTCCGCCAGCTGCACTTCGAAGGTGTGAATCGTCGCGCCGATAGCCATAACCCAGGAGCCTATCGGTGGTGGGGTACGGGTGTACCCCCGCGACTGCGCTCGGGACCCGCCCCGGTGTTGCCTCTCCTCGGTACTGCGGTTACTCGGCGCGGCGCAGCTGGGTGCCGACAACCGCGAGGAACACGCCGATCCCCGCCGCGAACGCGCTCACACCGTAGGCGAGCACCGACGTCATGAGCGAAGTGCGCAGCGCTGCCGCCGTCGAGAGCGAGGCGCTCTGGCCTCGCAGCTTGCGCTCCTCGTCGCTTCCCGATTCGACCTTGCGCAGGGCCTCGCTGATGTCGGCGAAGGTGCGCCCCTCCGCCCCGCGCTCGGCGTTGTTCTTGATGACGAGCGCCTCGACGTAGGCCGTCGCCGGATCCTGCACCGGCTTGCCGGCCAGCACGGGTGCGTTGCCCGGCACGACGATCTTCTCCTCGCGCAGCTGTTTGGTGACGGTGATCCAGGCACCGACGCCGGCTGCCGTGAACAGCGAACCCGCGGCGACCGCGAGCCCTCCTACGCGACGCAGGACGGAGGCAGAGGATGAGGAGGTCATCATTGATCCTTTCGTAGTCGAGATCGCCGGCACCGGCGAAACCAAGTCGAGCGCCCGACGTCTTCGCGGGCTGCCGCGCTCCGGCGATGACCGCGGCTCCGCCCAGTCTGGCAGATGTTTTCGAACCCGAGCCTGTGATGCGAACCTACAAGCTCGGCGCTGGCGCCTCCAGAGTGCTGCGACCGCCGGTCGGCGATCAGCGGTCGAACCGGCGTTCCATCTGCTGCGCCACCGCGTAGTGGTCGGCGTACTCGCGCCGCAGCTCCGCGCGCCTTCTCGCGCGGCTCAGCACCGACGACAGCCCGAACGCCACCACCATGACGACACCCGCACCGATCGTGATCAGGAGGTTCTCGGTGAATGCTCCCTCGCTGGACTCCGCCCATCCCATCAGCAGAGCGATGCCGAGGAACAGGACCGCGAGCGCCATCAGCCCGATGAGGTTGCACACCAGGCTGCCCAGTTTCGCGATCGTCGCGACCGGGTGCATGATGAACCCGATGACGAGCCGGATGACGAAGACGACCAGCATCACCAGCAGGATCACCAGGATGATCGGCATCGGGTCCCCTCCCCGTTTGCGCCCGTTGCACGAGCTGCATGTGTACGAATTCGCGGCGCTGCGGTTCGGCACCGCCGCCGTTTATGTCTTGGCTTCACGGTATCAATGAATCCGAGATTCGGGATAACCGGATGAGCTTTGAAGTACTCGTAGATGCAGGTCCAGACCGATTGAAGCCTTCCTGTTCCGGCCGATGCTCTTCGGAGGGGTCGAGGATCGCGATGTCCGTACCCCGCCCTTCGCGCGGGCGAGTCGGATCCTCCTCGTCGCCCCAGACGAGCTTGTCGAGGCGATCCCATCGCACCCTCGCGGCGGCGAATTCGGCTTCGGCCTCGGCGTAGAACTCACGCAGTTCCACCGCCTCGTCCGCACCGGCTGACTCAGCACACTCCCCTGCCTCGAGCGCGAAGAACTCCCGCTGCCCGAGAATGTCATGCCTGCGCACCTTCCCCATCACCCTGCTCGGAGCCGCAGGATCCCGCTCAACGCCACTGTAGACCTCTCGCACCGGTGTATACCTTGCTCACGGTGCGAGAGGTATACACCGGTGCGAGAGGTCTACATCAGCGGATGGACGTCGCGGTCTACCCCTGTCGAGTGAACAGACTTATGGATTGCGAGGTGCACCTTTCACGGACAAGGCTGCCCCGGTGCATACGCAGCGCATGAGGCGATCCGGAGTGACGCAGCAGAAGCTTGACCTGCTGCTAGCGTGGAGAGAGACTGACCTGTATACCCAGCGGGAGGCAGCGCGCCTCGCCACAGCCGAGGTGGGCGCCTCCGCACTGATCGATGACGATGGGCGCGCCGACCTCGCATGAGCAACCTTGACAAGAATCCTGATCTGATGGTGCTCGAGCCGGGCGCTCCGTGCACAGCGGTCGAAGTCCTCGAACCGCGTCTCGTGCCCCTCGGCGGGCCGCGCGCGATGACGGTCTACCGCACACTTCCTCAACGGACTCGCTCACTGATCGGAGCCTGGTGCTTCCTCGACCACTACGGCCCCGATGACGTCGCGAAGACGGGCGGGATGGTCGTGCCGCGACATCCGCACACCGGTCTCGCCACCGTGTCCTGGCTCTTCACCGGCAGTATCGACCATTACGATTCGGCGGGCAACGGCGCCGAGGTGAAGCCCGGTGAGCTCAACCTCATGATCGCCGGGAAAGGGATCACGCATCAGGAGATAAGCACCGACCGGTCTTCGATCCTCCACGGCGTCCAGCTCTGGTACGCCCTGCCCGAATCGACTCGCTTCAGCGAGAATCACTTCGTCCATTGGGTTCCCGATCCGGTCCGGATTCCAGGGCTGACCGCGCGGACCTTCATCGGCGAGCTCCTCGGAGCCTCTTCGCCGGTGGACACGCGCACCCCTGACCTCCTCGGGTCCGAGCTCATCATCGAGCCGGGAGCGTCGGTACGGCTGCCCGTGCGTCGCTCCTTCGAGCACGGGCTCCTGGCTGAAACGGGGCAGATCCGGGTCAATGGAACCGAAATCGAGCACCGGTTCCTGGCCTACGTTCCGGTCGGATCCGACACGATCCTCATCGAGGCCGGGCCCGAAGGGGCTCGCATCGTCCTCTTCGGCGGAGTCCCGCTGGGCGAACAGATCGTCATGTGGTGGAACTTCGTGGGGCGCTCGCACGACGAGATCGTCGAATTCCGCCGCCGCTACCAGGCCGAACTCGGCTTCGAAGCACCAGATCCGCGCGATGCCGGGAAGCCGGCGCTCTTCGGCGATTTTCCGCCGGGTCAACGTGACCCCCTGCCCGCTCCCGTTCTTCCGCTCACCCGATTACGACCCCGCGGCTGAGGACTGAGACGAGTAAGCCCAAGATCGCAGAGGAACCGACAACCCGCGGCAGAAGGGAGCGACCGTGCCAGACAATCGCTTCACCATTGAGAAGCAGACGGAGAGGGGTCGCTATGTGCTCATCGACAAGCGCCCCGAGGCGAACGCAGCCGCAGACGCACCCGGCCCCGTGGAAATCGGCGAGGAAGCCTACGTAGACGTCACCGACGACGAGGGGCGGATCGAGCGCGTGTTCTACCACACCGGCGTCTCGAAAGACTACGCCGGGCAGGGCCTCGCCTCCACGCTTGTGCGGACAGCCGTCGACGACGCCATCGTCGACGGGGCGAGGATCGTGCCGGTCTGTCCATACGTGAAGTCCTGGCTGCGCAAGCATCCCGACTATGCTGAACACCTCGTCGAACCTCGCGAGGACCATATCCGCGCGATCACGAGTAGTTAAGAGGAACACCGCCGTGTCCGTACAGACGCGGCCTGAAACCGCTCTCCGGCCCGTCCGCGGTCAGAACCAGGACATCCTCCCGCAGACAAAAAAGAACCCCCGCGATGTAGAAGCTACGCGGGGGTTCGGAGCGGGCGTAATACTCCCGCAGTGGCTCCGACGGGCGTCGATCCCGTGACCTCACGATTTTCAGTCGTGCGTCGAAGGTCCTGGGACCTACTCCCGTGAGAGGGGAAAGAGGCACTGCTCGAGTGCTTCGCGCAACGGCAGCAGGTTTCTTTCTTCGCGTGCGAGCCGACTCACCTCGTCCAAGAGGCCACCATGAATCGGCCGCCAGTCCAGCACCCATCCCGCGTCGAACGCCACGCGAGACCAGAAGAGACGCTGTGTCCGACCGTTTCCCTCCCGAAATGGATGGACGTAGTTCAACTGATCGTAGAAGTCAGCAAGACGTACGAGAAACTGCTCCTTGCCCAGGCCTTTCAGACAGTTCTCCCTGCGCAACGAGGCAAATATATGATGCGCATTGAGTTCGATATCCCCGCACGGAGCGAAGAAGTGCCCTTCACCCCGGCGCATATCGATCGTACGGATCTCCCCCGCCCAAGCGTAGACATCTTGAAACAGCTGACGGTGGAGTGCGCAAACCTCGAGCAGATCCCTCGTATGCTCAATAAGATCGTGATCCAGCAGTTGGACGGTACGTGCCGTCGTCAGATCGCTTTCCGCAGCTGCGAGGTCTTTTCGAGTCTCAGCCTCGACCAGGTTCCACAGAACTCCGGTTTCGCCATCTATGTATGGGTCAGGTGCGAGAGACAAGCCCGAACCGCGCCCGAGTCATCTCCACAAGCTCATCGGAGCTGATGGCGCCGGCGATGTACTCTTCGCTTTCTTCTTGAAAAGTCTGGCTGACTCTCAGGCCCTCAAGGAATGCACTGTGCTTTGCCTGACTCACCCATTCACCTCGAGGGTTCGTGGTACTCATACGAATCTCCAGACGTAAACGGCAGGCATTGACTACCTATCAATTTTACCGCAGAGAAGCGCAGCAGGGCAGTGTCACGAAATAAAAGAACCCCCGCGATGTAGAAGCTACGCGGGGGTTCGGAGCGGGCGTAATACTCCCGCAGTGGCTCCGACGGGCGTCGATCCCGTGACCTCACGATTTTCAGTCGTGCGCTCTACCAACTGAGCTACAGAGCCAGACAATCACTTTCATGGCGATCGCCCGAGACGAAGAAACCCTTCCATTGGAAGGGTTCTTCGACTGGCGACCCTGACGGGACTTGAACCCGCGACCTCCGCCGTGACAGGGCGGCGCGCTAACCAACTGCGCCACAGGGCCATGGTGTATTCAATTGTATTCGGTATTTAGTGACCCCAACGGGATTCGAACCCGTGCTGCCGCCGTGAAAGGGCGGTGTCCTAGGCCGCTAAACGATGGGGCCGAAGCGTTTTCGCGCTTGCTACCGAGATATGATCTTATGCGGGGATGCGGGTTCAGTGCAAATCGGGGCCGATAAGCGCGCATCCCTGGCGTGTCGCGCCTATCGGCGCGGACTGCACTCCGATCGCGACCGGCAGAACGACCGGCCGTCAGGGCAGCCGGAGCGCCGGAGCGCGCCTCGAATCAGACCAGCGCGCCGCACACGCAGAACGGCTCCCAGACGGGCGAGAACGCCGCGCCGGGAGCCGTTCGATGCTGAGCAGCAGACGGGGGCCGCTCACCCGCCGAGCGCTCGCTGCACCCTGCTGAGCGAGATGTTCTCGTGCAGCATGACGCCCGAGCTGGTGCGCTGTTCGAAGTGGTACCCCATCTTGCCCCTCGACAGCATGCCGATGAGGTACGGCTCCGACGCGTTCCACATGATCCACGTCGGCTGCCCGGCCGCATTCGTGCCCAGGTAGGTGATCTCGATGTCGCGTTGCCCGATTCGCTGCACACTCGGCATCAGAGCATTGTGCGAGAGGGCGACGCCGCTGTGTCCCGACTGCTGCATCTCACTCATAGCACGATCCTAGCGAACGTGAGCCGGATTATGACAGGGCCGCGAAAAACGCGCCAGTCGCCCGGGCGAGTCCGTGCAGGTCGTCGACGTGCGCGAGCTCGCGCGCCGAGTGCATCGACAGCAGCGGCACTCCGACATCGACGGTGCGAATACCGAGGCGCGTCGCCGTGAGCGGCCCGATCGTGGATCCGCACGGAGACGTGTTGTTCGACACGAACTCCTGGGTCTGCACCCCGGCCGCCTCGCACACGCGCAACCACAGCGCAGCACCGTGAGCGTCGCTAGCGTAACGCTGGTTGGCATTCACCTTCAGCATCGGCCCTCGCCCCGCGAGCGGCTGCACTCGGGGGTCGTGCTTCTCGGGATAGTTCGGGTGCACCGAGTGCCCCGCATCCGCCGACAGGCACCACGATCGGGCAAGGGCCCGAGCCGAATCATCGACCGAGGCGTCAAGGCCCGCGCGGATCCTGCCCAGCACCTCCTCGAGGAACGGCCCGCAGGCTCCCGAGCGCGTCTCGGAGCCGAGCTCCTCGTGGTCGAACGCCGCGAGCACCGCGATGGTGCCCGCCGCCGGTTCCGTGGCGAGCAGGGCGACGAGGCCGGCGACCGTCGAACTGAGGTTGTCGAGCCGAGGCGAAGCGTAGAGCTCGCCGTGCACGCCGATGCGGGCCGGGGGCTGCGTGTCATGCAGGCGCACGTCGGCTGCGGCGATCTCATCGACCCGCACCCCCACTGCGTCCGCGAGGAGCGCGAGCACCGACGGGGCCCTCTCCTCCGCCCCGCCGACGGGGGTGAGCCCGATCACGGGCTGCGTGTGCCGCTGCCGGTCGAGAGTGAGACCCGAGTTGGCCTCGCGGTCGAGATGGATCGCGAGCTGTGGGATACGGGCCACCGCGCCCGTGCGCGCCAGGTGCTCGACGCCCTCGCGAGTGACCACCCGACCGGCGAACTCCAGGTCGCGGTCGAGCCAGGAGTTGAGCAGCGGGCCGCCGTAGACCTCGACGCCCACCTGGCTCCAGCCGTGGGCCGTGAAGTCGGGCTGCGGCTTCACCGAGAAACCCGGCGAATCGGTGTGACACCCGAGCACGCGCACCGGACTGTCAGCGGTGACCTTCTTGCCGGCCCGCCACGCGATCAGAGCGCCGTCGCGGAGCACGAAGCCACGCGATCCGTCGGTCACCGCCTCCCAGGCCTCGGCCTCGTCGTGCGCCACGAACTCCGCTCCTTCGAGCGCCTTCGCGAGGGCCGTCGCCGCGTGATACGACGACGGCGCCTCGGCGATGAACTCGGAGAGGTAGTCGATGTAGGCGTCGCGATCCTTGAGCAGGTTCTGAGGAGCGCGCGAGGAGCGACCGCCCCGTCGAGAGCGCCGAGAGGCGGAGGCCGCGGTGTCACTCATCGTCGGCAGCCGTTCCATCGGTGTCGGTGTCGGCCTCGGGCTTCTCGAAGCCGGCGGCGAACTCCGCGAGCAGACGCGCGCCGAAACCTGTCGAGCCGACCGAGCGCCACAGGTCGTCGCTCTCGGACTGCATGGTGCCGGCGATGTCGAGGTGGCCCCAGGGCAGGCCGTCGACGAACTCGTTGAGGAAGAGTGCGGCGAGGATCACCCCGGCGTACTGGCCGCCGATGTTCGAGAGGTCGGCGACGTTCGACTTGAGCTGGTCGCGGTAGCGGTGGTCGAGCGGGAAACGCCAGATGTTCTCGTCGGTCGCGTCAGCGGCGGCCTGCAGCTGCTCTGCGACCGAATCGTTGTTCGCGAGCATCGCGGCGGTGCGCGTGCCGAGCGCCATCATCGCGGCGCCGGTGAGCGTGGCGATGTCGACGATGGCGTCGGGCCTGCGCTGCTCTTCGGTCGCGAGCACGAGGCCGTCGGCCATCACGAGACGGCCCTCGGCATCGGTGTTCTTCACCTCGACGGTCTTGCCGCCGCGCATGGTGAGCACGTCGCCGAGCTTGGTGGCGCTGCCCGACGGCATGTTGTCGGTGCACATGAGCCAGCCGGTGACCGCGGTGCTCGCCCCGAGGTCGCGCAGGGCCGTCATGGACGCGAACACGGCCGCGGCGCCCATCATGTCGAACTTCATGGCCGCGTGCATGGCGTTGGACGGCTTCAGGCTGATGCCGCCCGAGTCGTACATGATGCCCTTGCCGATGAGCGCGAGGTGCGCCTCCGCGTCCGCGAGAGCGGTGCCTTCAGGGCGGTATGAGACCTTGATCATGCGCGGCTCTTCGACGCTGCCGGCGTTGACGCCGAGCAGGCCGCCCGTGCCGAGCCGCATGAGCGCCTCGCGATCGAAGACTTCGACCTCGAGTCCGAAGTCGGGCGCGAGGCGCTCGACCACCTCGGCGAACTTGACCGCGCTGAGGTGGCGCGGCGGGGTGTTGGCCAGGTCGCGGGAGATCGCTGCGGTGCGGGCGAGGATCAGGCCGCGCTCGACGCCCCGCTCGATATCGCCGGATGCGTCGTCGCCGTGCCCGTCGCCGATCTGCAGCATGAGCTCCTCGAGCGCCACCGTCTTGGGGTCGCTCTTCAGAGCGTCATAGCGGTAGCGGGCGAGCACAGCGCCCTCGATCGCGGCCTGCACGGCCACCTCGACGTCCCAGTCGCCCGACGCGAGCAACCCCGAGAGGTCGACCGCGATCCGCGCCTCCTCCCGAGCCGCGCGGGTGAACGCCGCGACGGCGTCGCGCAGACGGGCGTCGGAATCGATGCCCGCCTTTCCCGTGCCGACCAGCACCCGCAGCGGAGTGCCCGGCAGCAGCAGCGTCTGGTTCTCGCCGCCGGTGAAGCCGGCTGCGGCGAGCGCGTCCCTGCCGATCTCGGCGACGCCCTCGGGCAGCTCGCCCTCGGAGGGCACGAATACAGCCAGGGCGCCGGTATCGGCCGGCGCCTGGGGCGACACGCTCACGCTGGGCGCGTGGGAGAGAGAAGGGACGGGATCGAATGCAGGATCAATCACAACGGTCATGGCTTCAGCCTACTCGGGGCCTCTGACATTCTCGGGAGACGCCGCTCGCCGCTCTCCCGCGCTCTCCCGCGCGCAGCAGCGCTCACTGCGCGGCGAGCGCGGCGACGGGCGAGACGCGGATCGCGCGCCGCGCAGGTGCGGCCGCGGCGATCAGGGCAAGCGCGATCCCGAACACCGCGACGCCGCCGATGATCGGCCAGGGAATCGTCGGAGCCATCATGCCCGACTGGGAACCGAGCAGGGTCACAGCCGCGGTCCAGCCGTAGAAGACGCCGAGCACGAGCCCGAAGACGAGCGCAGTGAGCGTCATCTGCGCGCTCTCGGCGAGCACCATGCGGCGCACCTGCGCCCCGGTGAAGCCGAGCGCGCGCAGCAGCCCGAGTTCGCGGGTGCGCTGCAGCACGCTGAGCGAGAGCGTATTCACGAGCCCGACCGCGGCGATGACCGCCGAGAATCCGACGAGGCCGGTGAAGACCGCGGTGGTGACGGCGAGGGTGCCCGCGAGCTCCTCCCGCAGCGAGGGGTCGTTCTCGAACGCCTGCAGCGTCATCGTCTCGTAGCTCGCGAGTGCGACCGCGAACATCGTGACGAGCGTCACGCCGATCACGAGGCCGATGGTCGAGCGCGCGCTGCGCTCGGGGAAGCGCACCGCGTTCGCTGCGGCCAGGCGACCGGACGGGCCGGAGCCGAGCGCGCGGCCGGAGAGCCGCAGCAGCGGCGGCATGATGAGGTGCGCTCCGAGGGCGATGCCGGTGAACGAGAAGAGGCCGCCGAAGAACGCGATGAAGAGCGCGAGCGGCGTGACGAGGCCGAGAGCGATGCCGATCGCGAGCAGCGCGGCTCCGATGATGAGCAGGATCATGGCCCACACCGTGCGCGCCGGCCGGCGACGGGATCGCTCCGCGGGCAGTTCGACGGCCGCGCCGGTCGCCGCGATCGGCGAGACCCTGCCCACGCGCCGCGATCCCGACCACGCCGCGGCCCACGTGGTGAGCGCGACGATCGCGACCGCGATGAGGGTCAGCGGATCGAACAGGGGGTAGTCGCGCCCCGCGGGCAGCCAGCCGAGCTCCGGCCCCCAGGCCACGGCCGCCGCGCACAGCGCTTCGGCGATCCCGAACCCGAGAACAGCCCCGAGCAACCCCATCACGAGTCCCTCCCCCGCGACCCGCGCCCTCACGCGGGCCGAGGTCGCGCCAATGAGCCGCAGCAGCGCGATCGTGCGGGTGCGGCCGGCGATGATGGTCGAGAAGGTGTTCGCCGTGACGATCGCTCCGACGTAGAGCGCGATCAAGATGAAGATGGCGGCCACCATGATCAGCACGAGCCGGAACATGCCGCTCCCCTCGATCACGGCGGGGTCGATGGCGGCGGTGAGGATCCCGGTGAACAGGATCAGCGTCACCGCGAACAGCGACGACAGCGCCGAGACGACGATGGTGGAGGCGTGCTCCCGGATCCTGCCGCTCACGCCGCCGCCCCCGACACGACCGTCTCGAGGTTCAGCATCGTCTCCGAGATCTGCTCGGCGCTCATGGCGCCGCGGTCGGCGACGATGCGTCCGTCGGCGAGGAACAGGATGCGGTCGGCGTGGCTCGCCGCGACCGGGTCGTGCGTGACCATCGCGATGGACTGGCCGGCCGTGCGGGTGGCGGATCGCAGCAGCCCGAGCACCTCGCGCCCCGTGCGGGAGTCGAGTGCGCCGGTGGGCTCGTCGGCGAAGATCACGTCGGGCTGCGTGGCGAGCGCCCGCGCGATCGCGACCCGCTGCTGCTGACCGCCCGACAGTTCGTGCGGGCGGTGCTTGAGCCGGTCGGCGAGCCCCAGCGTCTCGACGAGCGCGCCGATGCGGTGCTGCTCCTCGGCGTTCGGGCGGCGCCCGTCGAGTTCGAACGGCAGCCGCAGGTTGCCCATCACGTCGAGCGTGGGCACGAGGTTGAACGACTGGAACACGAAGCCGATCCGGCGTCTCCGCAGCTTCGTCAGCGCCGCGTCGCCGAGGCCGCTGATCTCGTCGTCGCCGAGCCAGACCCGCCCCTCGCTGGGGGTGTCGAGGCCGGCCATCACGTGCATGAGAGTCGATTTGCCCGATCCCGACGGCCCCATGATCGCCGTGAACTGACCGCGTCTGATGCCGATCGACACGTCGTCGAGTGCGGTGACCCGCTGCGGCCCCTCGCCGTAGTGCTTGCCCAGGTGCGCGACGCGCGCCACCAGCCCGATATCGCTCGTTTGAATCTCCATGCTCACGAAGCTACGGGCGAGGTGCGGGATCGCGGATCGCCCTCGGGTACCGTCCGCATGGTCCCGGGGTACCGTTCGCGCTGGTGCGCCGGGCGGGGCCCGGGATGGGTCGGAGCCGGAATGGGTCGGACCCGGGATAGGCTCGGGCCCGGGCCCGGCTCGGCGTCAGGCCAGCGCGAGCATCAGCGTCGGGAGGCCCAGGAGCAGCAGGTCGAGCCCCCAGTGGGCGAGCACGAGCGGGGTGATCCGACGCATCCAGAGCATCAGCGCCCCGAGGATGAGACCCGCGAAGAGCGTCGTGAGCACCTTTGCCGCGACATCGGCCGGCGAGGAGAGCGCGAATCCGATGTGCTGGATCCCGAAGACGATCGCGACGACGATGAGCGCGAGGGCGGTGTCGATGCGACCCGCGAGCCGGGGCTGCGCGTAACCGCGGTAGACCGCCTCCTCGGCCAGGGCGATCGTGAGCGGGGCGATGAGCACCGCGACGATCCCCACCCACAGCGGAACGCTCGGGGCGCCGGTCGGGATCGGCGGCGCACCGCCGTAGACGATGAGGTTGGCGACGAAGTTCGAGGCGAGGAATCCGACCAGCAGGATGATCAGCATGAGCGCTCCCCAGGCCAGGTCCACCCATCGCCAGGGGCGGAACAGATCGAGGAGGCCGCGGCCTTCGGCGCGCATCGCGAGACCGACTGCGGCGAGCGCCGCGATGTCGATGACGACGACCAGGGCGTTGGCATAGATCAGGGACAGGTTCGCGGCGACGAGGATCAGGCCGAGGGCGAGCACGAGCACGGGCCGGACGGCGAGAACTCCGAGCAGGCGCAGCATCGGCGTACGGGGCGGGGAATCGTTGGACGCTGGGGCGGGGTTCGTCGTGGACATGGTCTGAATGTACAGTTTCCTTTACATCAAAGTCAAGGAAGCTTGACATCCGTTCCCCGTCGCACAGCCGCGGGAATACGACTGCCTGCCTCGCGTTGCATCCGCCATGAGAGCTTTCGGATTCCTATCCTTCGGGCATTACGGCCCCGTGCCCGGATCACGGGTGCGCTCCGCCGGGGACATGCTGCACCAGACCATCGAGCTGGCCGAGGGAGCCGACGAGCTCGGCGTGAACGGCGCCTACATGCGCGTGCACCACTTCGCCCGTCAAGCGGCCTCGCCGATCCCGCTGCTCACCGCCATGGCCGCCCGCACGAAGCGCATCGAGGTCGGCACGGGCGTGGTCGACATGCGCTAACGCATGTTGAGGTTGTGACACCCGTTCACGTAAGCTTCGTGACATGGTCGATCTGGTACCGCTGAGGGGGACGAACGAGGTCGCGGCGTACGTCCGTGCCTCCATGGACCGCAAGGGCGACCGCTGGACGGTAGACACGCAGCTGAAGAAGATCAGGGCGCTGGCCGAGGCCAAGGACTGGCAGGTCGTCGAGGTCTACGAGGACAACGCGGTGTCGGCGACGAAGAAGCGCCGCGCTGGCACACGTTGGGCCGAGATGCTGGAGGACGCCCGAGCGGGCCGGTTCTCGATGGTCGTCGCGGTGGATATGGACCGTCTCCTGCGCAGCACGAAGGACCTCAACACCCTGATCGACCTCGGCCTCCGCGTCGTCACCGTTGACGGCGAGATCGACCTCTCGACGGCGGACGGGGAGTTCCGCGCGACGATGCTCGCCGCCCTTGCCCGGTTCGAGGCGCGACGCAAGGCCGAGCGTCAGATCAGGTCGAACGAGCGACGCCGGGCCGAAGGCATCCCGGCGTCCACCTGGAAGGCGTTCGGCTGGACGCGAGATGGCGAGCTGATCCCCGAGGAGGCCGAGGCCGTTCGGCGGGCATTCGACGCGTTCCTCGGTGAACCGGCGCTGTCGATCCGGCGCATCCGCGAGGACCTGAACAGTGCCGGGCACGTCACCGCGCGCGGACAGGCGTTCTCCGTCGATGCCGTGCGGTACTTGCTGGCGAACCCGCTCTACGCTGGCTACATCAAGCACTACGCCTCGGGCGAGCTGTACCCGGTGCAGGGCGGGGCGTTCCCGCCCATCGTCAGCGAGCAGACGTGGCGGGCCGCGGTGGCGAAGCTGGAGGACAACGTGCGGAGGTCGGCGAGGCAGGGCAACCAGCCGAAGTACCTTCTGTCCTCGATCGGCCTGTGCGGGAGGTGCGGCGCGACGCTTGTCTCGGGGACGAACAGCCGCAAGCAGCCGACGTACCGCTGCGGCGAGCAGTTCCACCTCACCCGCCAACGGGAGCCCGTCGATGCGATGGTCACCGAGGCGGTGCTCACCCGGCTGTCCTCGGCGGACGTGCACGACCTCGTGATGCCGCAGGATGACGCTGGGCCGGACCGCGAGGAGCTGCTGACCGAGCGGAACGCCCTGGTCGAGCGTGTCAAGGAACTGAGCCCGCTGCTGCGGGACATCCACCAGCCCGTGCTGGAGATCACCGCGGCGATCAACGACGTGAAGGCCCGCATCGACGAGATCGACGCGGAGCTGCTCGACCGCTCGGTGTCGGCGGCGGCGAAGTTGCTCGCGGACGTGGACGAGCCGGTCGGCACCGCGGAGCGCCGCGAGGTCGTCGAGTCGAAGTGGAAGGAGCTGGACGTGGACCGCCGCCGGATGCTCGTGGACGAGCTGGTGACGGTGACCATCGAGCCCATCGCGCCTGGTCACGTGAAGTTCGACCCTGACCTCATTCGGATAGAGCCGCGTCGCGACTGACTCATGAGTCGACTCGTCATTGCAATGGTGAGTCGACTCATGGTAGAAAAGTTGCAGAGGCGAATGGACGGCGCTTCGTGGTCCGCGGGGGCAGCGAGGTGGCACGTCCCCGGGCAGGTAAACGGAGTGAACCTCGTGCGAGCGAGGGTGAGACACCCCCGGTGAACTGAAAGCTATCCCCGACGGGCAGGCCACCGTCGAAGCTCCGACCGAAAGGTCGCCAGGCGTGAGGGCTCCTGGAACTCCCGAAGAACGATCTTCGGGAGTTTTTCATGTCCACCACGGACACCCGCACCGCTGACCTCGATCAGGGCCGAGTGGTTCCTACCCAGGTCGAGGGCCTGGATGACGTCATCGCCACCGCCCGTGCCGCCGGTCGCCGCGCCGGTGAGCGCCTGGCGCTCACGCCGCTGACCCCGCGCCAGCGCGCCGCTGTCGCTTCCGTGATGGGCGGTGGTCGCTGATGAGCGCGAACTCCGCTGCCCTCGATCACGTCGAGGCGTTCCGCTGGCGTCAGGGCGATCCTGCCCTCTCCGACTCCGAGGCTCGCCTGTACGACCTCGGCGTGCTCCGCTCCGTGCTGGAGGAAGCCGTCGAGATCGCCGTCGCCGACGCCCGCGCCGACGGAGTGACCTGGGCCAGGATCGGCGACGCACTCGGCGTCACGCACCAGGCCGTGATCAAGCGCTACGGCCGGGGCGGTGGTCGCTGATGCACGCTGACGCCCGCAACTTCGTCTGGGTTTCGTACTCCAAGAGTTTCGGGAGCCTAATTCGTTCCTACGGGCGCGGCAAGGGCTTGTCGATTGCCGCGCTTTGCTCCAACTTCCGCGCCAACATGCGGATCCCGCATCCCACTGCCCCTGTGATCCCACGGGTTCATTTAGGGTCTCATTTGGGGGTCATTAGGGGGTCATTTAGGCCCCGCACCCCCTCTGAGACCCTCCGCGCCGCCTGCAGCGGGGGTGGTCGTCGTGGCTAAGCGGGAGAACAACCCGACGAGCATCGGCCTCACGCAGTACCTCGATCCGTCGTACTGGACCTGGGCCGCCGAGGATCCGAACGGTGCCGCACTGCTCCAGCAGGGGGCCGGGACGATCCTCGCCTACGTGGTGCAGCGGCTCGAGGCCATCGGCTGCGAGGTCACCGAGGCCTACGGCATCGTGCACGACAAGGACGAGCGCGAGGTCTGGAGCGACACGGAGAAGGCCCACGTGGTCGAGCCGAAGCCCGAGCACCTGCACGCGGTCATCAAGCTCGCCAGCCGTGCGAAGAGCGCGCCGCTGGATCGGCTGGCGTTCGCAATCGGTGTCGAGCCACAGTACGTCGAGAAGCCGGGTCGCGGCCGGTACGCCTACGACAACATGCTGTCGTATCTGACGCACGTGAAGTACGCGGACAAGCACCAGTACGCGCCGTCGGAGGTTGCCACGGTGCGCGGTCCGGACTACCTCGGCATCGACGCCCAGCGCCGGGAGGCGTGGCTCAAGGGCCGCGCCCACGTGAAGAAGAAGGTCGTCGCCGAGAACTTCGAGGACATGCGCGAGCGGGTGCTCCAGGGCGAGATCACGCGCGATCAGATCATGCTCACCGATGACCTGTTCGACATCTACTCTCGGCATCAGCGGGAGATCGACGACGCGCTGTCGGCCTATGGTCAGCGCCGCGCGTACCGGGCAGCCGCGAAGCTGCGCGCGGGTGAGTTCTCGACAATGGTCGTCTACATCCACGGGGATGCCGGTATCGGCAAGACCAGGTTCGCCACGGACTTCATCACCGAGGCGATCAATGCGGCGAACGCGCACGGCGAGCGGTGGCAGGTCTATCGGGCCGCGACGGGGAACCCGCTAGATGACTGGCGGGGTGAGGAGGTGCTGCTGCTGGACGACCTGCGGGCCTCGGCGATGGACGCGAACGACTGGCTGCTGCTGCTCGATCCGTACAACGCCTCGCCTGCGAAGGCCCGCTACAAGAACAAGGGCGAGGTGGCTCCGCGCCTCATCGTCATCACGGCCACCATCGAACCGGTCGAATTCTTCTACTACGCCCGACAGAAGGGCAACGTGGACGAGGCGCTGGACCAGTTCATCCGCCGCCTGGCGTCGGTCGTGAAGGTCTACCGGGCCGACGACATCAACCGCTACCTCGTGCAGCATATCGGGAAGGTCGAGCCCTACGAGTGGCATCAGTGCGACCTCCCGGCTGCCGTTCACACGCCGGGTGTCAACGGCAACGCCTACCACCAGCATGTGGCTCCGTCGCGCACGCTCACCTACGGCCCGGAGACCTCCGCGGAGCACGATGCTGAGAGCGCGGTCGTCGAGCTGTTGAGCGGGCTCGCGGTGCGTAGCCCGGACGTGCCGCTGGCGCTGATCGGAGGTGCGGCATGAGCACCGCCGCGGACGATCTGAGCAGGGTGAACCACGGGGGTGGGCCCCACGGAACGAGCGCAGCGAGTGCAGTGGGTGCCCCCGTCCCTGACGGCAACGGGAACGAGCGTAGCGAGTTTCCGGGGCCGGAAGGGTTGGTTCGTTATGTTGCGGACCGGGACAGTACAGCTGCGAGGCAGACCCGTACGGCGAAGCCGTTGGGTCGGCCGAAGCAGTTCCACGGGAAGCTCCGCGTGCCGATGACCGACGAGCAGCGCGAGAAGGTCGAGGCGCTGCGGGCGGCCTCCGGCTGCTCCGCTGCCGAGGCCGTGCGGAGGCTGATCGACGGCGTGCCGGTGCCTGCGCCGATCGAGCGCAAGGCGGTCGATCCGGACGACTACCGGGTGCTGCTCGACGCCCTCGGCGGCATTCGCACGGAGCTGAATCGCGGCGTCGGACAGCTCTATCGACTGACCCGCGACGCCTATCAGTCCTGGCAGGTACCGGAGCCCGATCAGCTCGACGAGCTGCGCGCCGATCTGGCTCGCGGGCTCGATGACCTCGGGGCGCTCGCGGAGCGCGTGCGGGAGGTGTCGCCGTGGTAGCCGCACCCCCGCCTCGCAGCTCGCGGAACGCCTCCGGTGGCATCCGCTACCTCACCACGGGCTTGGCGCACGACGGGTCCGACAAGCCGCGCTCCTGGTTCGTAGACGGCCTCGACTGCGCGCCCGAGACCGCCGCCGGGGAGTGGCGCGCCACGCGTCAGCGCTTCGGCAAGGACGGTCTGCGGACGCGGCTGGACGAGAACGGCCGCGAGGTCGTCGAAGGCACGCACGTGCAGGCCGTGCACGTCGTGCTGAGCTACGACGTGAGCGAGTACGACCCGAACGACCCCGAGGCCGTCGAGCGTGCGCACCAGCAGTCTCGCGAGGTTGCCGAGCGCATCCGCGCCGGGCACCCGGTGATCCTCGCGACGCAAACCGACGGCCTCGGCTCCGACGGTGTCGGGAAGACGCACACGCACATCTACATCAGCGCCGTGCACCCGGAGACGGGGCGCAGCATGAACGGGCGGCATCCTGCGAAGGACATCAACCGCCTGCGCCGTACGGTCGATGAGGTCGCGGCCCGCCATGGCTTCGACAATGCGGAGCTCATGGCCCAGCGGAACCGCTCGATCCGGCGCACGCCGGAGGAGATCGCACAGAAGGCCTCCGGCGAGTACATCTGGAAGGACGATCTCGCCGAGCGACTGGAGCGGTCGCTGACCGACGCGACGAGCCGCGAGGACTGGAAGGCCCGCGCCGACGCTGAGGGCGTCGAGATCGTCTACCGGGGCCGCACGGGCGTGTCCTACAGGTTCACCGACGACGAGGGCGAGGAGCGCAAGGTACGCGCCCGCGCGCTGGGCTCGCGGTGGACGGCGGAGAACACCGACGCCGACCTCGCCCAGAACCTCCAGCGCCTCCAGGCGCAGCAGGCCCCGGTCGTCGAGGCCGAGGACGAATGGGACTTCGAGGTCATCGAGCCCACCACCACCCACACTCACGAGAACAAGGAGAAGGACCATGCCGATGAGCCCCGCCGAGGCCATGCTGGAGTTGCGCGAGAAGGTCGCCGCGCTGATCGCCGAGCAGCAGAGCACGCAGGAGGAGGTCCGGAGCGCTCTGGCGCAGATGAGCCGCGCATCGACCTCGCAGCCGTCCGTCAGCACGTCGCCGCAGATCGCGAGCGTCGAGAGCAGGCTGAGCGAGATCGAGAGCACGCTAAGCGAGTTCGTGCAAAGTCTCGACGGGAGGCGGCTGCAGAGCGCCTCGCAGAGCTTGATCGCCGAAGCGCAGAAGAATCACGCGGCTACGGCCTCGGCGATTGACGGGCTCAAGGTGCAGGCCGAGGCGAACCAGAAGCTCGTTAGCCAGGTCGGCGGCGCGGTGCAGCGGATCGAGAAGCGCACCGAGGAGCGGGTCGAGAAGGCCGTCGAGGAGGTCGCCGGGGAAGCCTCTGCCACGATGACGGCGAACCTCGACGCGTCGAACGAGCGGGCCGAACGGATCATCGCCGCCACGGCGAAGCTGGAGGCCCGACAGCTCTGGTCGGCCGCCGCCGCGATGTGCCTCGCGCTCCTGCCAGGGGCCGTGGTCATCGCCGGGCTCTGGATGGCCGTCGCTGGACTCATCACAGGTGCTCAGTGGGCGCTCGACGTGGACGGGAGCGTGTGGCTCGGTATCGGGCGCTGGCTCGTGGTCGGCGCTGGCCTCTCCGGGGCCGGCTACGCCCTCTTCGTCTCCGTCCGCTGGGTCGCCGGCCTCGTGGGGACCTGGTGTGGCCGCGGGATGCCGGAGTGGCCTCGCTGGAGGCGGTAGTGTCCGCGTGACCTCCTGCCGGTGTCGACTCAGCTGCCCCGTCAACCCAGGCCAAGGGCGCACGCGCCCGCGGCAGCCCGCCGGGTCGCGGGTGTTACAACCTCGACATGCGCTACGAGAACCCGCTGTACTTCGCGGAGGAGGCGGCGGCGCTCGACCTCATCGCAGAGGGTCGGCTCGCGCTCGGCGTGAGCCGGGGATCCCCCGAGACCGCGCTCAGGGGCTACGAGGCGTTCGGGTACACGGGATCGAGGGATCCGCGCGGCGCCGACCTCGCCCGCGACAAGTTCGATCTCTTCATGCGCGCCATCGAGGGCGACCCTCTCGTCGACAGCGACCCGCAGATGGCGCCTCCCGGCAGGCTCGCGATCGAGCCGCGCTCCCCCGGGCTGCGCGACCGCATCTGGTGGGGTGCGGGATCCCGCGACTCCGCCGAGTGGGTCGGTCGACAGGGGCTCAACCTCATGAGTTCGACCCTGCTGACCGAGGCGACGGGGCAGCCGTTCCACGAGTTGCAGCGCGAGCAGATCGACCGCTTCCGCGACGCCTACCGGGAAGCCGGGCACGCCGGCACCCCGCGCGTCTCGGTGAGCCGCAGCGTCTTCCCGCTCGTGAGCGAGCAGGACGAGATGTTCTTCGGCGTGCGCGGTCGTGACGGTCAGGATCAGGTCGGGATCATCGACGGCCTGCGCTCGACGTTCGGCAAGACCTACGCCGACACCCCCGACCGCCTCATCGAGCAGCTGCGCGCCGATGAGGCCGTGATGTCGGCCGACACCCTCATGCTCACGATCCCGAACCAGCTCGGCCCCGAGTACAACCTGCACGTGCTCTCGGCGTTCGCCGAGCACGTCGCGCCCGCGCTCGGATGGAAGCCGAACACCGAGGGGCCGGTCGAGGGCTACGCGATCTGAATGCGCCTCTCACTCGGCCCCGGTGACGGTTCAGGGCGCTGAGGCGACCTCGAGGCGAGGGCGCAGAGCAGCCTCGGCCGCGCGGGTCATAGAATCGGCCCGTGCAAGAAGGAACCGCCCAGTTGAACATCCGAGCCGGCCGCGGTCCGGAGGAGTACGCGGAACTCATCGAGATCTGGCGCAGCGCGGTCCGTGCCACCCACGATTTCCTGGACGAATCCGACTTCGCCCGAATCGAATCCCGCCTCGCAACCGACTACTTTCCCGCCGTGAGGATCACTGTCGCCGAGAGGAACGGGCGACGAGTCGGGTTCGCAGGCGTGCTCGACGGCACTCTGGAGATGCTGTTCGTCTCTGACGCAGTCCGCGGCGAGGGCATCGGCTCCGCGCTTCTCGCGGAGGTCATCGAGAACCAGGCGGTCTCGAGGGTGGACGTGAACGAGCAGAACAGCGGGGCTCTCTGCTTCTATCTCAGTCGGGGCTTCAGACAGGTCGGCCGGAGCGACCTCGATGGGGATGGCCGGCCGTACCCGACCATTCACATGGCGCTTCGGGCCACACCCTGAACAGGTGAAGGAACCGCCGTCGAATCAGTGGCGGATTCGCGTCCCGCTCCCGATGCGCACCCCTCGAGAGGCGGGTTTCGCAGCTTTCGGTGAGGGAGGAGCTGCGGAATCAGCCTCTCGGCGGGTGCGGAGGATCAGGATCCCACAGCAGTGCACCGCTGCACGATCAGCGCAAGACCGTCAGTGGTCCCCCATACTCTGGAACCGACCCCGGGCCGACTCCGCACAGAATTGAGGGACGACATGAACCGCGAGAACTTCGAGTACCTGGTGGCGACGTTCTCGGGCCGCACCCGAGGCAAGAAGTACGAGAGCTTCGTGGTCAACCACATCTGGCACGCGCTGGGCGATCCCGATCTCCGCCCGGCGACCCAGCAGTACGTGAATCGGCGCGCCGCGAGCACCGGGGTGGGCCTGGCGAACCTGGCGCGAGTCAAGAACGACGGCGATGAGACCGACAGCCGTCACGCGTTCATCGACCTGTACTTCCCGCAGCTGCACCTCGGAGTCGAGTGCGACGAGGCCCAGCACTTCTCCCGCGGCGAAGCCCGGGCGGCGGACAGTCAGCGCACGAGCGACATCGCGCGGGTGATCCCCGACTATCTGGAGCTGCGCGTCAGCGTCGTCACCGACGCCGAGGGGAACGTGGTCGAGCCGAACGCGATCCTCTCCACGCTCGACGACGTCGTCGAACAGATCCGGGAGCGGAAGCGGGCGGTCACCGAGGGCGCCTTCGACTGGGCGACCGGCTTCACACCCTGGGACACCGCACGGAAGGACTGGGAGCAGGCGCGCGATGCGGGCGTGCTCCGCGTCTCCGACGAGTGGTTGTTCGCGCACAACGGCGAGATCCGCCGCCTCTTCGGACGCGGCAACCCAGAGGGGAGGGCGAGCACGTTCCAGACGAACTTCCGCTTGGACGACACCTTCGCCGTGTGGTGCCCGACGCTCAGCGAGGCCGACGCCGACGGCAGGTACCGCTCCACGAATTCGAAGGGCATCCTGAACGTGCTCTTCCCCGACGGCGATCGCGCGTGGATCGGCCAGGCGGATCCGACTCCCGAATCCGTCGCCCGCAGGCGCGATGCCCGACAGGAGAACGAGTCGAGGAAACTGCGGGGAGAGTCGCAGATTCCCCTTCCCCCGTTCGAGTACGGGGTGACTCGCGAGGAGTACGAGGCGACGCACCAGAGCTCGCACTGGGACACCTCGAGACGCATCACCTTCGCGCGCGTGCGCGACGCGGTGGGCCGCAGCGGTTACCAATTCATCGGCGTCTTCGCGATCTCGCCCGAGGTCTACGCGAATGAGAACGGCCTCTGCTACCGGCGGTGCAACTTCGAGTCGGACGAATTCGCGCTGCCGTGATCCGGCGGGCGGAGTCCGTTCGGTAGACAAGCTATTGCCACCCCGACCAAAAATGTTTACACTGCTCACATTGGAGTATTCACGAAGGGATCCCCGGTGCCAGCTTCAGCGCGCGACGCCTACCACCACGGCGATCTGCGAACGGCCCTGCTCGAGGCCGCGAGCGAGATGCTGGAGGCCGGCGAGAACTTCTCCCTGCGCGCCGTGGCCCGGCGGGCGGGGGTCTCCCAGACCGCCCCATACCGGCACTTCGCGGACCGGGAGGCACTCGAATCCGCGCTCGCCGTGCGCGGATTCGACGATCTCAGGCAGCGCCTCTCGCTCGATGGCAGTCCCGCACGGTCGGAGGAAGAGCTCATCGAGTTCGCCGTCGCGTACGTGCGTTTCGCCCTCAACCGGCCGGCGGTCTTCAAGCTGATGTTCGGTCAGGAGTGCGACGACAGCAACGACGATCGAGTGCGGGCAGCTGCCGAACTGCGCGCCCTGCTCGCCGATTCCCTGCGCGACGTCTTCCCCGGGGCGGACCACGATTCGCTCGCGGTCGCCCTGTGGGCACTCACCCACGGGCTCGCGTTTCTCCATCTCGACGGCAAACTCGCCGCGTCCGATCCATCTGCGGTCGCCTCCCGCGTGCGCGGCTCGGTCGGGGCGCTGCGCAGCGCATTCGGAGGCCCAGCCTGATCCGCCGCACCCCTCGACACCGGAAGAGAAGAGCTTCGCATGTCCGCACGCATCCTGCACGTCGTCACCAATGTCGGCCACTACGACGAGCCCAAGCACCCCACCGGGCTGTGGCTCTCCGAACTCACGCACGCGTGGGAGGTCTTCGAGCGGCAGGGCTTCGAGCAGTCGATCGTCAGCCCGCAGGGCGGATCCTCGCCGCTCGAACCGCGCTCCCTGAAGTTCCCGAACTCCGATAGAACCTCGAAGGCGTGGCTCTCCGCCCCGGAGAAGATGGCTCTGCTCGAACGCACGCTGCACCCCGACGACGTGGACTCCGCCGACTACGACGCCATCTACTTCACCGGCGGTCACGCGGTCATGTACGACTTCCCCGACAGCGAGGGCCTGCAGCGGATCACGCGCGAGATCTTCGAGCGCGGAGGGGTGGTCTCCTCGGTCTGCCACGGCTACTGCGGTCTGCTCAACACGCGGTTGAGCGACGGATCGCTCCTCATCGCCGGTCGCCGGATGACCGGCTTCTCGTGGAAGGAGGAGGAGCTCGCGCGGGTCGACCGCCTGGTCCCCTACAACGCCGAGCAGGCCGCGAAGCAGCGCGGCGCGCACTACGAGAAGGCGCGGATCCCGTTCATCTCGCACACCGTGGTCGACGGCAGGCTGGTCACGGGACAGAACCCGGGATCGGCGAAAGCGACCGCGAAGGACGTCGTCGCAGCGCTCTCCGCCGGCTGAGGCCTCGCACCCCTACGGGCGCATGTCGAGATACGCCTCGCGCATCGCGGGATAGTAGCTCTCGAAGCTCGGCCGCTCGGTGCCCTCGGTCGCGGCGACCAGCAGGTCGAGGTAGTACTCCCAGCCCGGCCCGATCTCGCCGACCTCGTCGAGGGTATCGAGGTGATGCACGAAGGTCAGCAGCGAGTCGTCGCCGTCCCGCTCGACGAGCAGTTCCATGTGCCAGCCGCCGACCTCGTCCTCGGCCTTCAGCACGAGTCGCTCGGGCGCCTCGCACGCGAGGATGCGGATGCCGATCGCGGGTTCGTGATCCTCGAAGCGCATGCGCACCCGCACCGCACCGCCGGTGCGCCCGTCGCCCTCCCACGGACCGAACCACTGCTCCGTCAGCTCCGAATCGGTGAGGTATGCCCATGCCTCCTCGGCGGGCAGGGCGAGGGATCGCGCGAGCGCCAGATCCGCACCCCGATCCGTCGCGGTGATCCGTCCGCTGGTCTCCATCGTCATGTCTGCTCTCCCGTCGCCAGGCTTCCAGCGTACGCCGGTCGCACCTCGCGAGCGCACGGATTCGGCCCTTCGACGCGCTCCGCGGCCGGGGCGGCCGACCGAGGCGGCGAGGAGGGCCCGGCGGAGAGCTTCGGAGCAGAAAAGGCTCGCGCTCCCGTCGTCGGTGGCGTACACTCTTGGGCGTGAAGAACTAACGCAGCTCCAAACCCCAGTTCGGTTCCGCCGGCCTCGATTCGAACGCCGATGACGGCTCCGGGGAAGCTGCACTTCACTCCGGCACGGTCCGCACGATCGTCGGGCGCAGTCGCATCGCCGCGAATTCGCGCCACCGCGCAATCGTAGGACCCCGGCGCCGCACCGCGATCCGGCATCGCCCTCGTCGTTCACCGGACGCGACCCGCCGCCCGCCACGTCACGAGACAGCCGCGCGCAGTCCGCAGCACCCCGCCGAGCCCCGCGGAACACCCGATTCCGAGAGGCGGCCACCATGCCCGCAACGCACACCACAGCTCCAGACCTCACCGCCGCGACCCGCGCGGCCTCCCGCCCCGCTTCGGAGGGCGCGGGATCGGCGCAGGGCGCCACCCACCTGACCGTCGACGGCGTCTCCAAGACCTACGGCGACCGCCGCGTGCTCAGCGACATCTCGTTCACCGCGAAGCCGGGCGACCGTATCGGCCTCATCGGTGAGAACGGCACCGGCAAATCGACGCTGCTCGGCATCATCGCTGCGGCGGGAGCGCCTGGAGCGCCTGGAGCGCCTGGCGATCTGGGCGTGCCGGGTGAGCCGGGTACGCCGGGTACGCCGGCGGCGAGCGCGGCGAGCAGGCCGGCATCGAATGCGACGAACGAGCCGCACGCGCCGCACGCGCCGATCCCGGAGACGACGCCCGACTCCGGCACCGTGACGTTGCCCGGATCCGTCGGGCTGCTCAGGCAGCAGCTCCCCTACCCCGATGCGACCCCGCTCGCGACGGTGCTCGACGACGCCCAGCGCGCCGCGCTCGACGCGCTCACCCGCATCGAGCGCCTCGGCGCGCGCTTCGCCGAGCAGCCCGAAGACGCCGCGGTGGCGGACGCCTACGCCCGGGCCCTCGAGGACGCGGAGCAGACCGATGCCTGGTCTACCGAGGCCCGCAGGGGTGAGATCCTCACCGGGCTCGGGCTCGGCGGCATCTCGGAGCGCCGTCCGATCGGCGAGCTCTCGGGCGGCCAGCGCCTGCGGCTCTCCCTCGCGGCGCTGCTGCTCGAGGCCCCGCAGACCCTGCTGCTCGACGAGCCCTCGAACCACCTCGACGATGCGTCGGCGACCTACCTCGAACGCGTGCTGAGCAGCTGGCCCGGCATCGTGATCGTCGCGAGCCACGACCGTGCGCTGCTCGACGCGGTCACCACGCGCATCCTCGACCTCGACGCCCTGCCGCTGCCCGCACGAGTACTCGCCGACGCCGAGCGCGCGACGGCGTCGGCACCCGCGGCGACCGAGTCCTCCGACGACGACCCGTCGACCGATGACACCGGTTCGGGCTTCGGTATCCGCCTCTGGGGCGTCGGCTACTCCGCCGCGCGCGCCGCGCGGCAGGCGGAGATGCAGCGGTGGCGCGCCCGCTACGCCGCCGAGACCGCCGAGCGGGACGAGCTGATCCACGAGATCGAGGTCGGATCGCGCGAGGTCAACCGCAAGCACGAGTCGAAGTCGGAGGCGAAGATCACGCGCAAGTTCTACGCCGACAAGGACGCGCGGGTGACGGCCCGCCGCGCCCGCAACGCCCGCGTGCGCCTCGAGGCGCTCGAGCGGGAGCGCGTGCGGCGGCCCCCTGAGCCGCTGCGCTTCAAAGGGTTCGGGCTCGCGTCGACCTCTGAACGCGGAGTCCCGATTCGCCGCATTCCCTCGCCCGATAGCAGCGCTTCGGGACTCCGCGATGAGCGGGCGCGGGCTGAGCGCGAAGAGCGGGCGCGGGCCGAGCGCGAAGAGCGCGATCACCGACTCGCCCGGAACTCTCGCTCGGAACCGGCGCCCGCGCCGCTCATCCGCGCGGATCGCGTCGCGCTCGCGGGGCGGCTCCGGGAGACCTCGCTGAAGGTCGAACCGGGCGGGCGGATCATGCTCACCGGCCCGAACGGTGCGGGCAAGTCGACACTGCTCGCGATCCTCGCCCGCCGCCTCGACCCCGATCGCGGCGAGCTCGAGACCGCGCCGAGCACGCGCGTCGGATACCTTCCGCAGGAGGTGGAGTTCGCACACCCGGATCGCTCTGCCGAACGCGCCTACGTCGACGCGGTCGGCTTCGAGATAGCGGACGCCGTTCCGCTCACGGCCACGGGCCTGCTGGCGCAGCGGGATATCGGGCGCCCCGTCGGCACCCTCAGCGTCGGTCAGCGCCGCCGGCTGGCGCTTGCCGCGCTCGTCGCGGATCCTCCCGATCTGCTACTGCTCGACGAGCCCACCAACCACCTCTCGCTCACACTCGTCGAGGAGCTCGAGGAGGCGCTGCGCGAGTTCACCGTCGATCCCGAGTCGGGAACGGGACTCGTGATCGCGACGCACGATCGCTGGCTGCGATCGCGGTGGGAGGGCGAGGTGCTGCGGTTGACCGCGCCCTGATCCCGCACACTCGGTCCGGCGGCGCTCCGATCCCTCGCCGCGGGGTGCGAGGATCCGCTCCCGCGCGGCTCCCGAGATGCCGAGCAGCCCCGAATGACGCCCGCGCGCACGCGTTCGAAGTTCGCCCAGGCGAACTTCGAACCGTCGCCGGACCGAGCTTCAGTCCGGGCTTCTCCCTCGCTCGGCAACCTTGCTACGGTTGCTGCGGTCGCGCGGCATTCCGCGCGGCAATGCCCTGCCCCGAACCGGCCGCTCCGCTCAGCGCTGCCCCGGTGACGGGCAGCGTCCGACTCCCGAGGATCCCATGAACGACACCCCCTTCAACATCGCCAACCCGCACGAGTACGACCACACCCACTCATCCTCGGCGGGCTCGGGTTGGCTGCGGGCGTCGGTATTCGGGGCGATGGACGGGCTGGTCTCGAACATCGGCCTCATCACCGGCATCGCGGCCGCGGGAGCGAGCCCCGGCATCATCGCGATCACCGGCATCTCCGGCCTCATCTCCGGAGCGATCTCGATGGCACTCGGCGAGTACACCTCGGTGCGCACCCAGAACGAGCAGCTCGCGGTCGAGGTGCAGACCGAACGAGAGGCGCTCGACCGCAACCCGGTCGGAGAGCAGGCCGAGCTCACCCAGATGTTCGAGCACCTGGGCATGACCCCCGAGACTGCGAGCGACGCGGCGACGCAGGTGCACGCGAACACGGAGCAGGCGCTGAAGGTGCACCTCGCCCACGAGCTCGGGCTGAGCCCCGACGACCGACCGTCTCCGCTCGTGGCCGCCGTCTCGTCATTCATCGCGTTCAGCGTGGGTGCGATCATCCCGGTGCTGCCGTTCCTGTTCGGCTTCGGTACGCTGTGGTGGGGGCTCGCCTTCGGCGGCGCGGGGCTGCTCACCGCCGGGTTCGCGGCCGCACGGTTCACGAACCGCAGCCCGTTCTCGGGCGCGCTGCGGCAGCTCGTGTTCGGCGGGATCGCCGTAGCCGCGACATACCTGATCGGCACGCTGCTCGGAGTCTCCTCGCTCGGGTAGCGGCACACTGCAGGCCGAGTCGGACCGAGTCGGCCTGGTTGTGTCGGCCTGTTTGTATCGGCCTGGTTGTGTCGACCCGGCCTGTTTCTATCGAGACGGCCGAGAATGCGCGCGAATCGCGGGTCGGCTCGATACAAACAGGCCGGGTCGATGGTCGCCGCGATCCGCAACCTGCGATCCTCGACCCTCGATCCTCGATCCTCGATCCTCGATCCTCCCCGAGGCGTACCCTGGACTCATGCCCAGCCCGGAGTTCGTCGAAGCGGTACTCGACATCGTCGAGCGGATCCCCGCCGGTCGCGTGATGACCTACGGGGACGTCGGGATCGCCATCGGCTCCGAGGCGCCGCGTGCGGTGGGCCGCGTCCTCGCCCTCTACGGGCACGCGGTCCCCTGGTGGCGGGTGGTGCCGGCGAGCGGGCTGCCGCCGCAGGGCCACGCGCGCCTCGCCCACCCGCACTACGTCGAGGAGGGCACCCCGCTGCGGCACGTCGAATCGCCCGAGCACTACCGCATCGCGCTCTCCTCGGCACGGCTCCCGTACACGCACGAGATCTACGCGAAGATAGCGCTGTGAGCGATCCCGAACTTCCCCCCGCCCCCGCAGCCGAACCGACCGCGCTGCGTCTCGGCTTCACGCGCGGAACAGCACCCGGCAAGTGGGCCAGGCGCTGGGAGAAGGCGGGCGGACGTGCACTCGAACTCGTCCCCGTCGAGGCACCCTTCGGACGCGGCGCACGGCCGACGGAGGTCGATGTGATGCTCGAGCGCGCGCGTGCCGGTGAACGCCCGGAGGGGTCTTCGGATCCCGCCCCCACCCGGCACGCGATGCGGCTCTACACGGAAGCGGTGTCGCTCGTGGTGCCCGCCGACCACGAGCTGGCCGACGCCTCGGACGTCTCGATCGACGATCTCGAGCTGGTCACGCTGCTCGACCACCCCGACCACTTCGCCGAGTGGCCCGCCCCGCAGCCGTGGAGCGACCCCTCCTGGATGCCCGCCGACGTCAAGGCCGCCCTCGCACTCGTCGCGACCGGGGCCGGCGCGATCCTGCTCCCCCTCCCACTCGCCCGGCACCTCATCGACAAGAGGCAGCACGCCGTCGTGCCCGTCGTCGGCGACCCGGAACTCGCGGGCAGCACGATCTGGGCGACTTGGGATCTGGATCGCGATGCCCCTGACGTGCAGCAGCTCGTCGGCATCATGCGCGGCCGCACCGCTCGCAGCTCGCGCCCCGCTGCGGCACACGACGAGAGCGCGCGTGCCGGTTCGAAGCCCGCGAAGCGAACCCAGCCGAAGCCTGCGGCGAAGAAGGCTGGACCGAAACCGGGCAGCCGAGGCGCGCAGCTCGCAGCGGCGAAGGAGAAGGCCGAGCGCGCCAAGGCACTGCGCCGCGCTGAGAAGAAGCGTAAGCGGCGCTGAGCGCGAGGCACTGCTGGGTGCCGGGCTGTCGGGTTCCAGTTGTGGCTGAGCTCCGCTCGTGTTTACAGCTCCGAGGCGGGCACGTCGAAGGTGCCGCACGCGGCGGGACCGCTGCGGTAGCCCGCCTGGAACCAGCGCTGCCGCTGCTCGGAGGTGCCGTGCGTGAAGCGTTCGGGGTTCACCTCGACGCCGGCAGACTCCATGATGTGGTCATCGCCCACGGCCGCCGCCGCGCTCATCGCGTCTGCGATCTGCTGCTGCGTCACCGGCTGCAGGAACGGCACGCCGGCGTCGTCGGTGACCGTCGAGGCGTCTTTCACCCAGGCTCCCGCGAAGCAGTCGGCCTGCAGCTCGAGACGCACCGACCCCGACGCGGGGCCGGTCTCGCGACCCGCCTGCTGCAGGGTACCGATGAGGTTCGAGATGTGGTGGCCCCACTCGTGCGCGAGCACGTACATCTGCGCGAGCGACCCGTCGGACGCGCCGTAGTCGCCGCTCAGCATGTCGAAGAAGGCGACGTCGAGATAGATCGCCTGGTCGGACGGGCAGTAGAACGGCCCGGTCGCGGAGGACGCGGTGCCGCACCCCGACTGGGTCTGCCCGTCGTAGAGCACGACGTCGGCCGGAGAGCGGTAGCCGTCGACCTGCCCCTCCCAGTACCGGTCGAGCGAATCGGCGGTGGCGGCCATGCGGCACTCCGCGTCGTCGTTCGCGTCGGCCCCGGTCTCGCACCCGGGCAGCGCCTCGGTGCGCTCACCGGAGAGGGAGCTGCCGCTGAT